>JAJFGH010000003.1 GCA_021776275.1 Alphaproteobacteria bacterium | reverse complement strand
CGCTGGCGCTGATGACCCTGCCAACGATCATCATCGCCACCCGCGCGTCGCTGCTGTCCATTCCGCCGTCGATCCGCGAGGCTGCCCGCGGCGTCGGCGCCTCGGAAACCCAGGTGGTGCTGCTCCACGTGCTGCCGCTGGCCATGCCCGGAATCCTGACCGGAACGATTATCGGGATGGCGCGGGCGCTCGGCGAAACGGCCCCGCTTTTGATGATCGGCATGGTCGCCTTCATCGCCGACATTCCACAAAGCATCACGGACCCATCCACCGCCCTTCCGGTCCAGATTTTCCTCTGGGCCGACAGCCCCGAGCGCGCCTTTGTCGAACGCACGGCGGCCGCCACGCTTATCCTCTTGATGTTCCTCATCACCATGAACGGGCTCGCGATCTTTTTGCGCAAGCGATTTGAACGCCGCTGGTAGGAGAAATTGAGTAAAATGGAAGCCATGGAACGGGAAATCGAAGACGCGGGCTTGAAAGGCCACGGCGCAGACAAGGACGCGGCGATCAAGATCACCACGATCGCGGCGGCGCCTGCCGCCCAGGCGGCCGAAGCGGCACCGCCGAAGATGGCGGCGCAGAAGTTAAACGTCTTCTACGACAGCAAGCAGGCCCTGACGAACGTTGGCCTCAATGTGGTGGAAAACAAGGTAACCGCCCTCATCGGCCCTTCCGGCTGCGGCAAGACGACCTTCCTGCGCTGCCTCAACCGCATGAACGACACGATCGAGGGCTGCCGGGTCGCCGGCACGGTGACGCTGGACGGCCAGGACATCTACGAAAAAGGCATCGACGTCGTCGAACTGCGCGCCAAGATCGGCATGGTCTTTCAAAAGCCGAACCCGTTTCCAAAATCCATCTATGACAACGTCGCCTATGGCCCCCAGATCCACGGCCTGGCGCGGAACCGGGCCGAGCTCGACGAAATCGTCATGACCAGCCTGGAGCGCGCCGGCTTGCTAAAAGAAGTGCAGGACCGCCTGCAGGAGCCGGGCACCAGCCTTTCCGGCGGTCAGCAGCAGCGCCTTTGCATTGCCCGCGCCATCGCCGTCAGCCCGGAAGTGATCTTGATGGACGAGCCCTGCTCGGCCCTCGACCCCATCGCCACGGCGCGCATCGAAGAATTGATGGACGAGCTTCGCCAGAAATACACCATCGTCATCGTCACCCATTCCATGCAGCAGGCGGCCCGCGTTTCCCAGCACACGGCCTTCTTCCATTTGGGCGAGATCGTCGAATATGGTGACACGGCAACCATCTTCACCAGCCCCAGGGACGAGCGGACCCAAGGCTACATCACTGGCCGCTTCGGCTGATCCGGGCGTGAGAAAGGGGAGAAGTCCCATGACATCGGAACATATCGTCAAATCCTATGACGACGAGCTGAACCGCCTGAACCGCACCATCGTCGAAATGGGCGGCATGGCGGAATCCCAACTGCGCGCCGCGATCCTGGCGCTTACGAAGCGCGACAACGAACTTGCCGCCGAAATCATCGAGGAAGACGACAAAGTCGACGAGTTGAATTTCCAGGTGGACCAATTCGCCGTCGAACTGCTTGCCCTGCGCCAGCCCATGGCGGAAGATTTGCGCAGCATCGTCGCCGCGCTCAAAATTTCCAGCGACCTCGAGCGCATTGCCGATTACGCCGCAAACGTTGCCAAGCGCGTTATCGCCATGGACGAACACCGCACCGTAAAGCCGGCCTCCGGCATCCCGCGCATGGCCTCTTTGGTTCAGCCAATGATCAAGGACGTGCTGGACGCTTACGTTGCCCGCGATTCGGAGCAGGCCATCCGCGTCTGGAATCTCGATATCGAAGTCGATGACATGTATCTAAGCGTGTTCCGCGAGTTTCTGACCTACATGATGGAAGACCCGCGGAACATCACGCCATGCACCCATCTTCTTTTCATGGCCAAAAATATCGAGCGCATCGGCGACCACGTTACGAACATTGCCGAGACGGTTTACTTCCTCGTGCATGGCAAGCGAATGCGTGAAAACCGCCCGACGATCGAAGAAGGCGATTCCGTGGTTACGACCCTTGCCTCGCGCAGCAAGCTGGATAGATGAAGCCGCTTCTTCTTGTCGTCGAAGACGAAGAAACCCTCGTCAACCGTCTCCGCTATAACCTGGAAAAAGAGGGCTACCGCGTCGCCATCGCCGAGAACGGCGAGGACGCGTTGCTGCTTGCCCGCGAGGAAACGCCGGATTTGATCCTGCTCGATTGGATGTTGCCGCTTCTTTCCGGCATCGAAGTTTGCCGCCGGTTGCGGCGCGCCCGGGAAACGCGGAACGTACCCATCCTCATGCTGACGGCGAAGGGCGAAGAGGAAAACAAGGTCCGCGGCCTCGACACCGGCGCCGACGATTACATGACCAAGCCCTTCAGCCCAAGCGAGCTCGCCGCCCGCATCCGGGCCTTGCTGCGGCGCGCGCGCCCTGCCTTAAGCGAAGAAAAACTGGAAGCCGGCGATCTAACCATGGACCTCGCCACCCATCGCGTGCACCGCGCCGGCCGCGAGGTCGAATTGGCGCCGACGGAATTTCGGCTGCTGCGCCATTTTCTGGAACACCCCGGCCGCGTCTTCAATCGCGAGCAATTGCTGAACGCCGTTTGGGGACAGGACGTCTATGTCGAGCTTCGCACCGTCGACGTGCACATCCGACGCCTTCGCCGCACCCTCAACGCGGAAGGGGAGGCGGACCTCGTTCGCACGGTCCGCGGTGCCGGCTACGCCTTAAAAGAAGACGCCGCAAAAAATCAATAAATCGCCGATTCCGGCGGCGTAAAGCCAAGGCCCAGCGCCTGGGCCACCGCCTTGTGGGTGAGGCTGCCTTTGTGCACGTTGAGCCCGTTCAGCAGATGTTTGTCCTCGGCCATCGCCACCCGATAGCCCTTGTTCGCCAGCGCAATCGCGAAAGGAAGCGTGGCGTTGTTCAGCGCCAGGACCGAGGTCCGCGCCACCGCGCCCGGCATGTTCGTCACGCAATAATGGACGACGTCATCCACAAGGAAGGTCGGCGCGTCATGGGTCGTCGGCCGGCTGGTTTCGAAACAGCCGCCCTGGTCGATGGCGACGTCCACCAGCACCGAGCCGCGCCGCATTTTTTTCACCATCGCTTGGGTCACCAGCTTTGGCGCCGCCGCGCCCGCCACCAGCACGGCGCCGATGACGAGGTCCGCGTCCAGCACGTGGGTTTCGATTGAATCGACGGTCGAGAAGACGGTGTTCAACTGCCCGCCAAAACGAAGATCGAGATCGTAAAGACGAGGAAGCGATTTATCGATGACGGTGACGAAGGCCTCCATCCCCATGGCCATGCGCGCGGCGTTGGTGCCGACGACGCCGCCGCCCAAGATTACAACCTTTGCCGGCGGCACCCCCGGCACGCCGCCGAGAAGAAGGCCGCCGCCGCCCTGCTCTTTCTCAAGGGCATGGGCGCCGACCTGTATGGCCATGCGCCCGGCCACCTCGCTCATGGGCGCCAGCAAGGGAAGGCCGCCGCGCTCGTCCGTAACCGTCTCATAGGCGATGGCGATGGCGCCTGTCTCTTGCAGCCCGCGCGTCACCTCCGGCCCCGCCGCAAGGTGCAAATAGGTGAACAGGATTTGCCCCTCGCGAAGCCTGGAAAATTCTTCCGCTTGCGGCTCCTTCACCTTGACGATCATTTCCGCTTCTTGAAAAACCTGGTTCGCGTCTTTTGCGATTTTTCCGCCAACGGCCTGATAGGCCGCGTCGTCGAAGCCGGAGCCCAAGCCTGCGCCCCTTTCAATCGCTACGTCATGGCCGTGATGGACCAGCTCTCGGACGCTGGCCGGTACCAGGCCGACGCGGTGCTCTTGCGTTTTGATTTCCTTTGGAACGCCGATGCGCACATCCCGTCTCCCGATGGTTGCGTCTTATTCTAGCGCCGATGGGGCGGTGCGCCGAATCCAAAGCAGCAGCACCAGGCCCGGCAACGCCGCCGCCGTCGTCAGCAGAAAGAAGGAAATCCAATCCGTCTGGTCCGCGAGCCAGCCGCCGGGCGACGCAAGCAGCGTGCGGCCGAAGGACATCAGCGACGAAAGCAGCGCATATTGCGTCGCCGTATAGGCAAGGTGGCAAAGAGAGGAAAGATAGGCGACGAAGGCCGTCGTCCCCATGCCGCCGGCAAAATTTTCGAACCCGATGGTGGCGAACAGCAGGCCAAGGTCGCTTCCCACCAGCGCCTGAAGCGCGAACATCCCGTTCGAAGCCATCTGCAGGACGCCGGCAATCAGCAGGCTTTGGAGAATGCCGGTCCGGGCGACGAGGATGCCGCCGGCAAGGGCGCCGAGAAGCGTCGCCCCAAGCCCGAACAGCTTGCTGACATTCGCAATCTCGACCTTCGTGAAGCCGATCTCCAGATAAAAGGGGTTCGCCATCACCCCGGCCAGGGAATCGCCGAACTTATAAAGGACGACGAACAGCAAAATCATTCCCCATTGGGGCCGCGTCAAAAAATCCTGGAACGGCGCCAGCACGGCGTCTTGAAACCAGGCAAGGACCCGGCCGCTCCCTTGGGGCGCGGCGGCCGCGCCACCGGGCTCCGGTGCGCCGGGCTCCGGTGCGCCGGGTTCCGGTGCCAGCAGAATCGTCACCAGGCCGACGGCCACCAGCGCCGCCATGGCCAGATAGGCCGCCGCCCAGCCGAAATAGGTGGCGAGGTAAAGGGCGCCCGCGCCAGCCACCAGCAAACCGACGCGGTAACCGAACACCAAGGTCGCCGCGCCGGCGCCGTAAAGCCGCTCTTCCAGGATTTCGACGCGGTAGGCATCGACGACGACGTCCTGGCTTGCCGAACAGAAGGCGACGACGAAGGCCCAGACCGCAACCATGCCCACGTCCCTAGCCGGGTCCGCGAAGCCAAGGCCCAAAAGCGAAAGAATCAGGCAAAGCTGCGTCAAAACGATCCAGCCGCGCCGCCTGCCCAATGCCCGCGTAAAGAACGGCAAGGCGAGACGGTCGATGGCCGGGGCCCAAAGAAATTTAAACGCGTAAGGCAGGCCAACCAGAGCGAAAATGCCGATGGCCGTTTTTGTCACACCGCTTTCCGTAAGCCGCACGGCAAGGGTCGAAGCGGTAAGAAGAAGCGGCAGGCCGCTTGCAAAGCCCAAGAACAGAAGCCGGAGGACGCGCGTGTCCCCGTAGATTTTCGCGGCTTCCAACAAACGCGTTTTCACGCGCCTGCCTTCGCGGCCGCGCCAGGCGCCCTAGCCAAGCGCCCCGGACCCCATGCGATCGGCAACCAATTGGTCCAGCGGCTTCTCCGGACGCGCGCCGAAATGGCCGATGATCTCGGCGGCGCAAATGGCGGCGATGCGCCCGCACGCGGACAGGCCATGGCCGCGCACAAGCCCGAACAAAAAGCCCGCGGCGAAAAGATCGCCCGCGCCGGTCGTGTCCAACACCGTCTCGACGGGTTCCGCGTCGATCACATGCACCTCGTCCCGGGAAAGAATCACGGCGCCCTTCTCGCTTCGGGTCAGCGCCACGGTTTCGCAATGGTTGCGAATTTGCTGCAAGGCCTGATCGAAATGCTTGGCCTGATAAAGGGAAAGAATTTCCGCCTCGTTGGCAAAAAGAATGTCGACATGGTCATGGATTAATTTTTGAAAGGATTCGCGGTGGCGTTCGACGCAAAAGGAATCCGAAAGGGTCAGCGCCACTTTCTTCCCGGCTTCATGGGCAATTTCCGACGCCAGCTCGAAGGCTTCCTTCGCCGGCGGCTCGTCCCAAAGATAGCCTTCGAGATAGGTGATCTTGGCGCGGCGGATGGCTTCGTGGTCGATGTCGTTGGGCCCAAGCCCGACGCTTGCGCCGAGATAGGTTTCCATGGTGCGCTGGGCATCCGGCGTCACGAAAATAAGGCACCGCGCCGTCGGCGGGCCAACAATGGCCGCAGGCGTTGGAAATTCGACGCCGGCGGCGGAAATGTCGTGATGAAAAATCCCGCCAAGCTGGTCGTTTCGCACCTTGCCGATATAGCCGGCATGGCCGCCCAGCTGGGCAAGCCCTACCACCGTGTTCGCCGCCGATCCGCCCGATATTTCGATGGCCGCCCCCATGCCCTCATAGAGAAACTCGGCCCTGGCCGCGTCGATCAGCGTCATGGCCCCCTTGGTGAGCTCCAGATCGACCAAATCCTTTTCCTCGGCATGGGCGATGACGTCGACAATGGCATTGCCGATCCCAACGACATCCAGCGGGCCGTTTCCCATTCGTCCTGTCCTCCGAATTTCCCTTTGCGACGGACCTTAGCCTCCCGCAACAACGCCGACAAGGCAGCCCTTGCGGACCGGGGAAGCGATGGGTAAACCTAGCGGCAACGATCCGAACTCTCTTTTTGGATACCCATGTTCTTCGCAACCTTGCGAACCCTCGGCCAGTTGGGCGACCCGGCTTTTCGCGGCCTGCTTCTCCGCAGCTTCGGCTATGCCATCGCCGCCATGCTTTGCCTTTGGGGGCTCGGCTGGCTTTTCCTCCTTGGCACCGCCACGTTCGAAAGCGCCTGGCTGGAGGGGCTTCTCGACCTTGGCGGCTTTGCCGCCATTCTTCTGCTGACGGTTTTTCTCTTTCCAGGCTTCGTCACCCTTAGTCTGAGTTTTTTCCTGGAAGACATTCTTGCCACGGTGGAAAAGCGCGACTACCCGGACTTGCCGGCGCCGCGGCAACAGGGCTTCGGCGAATTGCTGGCCATCACGGCAAAATTCGCCGGCGTGATGATCGTGCTGAATTTGCTTTTCCTGCCCGCCTATTTTTTTCCCGTTCTTGGCGCCGTTCTTTTTCTGGGGCTGAACGGCTACCTTCTCGGGCGGGAATATTACGAGCTTGTCGCCCTGCGCCGCTTTGCGGCCGAAGAAGCAAAAGCCTTTCAACACGCCCACCGCGGCAGCCTTTTTTTCGCCGGCCTTTTCATCGCACTGCTTTCCACCATTCCGGGGTTGAACCTTGCCGTGCCGGCCCTGGGCGCGGCGATGATGCTGCATCTTTTCGAGCGGCTGCGCCGGAGGCAGGCATGACCCCGCGGCGGATGTTCACTTTGTTCCTTGGCCTGGGCATGGCAGCACTTCTTGCCGGCTGCGAAACCCTGCCCCAGCGCCCGGCGCGCACCGCCGCCGCGCCCGTCGAAGCACAGGAAAAGGGCCTGGTGGGCCTGCAAAAAGCGGAATTGCAAGAACGCCTGGGCGCGCCGCAGCTTATCCGTCGCGACGGCCCGGCAGAGGTCTGGCAATATGCGGCGGATGCCTGCGTCCTCGATCTCTTTCTTTATGAGGACGGCCAGGGCCATCGCGTCGATTATCTGGAGATGCGCGTGCAGCCGGACGCGCCCCTTCCCCGCGCCCGCTGCTTCCAGCGCATCCTCGCCGCCAAGCCCGCCGGGGCTTTGAATTAGGCCTCTGTTTTTGCTTTATATTCGCAGATCTTGCGCAGCGCGCAGCGGGGGCAATCGGGCTTGCGCGCCTTGCACACATAGCGCCCATGCAAGATGAGCCAGTGATGGGCGTGGCGAAGGTATTTTTTCGGCACGGCTTTCATCAGGCCGTCCTCGACCTCGCGGGGCGTTTTCCCGGGCGCCAGCCCGGTCCGGTTGCCAAGGCGAAAAATATGGGTATCCACCGCCATCGTCGGTTGCCCGAAGGCGACGTTTAAAACGACGTTCGCCGTTTTGCGGCCGACGCCAGGAAGTGTTTCCAACGCGGCGCGGTCTTTCGGAACCTTGCTACCATGCTCGGCTATCAGCATTCGGCTAAGGCGGTAGACGTTTTTTGCCTTGGTGTTGAAAAGGCCGATGGTGCGAACGTAATCGCGGATCTTTTCCTCGCCCAGTTTCACCATTTTTTCCGGCGTGTCGGCGACGGCAAAGAGCGGCCCGGTCGCCTTGTTAACGCCCACATCCGTCGCCTGGGCGGACAGCACCACCGCCACCAGCAACGTGTAAGGATTGACGTATTCCAGTTCGCTTTTCGGGTTCGGATTTGCCTTGGCAAGGATGGCAAAAAACTTTTCGATATTCGCAGGTCTCATGGGGCAAAGCCTACCGCCTTCCGGAAAAAGCGAAAAGCGCCTTCGACGCGGCCCTTTCCGAACGGCCCGATCGGGCTTATATCAGAGGGATGGAACGCGAAGACGGCACCCTGAAACCGAAGAACGGGAGCGTTCTTTTCTATGCCGAGATGCGGCCCCATCGCAGCCTAAGCCCGGTTGGGTTTTGGCTTTTGATGGGCGCGATCGGCGGGGTCAGTTTCACCATCGGCATCCTTTTTCTTTTGGCGGGTGCCTGGCCGATCTTCGGGTTTTTCGGCCTCGACGTTCTGTTGATCTATGTTTTTTTCCGCCTGAATTACCGGGACGCGCGTGCGTTCGAGACGCTGATGCTGACGGAAACGGACCTTGTCCTGCGCAAGGTTTCGGCCGGGGGCAAGGCCTGGTCCGCCCGTTTCGAACCCCACTGGCTGCGCGTCGACATGGCGAACCCGCCGCGCCATGAAAGCCGGCTTACCCTTTCTTCCCATGGGAAAACGGTTGAAATCGGCGCCTTCCTGACACCGGGCGAAAAAGGCGATCTGGCGCGGGAAATTCGAGGGGCGCTGCAACGCCGCCTGGAAAGAATACAGCCCGGCGCGTTAAGCCCCGGGCCTTAATCCAGGCCCAGCACGTCCGCCATGGCGTAAAGGCCGGGCGGCTGCCCCGCCGCCCAGCGCGCCGCATGGACGGCGCCGCGGGCAAACACTTCCCGCGACGTTGCCTTATGGGTGAGCTCGAGCCGTTCGCCAGCACCGGCGAAGAAGATCGTATGTTCCCCGACCACGTCGCCTGCCCGGATCGAGGCCATGGCGATTTCTTCTTCCGTCCGGCCGCCGGCCACCGCCGCATCCCGAAGCGCCAGCGCCGTGCCGGAAGGCGCGTCCAGCTTGTGGTGGTGGTGGATCTCCGAAACTGCGACGTCGTAAGCCGCGTCCAAGGCGCCCGCCGCGCGGCGCGCCAGCGCAAAGAGAAGGTTGACGGCGAGGCTCATATTCGGCGCCTGGACGATGGCGACGCGGGCGGCGGCGGCGGCGACCGCCTGTTCCTGGGCGGCGGCCAGGCCGGTCGTACCGAGCACAAGCGGCGTCTTCGTTTCGGCGGCAAGCTTCGCGTGGGCCTCGGTCGCACCGGGCAGGGTGAAATCGATCGCAACGTCCGATGCCTCGAAAAAGGCGGCGTTCGCCTCCGTCACGGCCACGCCAAGGGGGGCAAGGCCCGCCAGGGAACCGGCGTCTTCGCCGATGCACGCATGGCCCGCCATGTCCGCGGCGGCGGCAAGATGCACGCCTTCCCTCTCCGCCACTTCGCGGATCAACATGCGGCCCATGCGGCCGGCGGCCCCAAGAATGCCGATGCGGGTTTCAGCCATTTCCGTTCTCCCGGTGTTCGCCGGAATTTAAGCACATGGTTCGAGGGGAAGCGGAGGAAATTTTTGAAAGGCCAAGCGGGGCGGCAAAGCGGCTAATCGCGCAGGTCGTCCCAAAGCTCCTTCACCTTATCGAGGAAGCCTTCCGATGCCGGGTGCATCTTTTTCGGATTGCCGGTTTTTTCGAATTCCCGCAACAGCTCTTGCTGGCGTTTCGTGAGGCTAACCGGCGTTTCGACGAGGGCGTCGATATACATGTCGCCCCGGCTGCCGCCGCGATGGGAAACCATGCCCTTGCCCCTCAGGCGAAACTGGCGGCCCGACTGGGTGCCCGCCGGGATGGTGACCCGGGCGCGGGTGCCGTCAATCGTCGGCACATCCACCTTGCCGCCAAGGACGGCCACCGTCATCGGCACCGGCACCTGGCAAAGAAGATGCGAGCCTTCGCGCCGGAAAAAACGATGCGCCTTGATACCAATAAACAGATAAAGGTCGCCCGCCGGGCCGCCGCGCACACCGGCCTCGCCTTCGCCGGCAAGGCGAATGCGCATGCCTTCTTCCACCCCGGCCGGGATGGCCACGGAAAGCTTCTTTTCCTTCTGCACCCGGCCCAGGCCGTTGCAGGATGTGCACGGATTTTCGATGACGCGGCCGGCGCCATGGCAGGTTGGACAGGCACGTTCGATGGTGAAGAATCCCTGCTGGGCACGGACCTTGCCCGCGCCGTGGCACGCCTTGCAGGTCACCGGCCCGGAACCCGGCGCGGCGCCGTTGCCGTCGCAGGCCTCGCACGGCGTCAAGGTCGGCACTCTGATTTCCGCCTGCTTGCCCTTGAAGGCTTCTTCCAGGGTAATTTCAAGGTTGTAGCGCAGATCGGAGCCGCGCCCGGCGCTGGACCCGGACTGCCCCCGGAAGCCGAAATCGCCGAACATTTCGTCGAAGATATCGGCAAAGCCGCCGAAATCGCCACCGCCGGGCCCGCCCGGACGGGGGCCGCCGCCCTCGAAGGCGGCGTGGCCAAAGCGGTCATAGGCCGCGCGCTTTTGTTCGTCCTTCAGGACGTCGTAGGCCTCGTTCGCTTCCTTGAAGTTTTGCTCGGCGGTTTTGTCATCCGGGTTGCGGTCCGGATGAAACTTCATCGCCCGCTTGCGGTACGCTTTTTTCAGCTCTTCCGGATCGGCATTTTTTTCGACGCCAAGAACTTCGTAATAGTCGCGTTTGGTCATGAAGCGGGACTCCGGAAGGGGGAAAGGCTCACGCCATCGGCGCGGGGCCGTTCAAAAACGACGACTTATTTCTCTTTCTTCTCGTTTTCGTCGTTGACCTCTTCGAAGTCGGCATCGACGACGGGGCCTTCCTGACCGGCTTCCGGTGCGGCCTCGGTCGCCTCGGCGTTTTCCGCTTCCTGGCTTGCCTTGTACATCGCTTCGCCAAGCTTCATGGCGGATTGCGCCAGTTTTTCGACCGCCGAACTGATCTGTTCGACGTTCTCGGCGTCTTTTACGCCGCGCAACGCCTCGAGATCGCTTTCGATGGCGGCGCGCTCTTCTTCCGGAACCTTGTCGCCGTGTTCTTTCAGGTTGTTTTCCGTCGAATAAATCAGGACTTCCGCCTGGTTGCGCGCCTCGACCAGCGCCCGGCGCTCCTTGTCTTCGTCGGCGTGGCTTTCGGCGTCCGAAACCATTTGCTCGATTTCGTCATCCGACAAACCGCCCGAGGCCTGAATGTGGATGGCCTGTTCTTTGCCGGTTGCCTTGTCCTTCGCCGAAACGTTGACGATGCCGTTCGCGTCGATGTCGAAACGCACCTCGATCTGCGGCACGCCGCGCGGCGCCGGCGGAATTCCCACCAGGTCAAACTGGCCCAGCAGCTTGTTGTCCGAAGCCATTTCGCGTTCGCCCTGGAACACGCGGATCGTCACCGCCGTTTGATTGTCTTCGGCGGTCGAGAAAACCTGGCTCTTGCGCGTCGGGATCGTCGTGTTGCGGTCGATCAGCCGCGTAAAGACGCCGCCCAGGGTTTCGATGCCGAGGGAAAGGGGCGTGACGTCAAGCAGCAGGACGTCTTTTACGTCGCCCTGCAGAACGCCCGCCTGAATCGCGGCGCCGATGGCAACCACCTCATCCGGGTTGACGCCTTTGTGGGGCTCGCGGCCGAAAGTCTGCTGCGCGACGTCGTAAATTTTTGGCATGCGCGTCATGCCGCCGACGAGAATAACCTCGTCGATGTCGGATGCCTTTAAGCCCGCATCTTTCAACGCCGCCTTGCAAGGCCCGACGGTGCGTTGCACCAGATGTTCGACCAGCGATTCGAGCTTGGCGCGCGTCAGCTTGACGTTCAGATGTTTGGGGCCCGACTGATCGGCCGTGATGAAGGGAAGGTTCACGTCCGTCTGCATCGCGCTGGAAAGTTCGATCTTCGCTTTTTCCGCCGCCTCTTTCAGACGCTGCAGCGCCAGGCGGTCCGAACGAATGTCGATGCCGTTTTCTTTTTTGAATTCGTCGGCAAGATAATCAATGACGCATTTGTCGAAGTCTTCGCCGCCAAGGAAAGTGTCGCCGTTCGTCGACTTCACTTCGAAGACGCCGTCACCAATTTCCAAAATTGAAATATCGAATGTGCCGCCGCCCAGATCGTAAACGGCGATCGTGCCAGCTTCCTTTTTCTCAAGACCATAGGCGAGCGCCGCAGCCGTCGGCTCGTTGATGATGCGCAGCACTTCAAGCCCGGCGATCTTGCCGGCATCTTTTGTCGCCTGACGTTGGGAGTCGTTGAAATAGGCCGGCGCCGTAATCACCGCCTGGGTGACTTCTTCGCCGAGATAGCTTTCCGCCGTCTCTTTCATCTTTTGCAGGATGAACGCGCTGATCTGGCTTGGGCTGTAGCGTTCGCCCTGTGCCTCGACCCAGGCGTCGCCATTGTCGGCGCCAATGATTTCGTAAGGCACCATCTCTTTGTCTTTCTGGGTGGTGGAGTCGTCGTAGAGACGCCCGATCAACCGCTTGATGGCAAACAAGGTGTTTTTCGGGTTCGTCACCCCCTGGCGCTTGGCCGCCTGGCCGACAAGCCGCTCGCCCTCATCCGTAAAAGCCACCATGGAGGGGGTCGTGCGCGTGCCCTCCGCGTTTTCGATGACTTTCGCGTTTTTGCCTTCCATGACGGCGACGCAGGAATTCGTCGTGCCGAGATCAATGCCGATGACTTTGCCCATAATTTCCTCTTCTCCTTAAGCTGGCCCGCAATATCCAGGGTCTCGAAACCCAACCCCCTTCCGGGGCGGACCCCTTCCGGGGCGGGCCGGTGGATATATAGGTCCTGGCCCCGGCTGCGGCAACCGCTAGGGCGCGCTTTTTTCAGATTCCGCTGGCAGGGGTACGAAAGGGGAACACCCTTAGGCCTCCGTGTCCACCCGGCGGGGCGGCTCGCCCCCGGACCCGCTCTCCCCGCCTTCCGCCGCCTTGGCGACGCCGACCATCGCCGGGCGCAGCAGCCGGTCGTGCAGCAAATAGCCGGTTTGCATGACTTCGACCACGGTGCCGGGTGCGGCATCGGCCGTCGGCACTTCAAACATCGCCTGGTGCAGATCGTGGTTAAACTTCTCACCCAGCGGCTCGACCCTTTTGATGTTGTAACGCTCGAGAATGGCGAGCAATTCCTTTTCCGTCATCGCAACGCCTTCGACCAGCGACTTTAGCGTCGGGTCGGACAGGCCTTTCGGGTCCGGCGCGCTTTCCATGGCCCGGTGCAAATTGTCCGCAACGGGCAAAACCGCCCGCGCAAAATCGGTAATGGCAAATTTCCGCGTTTGCTCCTGCTCGCGCTGGGTGCGGGCCCGCAGATTTTCCATATCGGCAAGCGTCCGCAACAAATCCTCTTTTGCATCCGCAAGCTCACGCTCAAGATCGGCCGCGGTTTTTTCAGCGGGCGTCTCTTGCGGCGCGTCCGGTGTTTCGCCTTCTTCCGCAGGCTCCGGTTCCGGCGTTTCGCCTTCTTCCGGTTTTTCGTTTTCTTCCATTTTCATCATTTTAAAAAGATCGACCGTTGTTATCCGATAAAGCGCCCGATCAATTGGGCGGTGTAATCTACCATTGGAATGATCCGCGCGTAATTAATTCGCGTCGGTCCGACGACCCCGATGGCCCCAACAATTTGCTGCTGGCTGTTGCGGAACGGCGAGACAATCATCGAACAGCCCGAAAGGCCGAAAAGCTCACTTTCGGCACCGATGAAAATGCGCACGCCCTCGGCGTCCTGGGAAAGGGAAATCATCCGGCTTAGCATCTCTTTCCGTTCGAGCGCCTCGAAAAGTTTACGGATCTGCTCAATTTCCTCGACCGCGGTGACGTCTTCCAAAAGCCGCGCCTGGCCCCGCACGATGAGCGAGCCGGACCCCTCGCCCCCGGACCAGGTGGCCAGGCCTTCGGCAACGACGCGCGAGGTCAGCGCGTCCAGCTGGGCGCGATGCGCATGAATTTCTTCCAAGATGGCTTCTTGCGCTTCGGCAAGGGTGCGCCCCACAAGCCGGGCCGTCAGGTAATTTGTTGCCTCGATCAGGGCCGAGGGCGGCAAGCCCTGGGGCAAGGCGATGATGCGGTTTTCGACGATGCCGTCTTCCGTCACGATGACGACAAGGGCGCGGTCGGGACCGACCCGAACAAATTCGATGTGCTTCAGCGCGCGTTCCGTCTTCGGCGCCACCACCAGGCTTGCGCAGGCGGAAAGGCCGGACAGCGTATGGGTCGCCTCTTCCAGAAGCTCCTGCATGCTGTGCCCTTCCGGCGCGCATTGGCGTTCGATGTCGCGGCGCTCGGTCTCGCTCAACCCCCCGATTTCGAGAATGCCGTCAACGAAAAGCTGCAAGCCTGCCTCCGTCGGCAACCGGCCGGCGGAAATGTGCGGCGAATAAAGAAGCCCCGCCAGCTCAAGTTCCGCCATCACGTTGCGAACCGTCGCCGAGGAGAGCGGCACGCTCAACTTCTGCGCCAGCGCCGCCGAACCGATCGGCGTGCCCGTTTCCACATAGGCTTCGACGACGCAGCGGAAGATTTCCCGGTTGCGTTCGCTCAATTCGACGAAGGCGGGCTTGCTGTTCTCGGTCATGTGCGAAAGCGGTTGATTTCCCAAGCGTTAAATCTAGTAACCCGACCCCGAAGCGTCAACGCGGCGTCTGGGTCAAGGCCAAAGCTGGACTTCGCCGCCGCCTGCGGGCTAGCTTGACGGCGATCTCCCCTTTTTGGCCCTGCGAACAAAGGAATCTCCCATGCGCCCATCCGGCCGCGCGCCCGACGCCCTTCGGGACATCCGCCTGGAAACGGGCGTCAGCAAACATGCCGAAGGCTCGTGCCTGGCCCATTTCGGCGACACCAAGGTGCTTTGCCTCGCCTCCGTCGAAGAAAAGGTGCCGCCTTTTCTTCGCAATCAGGGCCGGGGCTGGGTCACCGCCGAATATGGCATGTTGCCGCGCGCCACCAATTCGCGCATGGATCGCGAAGCCGCCCGCGGCAAGCAATCCGGGCGCACCCATGAAATTCAACGCCTGATCGGCCGCAGCCTTCGCGCCGTGACCGACCTTGCCGCCCTTGGCGAACGCCAGGTCCGGGTCGATTGCGACGTCCTGCAGGCCGATGGCGGCACGCGCACGGCGGCGATTACGGGCGCCTATGTCGCCCTTTATCAGGCCTGCGACCTGCTTTTGAAAAACGGCGCCGTCGAGCGGATTCCCCTAAGCGATCAGCTCGCCGCCGTTTCCTGCGGCATCTGGGAAGGCATGCCCGTTCTCGACCTCGACTATGCCGAGGACAGCACCGCCGAGGCCGACGCAAATTTCGTTTTCACCGCTGCGGGCGCGATCGTCGAAATTCAGGGAACGGCCGAAGACGCACCCTTTCCGAAGGCCCAGTTTCTGGAATTGCTGGCGCTGGCCGAAAAGGGCATCGGCGAGCTTGCCCATTGTCAGCGCCGCGCGCTTGGTTTGGCCTAGGCCATGGCGCGCGCCTTTCGCGAGCAAAAACTGGTCATCGCCAGCCACAACCGCGGCAAGGTGCGCGAAATCGCCGAATTGCTGGCCCCCCACCAAATCGACGTGCTTTCCGCCGCCGAGCTGGGGCTGGAAGAACCGGCGGAAACCGGCGCCACCTTCGCCCAAAACGCCGAGATCAAGGCCAGGGCGGCGGCAGCTGCCAGCGCCCTTCCCGCTCTGGCAGACGATTCCGGCCTTGCCGTCACGGCCCTGGCCGGGCGGCCCGGCATCCGTTCCGCCCGCTGGGCCGGCCCCGGCAAGGATTTCGACGACGCCATGCGCCGGGTCCACGAGATGATGGAAGGCCACCCCGACCGCTCGGCCGAATTCGTGTGCGCGCTGGCCCTTTGCTGGCCGGATGGCCATTGCGAAAGCTTCGAGGGAAAAATTGCCGGCACCCTCGTCTGGCCGCCCCGTGGCGAGAACGGTTTCGGCTACGATCCCATGTTCGTCGCCGAGGGCCACACGATCACCTTCGGCGAAATGGACGCCCAGAAAAAACACGCGATCAGCCACCGGGCGAACGCTTTTCAAAAACTCCTCGAGGCCTGCTTTCCGTCATGAGCGCGCCCGCACCCGTGCCCGAAACGGATGCCAGCGACGATCGCCTCGCCCTTTATATCCATTGGCCGTTTTGCCGCGCGAAATGCCCCTATTGCGATTTCAACAGCCATGTGCGCGACGCCGTGCCGGAAACGCGCTGGCAGAACGCCTTGCTGGCCGCCCTCGATCACGCGGCCGGGGAAATGCCGGGGCGCGCCCTCGGCAGCATTTTCTTCGGCGGCGGCACGCCTTCGCGCATGGCGCCGGAAACCGTCGCCCGGCTGATCGCAAAGGCGAAGGCCCATTGGCGGGCCGATGCCGGGCTGGAAATTACCCTGGAAGCGAACCCGACTTCGGCGGAGACGGCCCGCTTCGAAGCCTTCGCCGCCGCCGGCGTCAACCGGCTTTCCCTGGGCGTGCAGGCGTTGCGCGACGAGAGTTTGCGTTTTCTTGGCCGCGAGCATGATGCAAAGACGGCATGCGACGCTCTTGCCGACGCACGAAAAATTTTTCCCCGCGTCACCTTCGACCTTATCTATGGGCGACCGGAACAAAACATACGCGATTGGCAGGACGAGCTGGACGAAGCCCTGGCGCTCGCCGATGGGCATCTTTCGCTCTACCAATTGACGATCGAACCCGGCACCGCCTTCTTTCAACTGCACCGCCAAGGCACCCTGCAATTGCCGGGCGAGGCCGCCGGCGCCGCCCTTTACGAAGCTACCCAGGCGCGCCTGCAGGCGGCCGGCATGCCGGCCTATGAAATTTCCAACCACGCGCGTTCGGGCGACGAATGCCGCCACAACCTTACCTATTGGCAGGGCGGCGAGTATGTTGGCATCGGCCCCGGCGCCCATGGCCGCAGCGGCCGCAACGCCGGGGAAGAACGCCGCGCCACCCGCGACATCCGCCTTCCGGAACGCTGGCTGGAAAAGGTCGAGGATGCGGGCCATGGCCGCGAAGCGGTGGAACGCCTTGACCCGGAAACCCGGCTTGCCGAATTTACGATGATGGGGCTTCGCCTTCGCGAAGGCCTTTCCAGGGATCGCTTTCGCCGCAAGACCGGCCTGGAAATCGAAGCCGCGTTCCCATCCGAACGCCTTGCCCCCCTTCTAGCCGCCGATTTTCTTGCCCTCGACGCGACCCGTCTTCGCGCCACGCCGCGCGGGCAATTGCGGCTGAACGCCGTCCTGGAAAATCTTTTAAGCCGCGTCTAGCCGCCGGTGAATTTCGCCGGCGCCGGGCTTACGACCCGGGGTCCGCGACGACCGACCTGCAGCACGGCAAGGCCGCGCTCGACCAGACCATCGGCGTGGAAACGGAAAACGCCGTCCACGCCGGCAAAACCGCCACGCACGGTCAACGAAAAATCGTCCAGCGACGTTCCCGTGCCGACCAGCACGGCGGCAAGGGCGGTGGCGTCATAGGCGAGGCTGGCAAGGCGCGGTGGTTTTTCCTCAAAGCGCTCTTTGTAGCGGCGGACGAAACGGTCCCGCTCCTTCGGCCCAGACGTCGCGTACCAGCCGCCGACCAAGGCCGGTTCGGTTCCGATGGTTGGATCGTCCCATTGCCCGGTTCCAAGAAAGCGCACTTTCTTCGGGTCGATATCGTAATAGGAAAGCAGCGGCGCGATGCTTTTCAACGGGTTGCCGCCGGCGGGCAACAAAATGGCGTCAAATTCGACGTCGCCCAAAGTTTCCTGTCCTTCGAGCCCTTTAAGCTCCAATTGCGAAACTTCATCGCCCAGCGCTTCGAGCTCGGCGCGAAAATCGTCCATGGCCTGTTTGCGCAAATCGTAATCCGCAAGGTCGCGAACGATCTCGGAAAGCTTTTCGGTGTTTGTCGCCGAAGCCTTGTCGTAGAAGGCCACCCGCGTGACGGTGCCGCCGGTTTTTGCAACCGCCTGTTTCATTTCCTCGACGACCGTGTGCCCATAGGCGTCCTGGGGTGCCAGGACAGCAAAGCGCGCGAGCCCCCGGCTATGGGCAAAGGCGACAACGCGCTCGACCTGGGTGCGCGGAAGAAATCCCATGATGTACACGCCGCGCCCGGCCACGTTGCGATCGGTCGAAAAGGCGACGACCCGGATATTCCGCGCACGCGCCTCGTCGCTGATGCGCGAAACCGATGTCGAGAGCAGCGGCCCAAGAAGGATGGAAACGTCGCTTTCAAAGGCCGCCAACGCCGCCTCCGAGGCACCGCCCGGCGTGCCTTTCGTATCGAAGGGAAGCAGGGCGAAATTCGGCCCAGCCAAATCGAAAAGCGCCAGCTGGGCGGCCCGCAGCATTGCCTTGCCAAGGGCCGCGTTGCGCCCCGTAAGGGGCAGCAGCAATCCGACGCGGCGGCGCTTCGCATCCGCCGGCAGGGCCTGAACGCGCCGTTCGACCCCCGCCTGGCGATTGAGCGAGGCGATCGCCGTCGTCGTCTCACGCAGGGAGGCGTCTTCGCCCCGGGTGCGGTCATATTCGCTGGGAATGGGAAGCGGCGCTTCTTGAACCGGGGTCGATGGCGCGCTCTGGGGCGCCGGCGCGTCTTGCGCTCCCCGATAGCCCTTCGATACCCTAGAGCACCCGGCCATCAGCACCAGCGAGACAATCAGACATGCCCCGATCAAAAAGCGCGCCCGGAAAAAGGACCGACAAGGGGGGTGAGCGGCGGCGAAGTCCACGCAAGGCCTCCGAAAAAAAAAGCGAAGCTGCCGGCAAGGCTAGCGATTGGGCCGATGGAAGTAAACGGGGCGCCCTGCTTTTGGTGGCGACCCCCATCGGAAATTTGGGCGATATCACCCCCAGGGCCGTCGAAGCCTTGCAATGCGCCGATGGCATCGCCTGCGAAGACACCCGCGTCACCGGCAAGCTGCTCCGCAAATATGCGATCGAGACCCGGCTTTTCCCCTATCACGAGCACAACGCCGCCAAGGCCCGGCCCCGCCTGCTGGCCAGGCTCAAGGCCGGCGAGACGATCGCGCTGGTGACCGACGCCGGCACGCCGCTTGTTTCGGACCCCGGCTACAAGCTGGTCCAGGCGGCGGTGGCGGAAGGAATTCCGTTCACGGCCGTGCCGGGGCCTTCGGCCGTGCTCGCCGCCTTGCTGCTTTCCCGGGCTTCCCCCCGACCGCTTCTTCTTCGGCGGCTTCCTGCCCGCCAAGGCGGAAGCCAGGCGGCGCGAGATCGAAAGCCTTGGCGGGTTTCCGGCGACGCTTGTTTTCTTCGAATCCGCGAAACGCCTGCCGGCCACCCTTCGCCAAATGGCCGAACACCTGG
>JAJFGH010000020.1 GCA_021776275.1 Alphaproteobacteria bacterium | reverse complement strand
TTGACCCATTCCCTACTCCCCGCGCTCACGTACGACGATCGTGAGATGGCTAAAAGGCTTGTTGATCGTGAAGGCGCGGCCACGCGCTCGCGGACGCCAGCGCCGCATGACCATCGCCTTGCCAACGCTTGCCTCTGCGATATAGAGACGATCGACGTCGAGCTGATGATTGTTTTCCGCATTCGCAACCGCCGACTGCACGGCCTTGCGCACGTCGCCCGCAATGCGCCTGTTCGAGAAGGTAAGGCTCGCCAATGCCGAAGCCGCGCTCTTGCCACGGATGGTTGCCGCAACAAGGTTGAGCTTCTGCGGACTCGTCCGCAAATTGCGAATGACGGCCTTCGCTTCGTTTTCCGCCAACGGGCGGGGTGCGGCCTTCTTACCCATTGCTAAGCTCGCTTTGCCTTCTTGTCCGCCGCGTGGCCATGAAAGGTCCGCGTCGGGGAAAATTCACCAAATTTGTGACCGATCATATCTTCCGTCACCAGCACCGGAAGGAATTTCTGGCCGTTGTAAACGCCAAAGGTAAGCCCCACGAATTGAGGCAAAATCGTCGAACGGCGCGACCAGATCTTGATGACGTTGTTCCGGCCGGATGCGCGGGCAGTCTCTGCTTTTTTCAGCAGGTACCCATCTACAAACGGACCCTTCCAAACCGAACGTGCCACGAAAAACCTCTTTCCCTACTTCTTCTTATGCCGACGACGAACAATCATGGAATCCGTCGATTTGTTGCTACGCGTCTTCATGCCCTTCGTCGATTTCCCCCAAGGGGTAACCGGATGCCGGCCACCGGACGTCCGGCCTTCGCCACCCCCATGGGGATGATCAATCGGGTTCATTGCCACGCCACGAACCGACGGCCGCTTGCCAAGCCAGCGCTTCCGCCCGGCCTTGCCAAATTTAACGTTCTTGCGGTCCGGGTTCGAAACGGCGCCAATCGTCGCCATGCCTTCGGCCCGCACCATCCGCACCTCGCCCGATCCCAGGCGAAGCAGCGCCTTGCCGGCGTCTTTTCCGACGAGCTGCGCGTAAGAACCTGCTGCCCGCGCAATCTGAGCGCCCTTGCCCGGCTTCATCTCGATGTTGTGGACGATCGTGCCCACGGGAATGTTCTTCAACGGAAGCGCATTGCCGGGCCGGATGTCCACATTCTCACCGGCGATCACTTTGTCGCCGACCTGCACCCGTTGCGGTGCAATGATGTAGGACAATTCATCGTCTTCGTAACGCAGCAGCGCGATAAAAGCGCTTCGGTTCGGGTCGTATTCCAGCCGTTCGATAACCGCAGGCATGTCGAATTTGCGCCGCTTGAAATCGATGATGCGGTAGCTCTGCTTGTGACCGCCACCCCGATGCCGGACCGTCACCCGCCCATGATTGTTGCGCCCGCCACTCTCCGAAAGCCCTTCCGTAAGCTTTTTGACCGGCTTTCCCTTCCACAGACCCGAACGATCCGTAATGACGAGATGCCGCTGGGAAGGCGTCCTTGGTTTAAAGGTTTTCAACGCCATCGCTTAGATCCCCGTCGTCACGTCAAGCGTCTGGCCCTCGGCAAGGGTCACCATCGCTTTTTTATAGTTGCTGCGCCGCCCGACCTGGCCGCGGAAGCGTTTTGCCTTGCCGCGCTGGCAAAGGGTGTTCACCGACAGCACCTTGACATCGAACAAGGTTTCAACCGCCGCCTTGATTTCCGGCTTCGTCGCCGCCAGCGCCACCCGGAAGGTGACCTGGTTGTGCTCGGAGCCAAGGGTCGCCTTCTCCGTAATCACCGGCGAAAGCAGGACGTTGTACATCGCCTCGGTGATCGGCAGCGCCTTTGTATCCTTCTTTTCTTTACGCTTGTTCATTTCAGCCGCGCCTCCAAATGCTGGATCGCGTCCTTCGTCAGAACGAGAAGATCGCGCCGAAGGATGTCGTAAACGTTCGTGCCCTGCTGCGGCAAAATGTCGATGCCAGGCAGGTTGCGCGCCGCGCGGTGGAAATTTTCGTCCACTTCCGGACCATCGATCACCAATGCCGAGGACCAGCCAAGCTTGCCGAGGCGCGCCTTCAATTCCTGCGTTTTCACGCTGCTCATTTTCGTAGAGTCGAGAACCACGATTTTCCCATCGGCCTGCTTCGCGGAAAGCGCCGCCCTCAGCGCCAATTTACGCACCTTCTTCGGCAGGCCGAAGCCGTGGGAGCGCGGGGTCGGGCCGAACGCGACGGCGCCGCCGCGAAACTGCGTCGAACGCAAAGACCCCTGCCGTGCCCGGCCGGTGCCCTTCTGCGCCCATGGCTTGCGGCCGGTGCCCTGAATTTCACTTACGTCCTTCGTCTTGTGCGTACCGGCACGGCGCTTTGCAAGCTGCCAGGTGACGATCCGCTGCAAGAGGTCCGGACGCGCCGGAATGCAGAAAACCTCATCTGCGAGATCAATCTCGCCGACGTCCTTCGCATCCAAATTGACAATTTTGCACTTCATTTCGAATCTATTCCTTTTCCCCGGATTCCTCAGGGGCTTCGCTTGCTTGCGGTGCTTCTTCGCTCGGAGTCCCGGCTTCCGCCGGGGCTTGTGCTGCAGCGGCGCCGCGAATGGCTGCCGGGAAAGGGGCTTCTTCCGGACGCTGCTTCTTCACGGCGTCCTGAACCATCACATAGCCACCCTTCGACCCCGGCACCGCGCCACGAACGAAAAGCAGGCCACGCGTCGCATCCGTCGACACGATCGTAAGGTTCTGCGTCGTTACCCGCGCATCGCCCATATGTCCGGCCATTTTCTTTCCCTTAAAGACGCGCCCCGGATCCTGGCAATGGCCCGTCGAACCATGGGAGCGATGGGAGACCGAAATGCCGTGACTGGCCTCAAGCCCGCCAAAATTATGGCGCTTCATCGCGCCGGCAAATCCCTTGCCGATACTGGTGCCGACGACATCGACATATTGGCCGGCGATAAAATGATCGGCGGTAACCTCGGCGCCAATATCCAAAAGCGCCTCCGTGCTGACGCGAAATTCGGCAAGCTTGCACTTCGGCTCTACCTTCGCCTTCGCATGGTGGCCCCGATACGCCTTCGTGACGTTCTTCACCTTCGCCTTGCCGACGCCAAGCTGCACCGCCGAATAGCCGTCTTTTTCAACGGTTTTCGTGGCCACCACTTCACAGGCATCCACTTTCAACACGGTAACGGGGACATGTTCGCCCTCATCCGTCAGGAAACGGGTCATGCCGACTTTTTGCGCAAGAAGACCAGTTCGCATCATAGCCTCTAGAGCTTGATCTCGACGTCAACACCAGCCGGAAGGTCGAGCTTCATCAGCGCGTCCACCGTCTGTGACGTCGGTTCAACAATATCGAGCAGCCGTTTATGGGTACGAATTTCAAACTGCTCACGAGATTTCTTATCGACATGCGGCGAACGCAGCACCGTAAATTTCTCGATTCGGGTCGGCAATGGAATGGGGCCGCGTACGCTTGCCCCTGTCCGCTTCGCCGTGCTGACGATCTCGCTCGTCGACTGATCCAACAGTCGATGATCGAATGCCTTCAGCCGGATGCGGATGTTTTGATTATCCATTGTCGCCTCTTAATCCTGCTCTGATTTACTCGACGATTTTGGTGACGACACCGGCGCCCACGGTGTGACCGCCTTCGCGAATGGCAAAGCGCAGGCCCTCATCCATGGCAATCGGCACAATCAACGTCGCCGTCATCTTCACATTGTCCCCAGGCATCACCATC
>JAJFGH010000183.1 GCA_021776275.1 Alphaproteobacteria bacterium | reverse complement strand
ACCGGCTCGCGCGCGCTCGCCACCCTGGTTTGGCTGCTTGTCGTGTTGGCCGGGCTCGTCTCCAGCGGCGCCATCGTCCATGGCTTCGTCGGCTATTTTCACGAATTCCTCACCGCCCCCGATTGGCTGATCATTGTCGGGATCGTTTTTGCCCTTGGCGCGCTTGCCGCCTGGGGAATCACCGAATCCGTTCTAGCCGCGTCCGTCATCACCCTGATCGAGATCGGAGGGCTTTTTTTCGTAATCGGCGGCGGCATCGAAGAGATGCCTCAGGCAATGGCCCGCTTGCCGGAATTTTTCCCGCCCTTTGAAGGCGGCGCCTGGCTTGGCATCCTCTTCGGTTCCGTGCTTGCCTTCTATGCGTTCATCGGCTTCGAAGACATGGTGAACGTTGCCGAAGAAGTAAAAAACGTGCGGCGCAATTTGCCGTTTGCCATCGTGCTGACCCTTGGCATTACGACGGTGCTTTATATCGTCGTTGCCTTTATTGCCGTGACGGCGATCCCCCCGGCCGAGCTTGCCGAGGCGCGCGCGCCCCTTGCACGCCTTTTTGAACGGACGACCGGCGCCTCCTCGACACCGATCAGCGTCATTGCCATTCTCGCCGTTCTCAACGGCGCGCTTATCCAGATCGTGATGGCCGCCCGCGTGCTTTACGGCCTCGCCGCCCAAGGCTGGCTTCCCCGAACTTTGCGCAAAATCCACCCCCTTACCCGCACGCCGTTGCTGGCGACCGGCCTGGTTGTGGGCATCTTGATGGCGCTGACCCTTTGGCTGCCGCTGACGACCCTCGCCGAGGCCACCTCCGTCGTGACGCTCTGCATTTTTGCGCTGGTAAATTTTTCGCTCTTCCGGCTGAAACGGTTGCAACCGCCGCCGGCGGGCGTTTGGACGGTGTGGGCATGGGTGCCCCTGCTTGGCGGCCTCGCCAGCTTTGGCTTCGTTTTCTTTCGGCTGATCGGCGGGCTGGCGGACTAGTCAACTCGCAAGCGCCTTACGCGGCATCCGGCGAACGGACGATGCCGTCTCGATAAAGCTTGGCGATTTCCGCCTCGCCAAGGCCAAGCTCGCGCAGCACCTCGGCGCTATGTTCGCCAAGACGCGGCGTCCGGGTTTCGGGCGCGTTGGCCTTCAAGGGCGCCGCGCCGATGGTCTGGGGAAGCGGGATGCGCCCCATGCCGGGCTGATCCGTCCAGACGAAAACGCCCGCCGCCTTCACCTGGGGGTCCTCCAGAAATTCGCCGGGATCGTTCACGCGGGCATGAAGAATATCGTCCGCTTCAAACAGAACCGACCATTCCTCCGCCGTCTTTTCGGCAAAGCGCGCCGCCAACAGCGCCACCAGGGCCGCCTCATTGGCGATCCTTCCTTCGTCGCTGGCAAAACGCGCATCGTCCGCCATATCCGCTTCGCCGAGCAATGCGCAAAGACGGCGAAACTGATCGTCGTTCAAGGCGACCACGACCAGCCGCCCCGCCTTGGTTGCGAACACGTTCGACGGCACGGTCAATTGCCGGGGGGGATGGCCGTCCGTCACCACATGTTCGACGATGCGCCCCGCCTGCAGCATGGCCGCCGCCTGCAACAGCGTGACCGAGACATGCCGCCCGCGCCCGGTTTTCTCGCGCGCATAAAGCGCCACGGCGATGGCCTGAAAGGCGTTCGTGCCGGCGGCCAGATCGACGGCCGGAATTTCCACCTTGTGGGGCAGGCCGTCGCAGCCGCGGTTGCGATCGATCAGCCCGCCAAGGCCTTGTACGATCGAATCCGTCGCCGCGCGCTGGCGATAGGGCCCCTCTGCTCCGAACCCGGTCAGGGAAACGTAGACGCAGCCTGGATTTTTTTCCGCCACCGCGTCATAGCCAATGCCCATTTTTTCGACGATGCCGGGACGAAAATTTTCTATCAGCACATCCGCCTTGCCGGCCAGGCGTGCCAAAAGGTCGCGCCCCTCCGGGCTGCGCAAATTCATTGCCAGCGCCCGTTTCCCACGATTGTTGGCGGCGAAGGTGGCGCAAAGGCCATCGAACCGGCGTCCCAGATAGCGCGCCCAATCGCCCGCCAAATCCTCCACCTTCAGCACGTCTGCGCCATAGGCGGCCAGCATCGCCCCGGCGCCGGGCGCGGCAATGCCCTGCGCCACCTCCAGCACCTTCAGCCCGGCAAAGGGAAAATCCGGATCGAACCCTTGGGGCGCCATGGCGCCGCTCTCCTCCTTGCGAAATGGCCGGCAGCCTAACATATTTTGCCCGCCTTTTCGGCGATGCCTTGTCCGGGCCGGGGCTTTGTGATGAAATAAATTTCGCTATCGAAACGAGTTTGACGCACCCATGGCGATCGCCTTTGACCCCGTCTCGGCCCTGCATTTCTGGCGGGAGACAATCGTCCACAGCCTGCGCCGGGAAAGCCCGGATTTGACGACGCGCCAGATGGCGATCCTGCTAACCGTTTATTTGACGCCGCCGCCCCATACGGTGCGCGGCCTGGCCGCCAGCCTGAAAATCTCCAAGCCGGCGGTGACCCGCGCACTCGACCGGCTGGGGCTGTTGGAGCTGGCGCGGCGCAAGCGCGACCAGGACGACCGGCGCAGCATTCTCGTCCAACGAACGGTCAAGGGGTCCGTTTTCTTGCGCGAGTTCGCCGACGCAATCCGCGAGGCCGCCGGCGAGAAGGGCCCGGCCGGCCAGGGGCCGGTTAACCCATAAAAAAAACCCCGCCGAAGGGCGAGGTTTTTTTAATCCAAGGGACGCCGCTCTAAAGAATCGATTCAATCCATTCCTCGATCTTGCTTTTCTGCATGGCGCCGACGCGCACACCGGCGACCTCGCCGCCCTTGAAAAGCATCAAGGTTGGAATTCCGCGCACGCCGTAACGTGTCGGAATTTGCGGATTGCTGTCGATATCGACTTTTGCGATCGCCACGCGATCGTTCATCTCTTGCGAAAGTTCTTCCAGGATGGGGGCGATCTGTTTGCAAGGCCCGCACCACTCCGCCCAAAAATCCACCAGGACCGGGCCGGCGGCTTGAAGGACATCCTTTTCAAAGGAAGCATCGGTTACATGGGTGATATTCATTCTTCCATCCCGTAGCGTTTCTATGGCTCGAATCTAGGTAGTGCCCGCAGGGGCGTCAAGGCGCGTAAGGAAGGAGAAATTCTTCCTTTAACGGCATGAGGTTAGGCCCATCCGTCCAAAGCAGCGCCGCGGCAATTTCCCGCCCGGGGTAAATCTTTGCAAGCAGGCTGACATAGGCGGCCATCTGGCGCAGGTAAATTTCCGGCGTGGCTTCCGGCGTGGCAGGCGGCTGGCGCTGGGTTTTGTAATCGATCACGCAAACGGATTTTTCCGTGACGAGCAGACGGTCGACCTGCCCGGAGATGGCACGCCCGTTCACCTCGCCAACGATCGGCACTTCCGCGCGGCTTCCCGGCGCGAACAAAGGTGCAAACGCGTCCGCTTCGAGAAGGGCAAGCACCTCGCCGGCAATGGCATCGCGTGCCCCTTGATCCAGACCAAGATTCTTTTGGGAAAGGTAGCGCCGACAGGCTTGCTTGCGATCGCGCGCCGCCACGTCCGGCAAAAACTGCAACAAGCGATGCACGATGCGGCCGCGCCGAAACCCCCAGCCCTGATCCGTCCCAAGGGGAGAGCGAACCGCCGGCGCCTCCCCCTCCGGCTTGGACGGGCGAAGATCGGGCAGGGGGCGGGGAGCTGCCGGGGCCGCACGCCGGGCCCAATCGGGCAAATTCACAACCGCCGATGCCTGCGCCTCGGTGGCGTCTTGCCTGTCGGCATCCGCCTTTTGGGCCTCTTCGAAGCGCAGGCCCTCGCCACCCACGGCAAGGGGAACGGGGCGGGCATGTTTTTCCAGTCCCTTGGCGATGAGATCGTACCAGCAGCCTTCCTGCCTGGGCTCCCACCCGGCGACGTAAAGCCGGTCCTCGGCGCGGGTCAGCGCCACATATAAAAGCCGCCGGTATTCCTGCTCGCGAAGGGCTTGCTGCGCCGCGCGCGCCGCCATGGCCAGTTTTTCTTCATGGGCCCGGCGCGGCGTCCAAAGGGCGATGCCGGCTTCCTCTTCCCCAAGCCAGAAAAGCGGCGCGTCCTGTTTGCCGGGCATCTGACAGCTGTCCGGCAGAAAGACGATCGGCGCTTCCAGGCCTTTTGCGCCATGCACCGTCATGACGCGCACTTCGTCACGGCCCTGCTCAAGATCGCGCTTCACTTCCGCCTCGCCCGCCGCAATCCAGTGCAGGAAACCTTCCATCGCCGGCGCGTGCATCTTTTCGTAAGCGAGGCTTAAATTTAAAAATTCGTCGATCGGATCGTTCACCTCACGGCCAAGGCGGGAGATCAGGCGTTCGCGCCCGCCAAGGGGGCCAAGAAGGGAGGCATAAAATTCAAAAGGCGACACGTAATCCACCTTTGCCAATTGCGCTGCAAGCCTTGCATGGGCGTCGGCAAAATCTTCGCGCTCGGCATGCCGGGCCTGCAGCGCGCTCCAAAGGGACCCGTCCCGCCCCTGGGCGAGATCCAAAAGCGCGCCTTCGTCCAATCCGATCAGCGGGCTTTTCAACACGCTTGCCAGGGTCAAATCGTCTTCGGGCAAAAGCACGAAATGACCAAGGGCGATCAAATCGCGCACGGCAAGATGGTTCGTCAGCACCAGCCGGTCCGTACCCGCTACCGGCACGTTCTGGCCCTTCAATGCCCGCACCAGCTCTTCAAAGAGGCGCTTGCGCCGGCGCACCAGAATAAGAATGTCCCCCGGCTGGATGGGGCGGCCCCGCGAGGGAAGCGGTTCTTTCGCATCCAGCCATTTACGGATTTGAAGCGCGATCTTTCGCGCCAGCCGTTTTTCCGGCACGTCCGTCGGCTCCTGTTTCAAGGGCAGCGCCCAGGGCGCGATGGCGGCTTTTTCGCCCTTCGCTTCCGGCGGCCAGATTTCGACCAGACCCGCCTGGCCTTTGCGCGCAGGGTTGTGTTCGATTTTTTCGCCTTCCAGGGAAACGCCGTCGCGGGCCGCGTCCATGCGGAAGATCGCATCGACCGTTTTTAAAATCACCGGCGCAGACCGGAAGGAAAGCTCCAGCGGCACGTCCCGCCATTTTTCGTCCGCCTGCTGCACCCGGGCCGCAAAATGATCGCGCATCGCCCCGAAGGAGCGCGGGTCCGCGCGTTGAAAACTGAAGATCGACTGCTTGACGTCGCCGACGGCAAAAACCGTTCGCTTTTCTTCCCGCGATCCCTCGCCGGCAAAGAATTCCGAGGCCAGGCTGGCGATCACCTGCCACTGATCGGGGTTCGTATCCTGCGCCTCGTCCACCAGAATATGGTCGATGCCGCCATCGAGCTTGAAAAGCACCCAAGGCGCGATGCCTTCCCGCTCCAGCAGGTGGCGCGCCTCGAAAATCAAATCGTCGTAATCCAGCAGCGCGGCTTTTTGCTTCAACGCCCCATAGGCATCGAGCAGGGCGCTGCCAAAGTGCAGCAACGCCGCCGTCGCCTCGGCCAGCACCGCCGCGTTGCATTGTTCCCGCACGCTTTCGAGACGGGCGGCCTCGGCCGCCAGAATGTCCGCCGCCTCCGGAAAGGCCTTCAACGTCTCTTGATATGCCAGCTCCTTGAAACGCGGCCCCGCTCCGCCCTTCGTAAAGAACGCGCCGAGATAGGCATCAAAATTTTCCCCCCGCTGCGCCGGCGCCGCCAGCCAGTCCTGGATCAACGCGCCATGGCCGCGGTCTTTCTTGCTGCCTTCGCCCATGACCTCGGCCGCCCGGCGAAGCGCCTTGCCATCGAAGGCCGCTTCGCTTGCGGCCGCTTCGAGGATGCTTTCCACGTCCGCATCCAAGGCCAGGCCCAGGGCGTCACGCGTTGCCATCGCCATGGCCGCCGGCCCCTGATGACGGCGCAGGCCACGGCGCAAATTTCCCTGTTCGCGGAGCAGCGCTTTCAACACATCGTTGAACGTTTTTTCCGCCACATGGCCCGTCACAACGGCCAGCGCGGCCGCAAGGTCCGGGTTTGCCCCTTCATTTGCCTGGCAATAGACATCCTCGCGTGCCTCCTGCAGCAATTCGGCGGCGGTGCGCTCGTCCACCACCTTGAAATGGGGGGCGATACCCGCCTCCACCGGAAAGCGCGCGAGAAGGGATTCGCAAAAACTGTGGATCGTTTGAATTTTCAGGCCGCCCGGCACGTCCAGGGTCTTGGCGAACAATCGCCGCGCCGCGTCCAAATCTTCCTCCGCCGCCGGCCTGCCCCGCAAATCCAGCAACGCCTTGCCAAGCGCGCCGGACTCCATCCGCGTCCAATCGCCAAGCTCGGCATAAAGCCGGTTCGCCATCTCGGCTGCCGCCGCCTTCGTAAAAGTAAGGCAAAGGATGCGCGAGGGCGGCGTCTTGTCGAGCAGCAAACGCAGCACGCGATCCGTCAGCACGCGGGTCTTGCCCGTGCCGGCATTGGCCCGCACCCAGACGGAAATCTCCGGGTCCGCCGCCGTTTGCTGATTGGCGGTTTTCGCCTTCGTCATGGAAGCTCCTCGTCGCGCAGATCCGTCCATTCCTGCACCCGGGCCAGATGTTCGTAGGCGCTGTAGGCGGGGGCCAGATCGGGCCGGGGCTCGGAAAGGTAAGGCACGCCCGGATCGTCGAAGGCGTCGATCAGGCATCGCAGACCGGCCCGCGCCGCGGCCACCAGCGCGGCCACTTCCTTGGCTTGCCGGACCTTGCCTGCCGGCACACCGCCGCTAAGCTGAAAATACAAAAGCGCCTTTGCCGGCGCCTCCGCCACCGCATCGAAGCCGCCCGCCTCGGCGAGGACCGCCTCCAGGGCAAGCTGCGGCGAAAGCCCCGCCTTCACGTCCTTTTCGGTCGGAAGCGCGCCCGTCTTGTAATCGATCACCGCAAGGCCGCCCGTGGCCATGCGGTCGATGCGATCCGCCACCGCGCGCAAGGTGAAATCGCCGCCGGCACAAGCGAAGGCGTGCGCGCCCTTTGCTTCGGTGGCGGAGGCGGCGAGGCTTTTTCGGCGTTCGCGTTCGTTTTCCACGAACCACGCGGCAATGCGCTCGAAGCGCGGCCACCAGAACGTGGCGACGCCCGGATAGGAAAGCGAGGCCCCAAATGCCTTGCGCCCGATTTCCAAAAGTTTTTCGACGGCGTCTTTCGGCAACCCGTCGGGATAGGCGCGCAAGAAGCGATCGAGAGCGGCGTGAATGAAGCGACCGCGATCCGCCGCCCCCGGATCGGCATCGATGGGATCGAGGGGGGTTAGCCCCAACACGTGGCGGGCGTAGATGGCATAAGGGTCCCGCATCCAGGTTTCGATTTCCGTCACCGACAATTGGCGCGGCCGCGCCGCCAGCGGCGGGCATGGTTCCGGCGGCGGCATGGGCCGGATGTCGGCCGGTGAATGCAGAACTTCACGCCACCGCAGCGGGTCTTTCGCTTTAGCTGTCTTGTCGGACCCGGCCAGGCTTTCAAGGCGCAGCAACCAGCGCGAAGGCACGCAAGGCGTGCCATCGACGCGGCTTGCCCGCGTCAGCACCACCTGTGGGCTTGCGAGGCCTTGGGCAAAGTCATGGGCCGCCTGACCGATGCGGCGTTCCGGCAACGGCAAGCCGAACTTCTCGCGCATGGGGCGGCTCATCCATGGGTCCGTCTCGCTTTCCGGCGGCCAACTGCCCTCGTTGAGGCCGCCGAGAATAAGCAGGTCCGCCTGCTGCAGGCGCGCCTCCAACGGCCCCCAAATGTGGATCCGGGGGTGCTGGCCCATTTGGGGCCGCACCACTTCGCCGCCGAGAAGGGATTCGAACAGGGCAGCATAATCGGCGCCCGCCAGCGGCGGAAAGCCCCGCGACGCCTGACGCAAATCGGCGACAAAATCCGCCAGCG
>JAJFGH010000182.1 GCA_021776275.1 Alphaproteobacteria bacterium | reverse complement strand
CGGAAATTATGGATGGCCGGGTAAAAACGCTACACCCGTTGATTCATGGCGGGCTTCTTGCGCGCCGCGACGACCCCGCCCATGTCGAGGCGATGGAAAAACATGACATCGCGCCGATCGACCTTCTGGTTGTCAATCTCTATCCGTTCGAAGCGACGATAGCGAAAGGCGCCCCGTTCGACGACTGCATCGAAAACATCGACATCGGCGGGCCAGCCATGCTTCGAGCGGCGGCAAAAAATCACGCCTTCGTCACCGTCGTCGTCGACGCAGAAGATTACGAAGCCGTGATGGCGGAAATGAAGGAAACCAAGGGTGCAACCACCTTGGCGCTGCGCCGTCGCCTGGCCGCGACCACCTATCAGCGGACCGCGGCCTACGATTCCGCCATCGGCAGCTGGTTTGGGGCAGAGCTTTCCGAAAACTTTCCGCGGCGGGTCACCTTTTCCGGCGAGCTTCGCCAAACGCTCCGCTATGGCGAAAACCCGCACCAGGAAGCCGCCTTCTATGCCGGCGGCTCGCCACGAACCGGCGTCGCTACGGCAAGGCAAATTCAAGGCAAGGAACTTAGCTACAACAATCTGAACGACACGGACGCCGCCTTCGAGCTGGTTGCCGAGTTTGAAGAGCCTGCGATCGCCATCATCAAACATGCCAATCCTTGCGGCGTTGCCAGGGCCGATAGCCTGAAGGCCGCCTGGGAAAAAGCGTTGCGCTGCGACCCGGTAAGCGCCTTTGGCGGCATCATCGCCCTCAACAGGCGTCTGGATGCGGCCACGGCCGAAGAAATCGCGAAGCTTTTCGTAGAGGTTGTGATTGCGCCAGATGTCGAGGAAGACGCCAAGAACATCCTGGCGGCAAAGAAGAATTTGCGCCTGCTTCTTACCGGCAGCATGCCGGACCCAAGCGAAAGCGCCATGACCTTTCGCGATCTTGCCAGCGGTTTTCTGGTGCAAAACCGCGACAACGGCCGGATTCGCGAAGAAAATCTTGAGGTCGTGACGAAGCGAAAACCAACGGAAAAGGAAATTGCCGATCTGCTTTTCGCCTTTACCATTGCCAAGCACGTCAAATCCAACGCGATCGTCTATGCCAAGGATCTCGCAACCGTTGGCATCGGCGCGGGCCAGATGAGCCGCGTCGATTCATCCCGCATTGCCGCCCACAAGGCAGCCGAAGCGGCAAAACAGGCCGGTAAAACGGAAAATCTGGCGAAGGGCTCGGTCGTCGCGTCCGATGCCTTTTTCCCATTTGCGGACGGCCTGCTTGCGGCGGCCGAGGCGGGCGCCACCGCCGTCATTCAGCCAGGCGGCTCGAAACGCGACTCCGAAGTGATTGCGGCGGCGGACGAACAGGGGCTTGCGATGGTATTCACTGGCATGCGCCACTTCCGCCACTAGGAAGAGACACCCAGGGCGGGCGCCTTACGCCTGAATAAGCGACCGCATCTGGCGATTGGCAACCGTCAGCATGGCAAGGTCGAAGCTGTGCATCGCACTTGCCGTGTGGATCTCATTGAAAAGCTGGCGCGTCCGTTCGACGGCAACTTTGTTTTCGGCAATCCAGGAATCAAGCACGCCATCCAGAAGCGGCGCGCCCTTGGTCGCCCGAACGATCCGGCGCGTCAACGCCGCCTGTTGACCGAACAGGTCGTCCAAAATCGCCTCGATGGCCGTTTTCTGCCAATGGTTTTCCGGCAGAATCTGCCTTCCCTCGACGCGAAGCCAATCGAGTCCGAAGGCGGAGCCAACCTTGAAGTAAAGCAAGCCGATTTCCTCAACGCTGCGGTTCGAATCCAGCGATGCCGCAACCACGTCCAAGGCCGGCGCCAGATAATCCGTGACTGCCACTTCTGCCGCCAGTTTTTTGGGGACGCCCACCGAGACGTAACCGGCCTCGCGCTTTTTGACCTCTCCCAGATGCTCCTCCGGGAGAATTTTTCCCAGGCACGCGGCAAACGCGCCCACGCCGTCGCCGAACTTCTCAAGATGTGCCGCGATTTCCAATGGCCGATCGCCGTTGCGAAGGAACCAGTAGGCGCCTTGATCGACCAGCCGGCCGACGTCGCCGAACATTTCCGACTGCACACCCGCCTCGACCTTGTTGTCCAGCTTCTCGATGCGTTCCCACAGGCCAAACAGACCGAAAACCTCGCGCGTAATAAGGTAGGCGCGTGCAATGTCGCTGAGCGGCATGCCCGTATTTTCAGCCAGCTGCGCCACGGTCGATCCGCTCATGCGGTTAATGAGGCCGTTCGTAACCTCGGTGGCAATGATTTCCCGGCGCAATCGATGACTTTCGATCGCCGGCGCAAAATCTTCCTGAAGGGGGGTCGGGAAATAGCGATTTAAATCGGCGGCCAAAATCGGGTCGTCCGGCAGGTCCGATTCGAGAAGTTCGCTGTATAACCAGTTCTTTGCATAGGAAATAAGAACGGAAATTTCCGGCCGCGTCAGCCCCTGCCGTCCCATGAGGCGATCTTCAATGGTTTCATCGCTGGGCAGAAATTCGATCTCACGGTTCAACAGGCCTTTGCGTTCCAGCAATCGGATCAGCGAAGCCTGGCGATCAAGAAGGTCCGCCGCACGGGAAGCAACATAGGTAAGCGCCTGGGTGTGCAGGTAATTGTCCCGAAGCACCAAATCCGAAACCTCTCTGGTCATCCGCGCGAGCAGCGCGTTTCGCGCCTGCTCCGTCAGCTTCCCCGACGCGACGGCTTCGTTCAGCAAGATCTTGATGTTGACCTCATGGTCGGAACAATTCACGCCGGCAGAATTGTCGATCGAATCCGTATTGAGACGCCCGCCCGCCAAGGCATATTCAATCCGCCCGCGCTGGGTCACGCCAAGATTTGCGCCCTCGCCGAGAACCTTGCAGTTCAACTCCTTGCCATCCACGCGAAGCGCGTCGTTCGTCCGGTCGCCGGCGTCGAGATTGCTTTCGCTTGCAGCCTTCACATAGGTTCCGATGCCGCCGAACCAGAGCAAATCGGCCTCCGCACGCAAAAGGTGACGGATGAGATCGTTCGGCGGAACGCTTGCCGATGGAATCGCGAATTGCTTCTGAATTTCCGGGGAGAGCTTGATCGATTTGGCGGAACGATCAAAGATGCCGCCCCCCTTCGAGATCAGCTTCGCGTTGTAATCGCTCCAACTGGAACGCGGCATTTTAAATAGGCGCTTGCGCTCCAAAAAGCTTTTGGCCGGATCCGGGTCCGGATCGATGAAAATATGCTGATGGTTGAACGCGGCAAGCAGCCGGGTGTGCTCGGAAAGCAGCATGCCGTTGCCAAAGACGTCGCCGGACATGTCGCCGACGCCGATCGCCGTGAAATCCGTTTTCTGGATATCCACGCCGATTTCCCGGAAATGGCGTTTGACGGATTCCCACGCGCCCCGCGCGGTGATCCCCATTTTTTTATGGTCGTAGCCCTGCGACCCGCCGGACGCGAAGGCATCCCCGAGCCAAAAGCCATAATCCTTTGATAGCGCGTTGGCGATGTCGGAGAAGGTGGCGGTTCCCTTGTCGGCCGCAACGACGAGATAGGGGTCCGACTCGTCCTTGCAAATCGTATCCAGAGGACGGATAGCCTGATCCCCATCGAGATTGTCCGTAAGGTCCAGCATGCCGCGAATAAGCGTTTGATAGCAGGCGATGACTTCGGCCATCAGCGCCTCGCGGCCTCCTTCCGTTGGCGGGCGTTTGACCACAAAGCCCCCCTTCGCGCCAACCGGAACGATCACCGCGTTCTTGACCATTTGCGCCTTCATGAGGCCTAGAATTTCGGTTCGGAAATCTTCGCGCCGGTCCGACCAGCGAATGCCGCCCCGGGCGACGCGGCCGCCCCGAAGATGAACGCCTTCCATGCGTGGCGAATAGACAAAGATTTCAAACATGGGCCGCGGCAGCGGCAGGCCATCGATCAACCGGCTGGCAAATTTGAAGGAGAGGTAGGGCTTTGGCTGCCCTTCCCCATCCTGTTGGAAATAATTCGTACGGAGGGTCGATTCGACCAAATTATAAAACTGGCGAAGGATTCGGTCCTGATCGAGATTCGGGACTTTTTCCAAAGCTTCTTCGATGACGTTGCGAAGTTTGACCGCGTATACTTCCGCACGGCGGCGGTTGCGCGGATCAAACAGCGCCGAAAACAGATCCACGATCATCCGGGCAATGGGCGCGTTCTCGGCCAGCGTCTCGCCCGTATATGCAAGGCTGAACGGAACGCTGATCTGATGAAGAAATTTCCGCATCGCGCGCAGGATGACAACTTCCCGCGACGTGAGGCCCGCAATCAGAACCAGGCGGTTAAAAATGTCGTCCTCGACCTGCCCCTTCCAGACATCCAGGAACGCCTCTTCGAAATTTTTCTTGATCGCATCAAGTGCGATGTCGCTCTTTTCTTTCGTCACCATCCGGAAATCATGGATGAAAATGGGTTCCACATTTTCCGGCGAAATTTCGAACGGCACCTCGCCGATCACACGAAGCCCCATATTTTCAAGCATGGGCAACGCGTCCGAAAGCGGCACGGGCTTTCCTGGGTTGTAGATTTTGAAGCAAAGCTCATTGTTGGCCGCGCCTTTCTTTCGGTAAAGGCGCAATCCAATGGCCTTGCTTTCGAGAACATCTGAAATCTTTGCAATATCTTCGATCGCCGCATCGGCATCGAAATGCTCGCGATAGGAAGGCGGGAAGGCACGCTCGAACTTGCGCAGCAGGCTTAGCCCCTCTGCCTCGCCTTCGCTTTCGATCAGCGCTTCGCGAAGGCCCTCTTCCCAAGACCTTGCGACGACCGCCAGCCGCTGTTCGATCGCATCTTCGCTAGCCTTCGGCGCCTTCCCCGGCGTCGTTTGAACAAGGAAGCGCAACCGCGCGAGCACCGAATCGCCAATTTCGGTGTAATAGTCCGTTGTCTTGCCTTCGTAGGCCTCTTCGAGGACCCCTTGGATACGCTTGCGTAATTCCGTGTTGTAAATATCGCGCGGCAAGTAAACGAGGCAGGAAACGAAACGCTGAAACGCGTCGTGACGGCTGAAAAGCGCCACGCGCCGGCGCTCCTTAAGGTTGAGGATGCCCGTAGCGATGCGAAGCAGTTCGGACCCTGAAATCTGGAACAGCTCGTCCCTGGGGAAGTTCTCCAGAATGTGGAGCAACGCCTTGCCGCTATGGCTTGCCGGAAGAAAGCCGGCACGCTCAAGCGTGGTTGCAACCTTATGACGGAGAATGGGAATTTCTCTCGGGCTGCGGCTATAGGCGGTCGAGGTATAAAGGCCCTTAAAGCGCTGTTCCCCCGTCACATTTCCGGCAGCGTCGAAAATGCGGATGCCGATATATTCCATATGCGCGGGCCGGTGGACTTTGGAAAGCGCCGTCGTCTTGGCAATCGTCAGCAGGCTTTTCTTGCTGGCCTGCTTTAGCACTTTTGGCGACAAGGGCTGCTTGCAACGCGCGGCTGATTCCGAAGACAGTTTTCGCAAAATGCCCAAGCCGGATTTCGGCACCGGTTTCAGAAATGCCTTTCCGCCTTTTTTCTCAATCTGGT
>JAJFGH010000181.1 GCA_021776275.1 Alphaproteobacteria bacterium | reverse complement strand
GCATGGACCGCGAAACCGTCCGCCAATGCCAGCGCCGTCGCCGTCGCCGAATCGACCCCGCCGCTCAACAAAACGACCGCCTTGGGCTGCGTTTTCATGGTGGTTCTTGCCAAATTGAAAGCTTCGCGCCGTATCCGAAATAGCACATTTCCCTTCCGGACGGCACCGGCACAATCGGATCGCGGCCGAGGCCGAAAGACCCCGGGCGCGATTGCATGGGCAATGTGCCCGCTAGCGGCGTTCGCCGAAGAGACGCAGCAGCAGCAAGAAGAGATTGATGAAATCGAGATAGAGGCTAAGCGCGCCCATCAGCGCCTTTTTGCCGGCCACGGTGGCGCCATCGGCCTGGTCGTACATCCATTTAATCCGCTGCGTGTCATGAGCGGTCAGCCCGACGAAGATAAGCACGCCGATGACCGAAACCGCGAAATGCAGCATCGAACTTTGAACGAACATATTCACGATCGAGGCGATAATGATGCCGATCAGCCCCATCATCAGGAACGAGCCAAAGCGGGTCAAATCCCGCTTGGTCGTATAGCCGTAAAGACTCATGCCAGCGAAGGTGGCGGCGGAGATGAAGAAAACGCGCGCGATGCTCTCACCGGTATAGATGACGAAGATGGACGCAATCGACATGCCCATGATGCCCGCGAACGCCCAGAAAAGAAGCTGGGCCGTGCTGTATTTAAAACGCTCGATGCCGAAGCTAAGCGCAAAGACAAAGCCAAGCGGCGCAAGCATAACGACCCACATCAACGGCGTGCCGAAGATGGCGTTGAAGAAAGCCGGTGTGTGCGCGATCACATAAGCCACCAGACCGGTCAGCGCCAACCCGCCTGTCATGTAATTGTAAACGCGGATCATGTGGCGCCGAAGCCCCTCATCGATCGCAGCGGTCGTGGCGGCGCCCGCCTGCATGCGCTGCTGTTCCTGCAAAGCCATCTGTTTATCCTTTATGCTTTATTCTTCACCGGACCCGGCCCGATGCCTGCATATTGGCACGAACCCGCCGCGAATCAAGGGGTGAATCAAGGGGCGAATCGCAAGATTTACGCCATTTATTGGGCTGTGTAGCCCCCATCGATGACCAATTCCGAGCCGGTCATGAAGCTGGATTCTTCCGATGCCAGGAACAGCACGCCATTGGCAATGTCGATCGGCTGGCCATAGCGTCCGATCGGGTGCAGGGATTTGACCTGATCGATCACCTCTTTCGTGCCGCCAAGTTCATCGATCGCCTGCTCGACCATCGGCGTCCAAGTGTAACCCGGATGCACCGAGTTGATGCGAATGCCGTAACCCGATTTCGCGCAATGCAGCGCTGCCGACTTTGTCAGCAAGCGCACGCCCGCCTTGCTGGAATTGTATGCAAAAAGATTCGGGTCGGCGATGATGCCTTCGATCGAAGAAATGTTGATGATCGACCCGCCTCCCGATTTCTTCATCGATTCGATGCCGTATTTCGTGCCCAGGAAAACCGCGTCGAGATTGATCGAGTGCAGCCATCGCCAATCTTCCAAGGTCGTGTCTTCGACGCTCTTCATCACGACGACGCCGGCATTGTTGACGAGAATATCAAGGCCGCCGAACGCCTTTTCCGTCTCCGCGATGACGGTCTTCCATTCGCTTTCGTTAACGACGTCGTGCTTAAGAAAGATGGCTTCGCCGCCCGCCTGCTTGATGGCGTCGGCGGTTGCCTGACCTTCCTTTTCTTTAACGTCCGTGACGACAACTTTGGCACCTTCTTTCGCAAGAAGCAGGCTCATTGCTTCGCCAAGGCCAAGCGCACCGCCGGTGACGAGCGCAATTTTTCCTGAAACGCGACCCATGCCATTCCTCCCGTAATTTTTATAATTTTCCCCGGTCGGAACTATACCACCCCTCTCGCGGCCTGAAAAATCAGCGCGCCGCGCCCAAGGGCCGCGCGGCGGAAGTCCATGATTCCGGTTTCAAAATCCGCGACTTACCTTTCCTTCCTTGACTCCTTATAGGCAGGCCACGACCCTCTCGGGGCGTTCAGGAAAAAGCCTGTAAACGAAACCTTCAGGGAGGAAACCTTATGGGACGCATGGAAGGAAAAGTTGCACTCGTCACCGGCGGCGCCTTGGGAATGGGGAAGGCGCATAGCCAACTCCTTGCGAAAGAAGGTGCCAAAGTTGTCGTCACGGACGTTAAAGAAAAGGAAGGCAAAGCCGTCGTCGAAGGAATCAAACAGGCGGGCGGCGAAGCCACCTTTCTTAAGCACGACGTCTCCAAGGAAAGCGAGTGGAAAGCCGTCGTCGACAAAGCGATCGGCGAATTTGGCAAGGTGGACGTGCTCGTCAACAATGCCGGCATCCTGGTTTTGAAAAACTGCAAGGACACAAGCGTCGACGAATTCGACCGGGTCATGAACATCAACGTGAAGGGCGTGTTCCTGGGCTGCAAGCATATCCTGCCGGCCATGCAAAAGGCGGGCGGCGGGTCGATCGTCAACATTTCGTCGATCTATGGGCTGATTGGCGCGCCGGGCGGCGTTGCCCTGGCATACCAGGCCTCGAAGGGCGCCGTGCGGATCCTGACGAAATCCGTCGCCGCCGAATATGCGGCCTACGATATCCGCGCGAATTCCATCCATCCGGGCCTGATCGCGACGCCGATGACGTCCGACATCACGGAAAGCGCAGAGCTGAACGAGATGGTTCTCGGCCCCACCATTCTCGGCCGCGCCGGCAAGCCCGAAGAGGTGGCGAACGCCATCCTGTTCCTGGCCTCGGACGAATCTTCCTATGTGAACGGCGCCGAGATCGTCGTCGATGGCGGCTACACGACGATGTAGCCGCCCAAGGGCGACGCAGCGAGCGGCTTGCGTAAAATGGCTTGCGTAAAAACGTGTGGCGCGCCCGGAGAGATTCGAACTCCCGACCCCCAGATTCGTAGTCTGGTGCTCTATCCAGCTGAGCTACGGGCGCCCAAAACGGGAACAAGGAAAGCGGAACCTACTCAAAGCCCAGGGGAATGGCAAGGCAAGGTCGAATCGGCGAAAAGGCGGCGAAAAGGCCGTTCCGTCTGCCGAGGATCGGGGTTATCCATAGGAAAATTAAAGGGTTGGCAGATCCGGCACCTTCCATAATAATGCTCGATCGTTCAAGGTGCCGGATCGACGGGCCTTGTTGGGCATAGCAACTGGGCGACATTTGAGAAATATTTCCATGGCCTTTTTGAAGCGACACGTCGCCACGTTTGCGACGGCAATTCTTCTCGGGGGCTGCTCGTCCTTTGGGGAAGAGCTGTGGCCCTCTCTTAGCGGGGACGAACCTGCCGAGGGCGGCGCCCTGGTTGCCACTTCGTCGGAACCATCGACGGAGCGAATCATCATCGAACCCTATGAGGACGAAGCGGCCGTCGCAGGGACAAACGTCCCCTATGGCGCCGCCCCTCCGCCAGCGCCGTCCGGGGTCCCGGGCACGCCGCTTGTGCTTGGCACGTCGAATTTCCAACCGACCGCCGTCACCGCAGCCGCGCCCACGGGCACCTATGTTGGCCAGAAAGTGGTGCAGGTCCGCAACGAGCTTGCCGGCCTTCGCGCGCACCTTTCCCAGCGCAACGGAACGTTGCAGCAGATCCGCAGCACGACGGTCAACAACGCCCAGCAATATCATGGCCTCATCGCCGCCATTCAGGCCCGCCTGCAGGTCGGCACGACGCCGGGCAACCCCATTTTGGTTAGCCAGTGGCAAACGGCGCAGCAGCAGCTCAACAATGTCGGCAACGACGTCGCCAATCTGAACAGCCTCGCCAATCAGGTGGCTGGCGATTCGGCCATGGCGGCCTACATTCTCGAATCCACCCGGGCGGCGTACAGCCTTTCCGGCGCGATCGACGAGGATCATCGCCAGCTTGCCATCCTCGAAGACGAAGTGAATCGCTCCGTCGTGATGGTCGATCGGCTTTTGAACGAGCTCAGCGAGGACATCAGCCGCCAGAGCAGCTATCTAAGCATTGAGCGCAGCAACCTCACGATCCTTTCCGTCGCCGTCAAAAATGGCGAGCTTTACGGTCCCAGCCTTGCGAACCGCGCCTTCGCATCGCCGCCGATCCATGCACAGCTTGCAGGCGCCGGCCAAACGGCAAGGCTTGCCACCCCGGCGCCGGCCGCCGGCCGCCGGCCGCTGGTTGTCATCCGTTTCGATCGCCCGGACGTCGATTATTCCCAGGCCCTTTACACCGCTGTGCGGAGCGCGCTTGACCGCCGCCCGAACGCGATTTTCGATCTCGTCGCGGTGGCCTCGACAAAAGGCAACACGGCAGAAGCCGCCCGCAACACGAGCGCATCGAAAAAGAACGCCGAAGGCGTGCTGCGCGCCTTGCGGGACATGGGCCTGCCGGCGGATCGCCTGAACCTGAAGGCCACCCAAAGCGCGACGGCCGAATCGAACGAAGTGCACATTTACGTGCGTTGATCGCCTACGCCGCACAAACCGATAAAAAACCGGCCGGTCAGAAATGACCGGCCGGTTTTTATTTCAGCCGCCCGTGTAAGCCGAATGCCATGAAGCCATCGGAACCCCTTCGCGAGACCCGCGCCCTTTCCTGGCAGGAAGTCCACCAGGCCGGCCTGGCCCTTGCCCAAAGCCTTCGCCACGAAGGGCCCTGGCAGGGCATCCTTGCCATCGCCCGCGGCGGGCTGATCCCGGCAGCCACCCTTGCCTTTGCCCTTGGCATTCGCCGCATCGAAACGCTTGCCATCGCAAGCTACGACGGAAAGCGCCAGGGAACGCCGCGCGTGCTCACGCCGGGCGTGTCCACGCCGGACGTGCTCAAAGATGGCGAAGCCACGGGCGAGGGATGGCTGGTCGTCGATGACATTGCGGACACGGGCAAGACGGCCGAGACCGTTCGCACCCTTTTGCCCGAGGCTTCCCTCGTCACCCTTTACGCAAAACCGGACGGCCTGCCTTACATTGATCGTTGCGCCGTCGAGACGCCCCAGGACATATGGCTTGTTTTTCCCTGGGAGGGGCCGGACGCCGGCTAATCCGCAACGGCCAGATTGTCGATCAGCCGCGTTTTCCCCAAATGGACCGCGGCAAAGATGCGCGCCCCTTCTTCCCCAGCTTCGATTGGAACCAGGCTTTCCTGATCCCGCACTTCTAGGTAATCGATCTTCCCGAAACCGGCGCGGCGAAGTTCGTCTTTCCCCCAGGCTATGGCGTCGTCAATGGCGCGCCCCTTTCGGATTGCCGCCGCCATCTGCCCAAGCATTTCAAAAAGTTTCGGGGCGATCGCGCGCTCTTCCGGCGTGAGATAGGCGTTCCGCGAGGAAAGGGCGAGGCCGTCTCCCTCGCGCATAGTCGCAACGCGTTCGACGCGAACGGCCATGTCCAGATCGCGCGCCAAGCGCCGCACGACCAGCCATTGCTGATAATCCTTCTCGCCGAAGAACGCCGCATCTGGCTGCGCCTGCAAAAAAAGCTTTGCGACCACCGTCGCAACGCCTGCGAAATGCACGGGCCGGGAAGCCCCGCAGAGCATTTCCGTGAGGCCCGCGACACGCACTTCCGTGGCAAAGCCCGGCGGGTACATTTCCTCGATGGCCGGCGCGTAAAGCAGATCGGCGGCGGCCGCCGTAAGCTTCTCCCCATCCGCCGCCTCGTTCCGGGGGTAGGCGGACAGGTCTTCCTCGGGCCCAAACTGCAAAGGGTTCACCAGGATCGTAACCACCGTGCGATCCATTTTTTCCAACGACGCGGCCACAAGGGCCAGATGCCCGTCGTGCAAAGCCCCCATCGTCGGCACAAGGCCAATTGTTTCGCCTGCCGCCCGCCAGCGCGCAATGGCGCTTCGCAGATCCACAACCGTACGGACACACGGAATGCCGGTCACATCGGCTGCCTTTGCTTGCTGGTCGAAACCCATGGAATTGCCAAGATTTGCGCCTGCTTGCGGTTTAGGGTTTTGGCTTCTTCGGACCAAAACAATGCGCGGCTTCCGGGAAACGTCGCTTCTTTACATCGCTCGCGTATTGCGCCGCCGCCTTTTCAACTTCCTCGCCAAGCGCCGCATAGCGCTTCACGAAACTTGGAACGAAACCGGTGAACAGGCCAAGCAAATCTTCCGTCACCAGGATTTGCCCGTCGCAAGCGGCCGAGGCGCCAATGCCGATCGTCGGCACCGGCAACGCCTTCGTGGCGTCGGCCGCAACCGTTTCCAGCGTGCCTTCGACGACGACGGCAAACGCACCAGCCGCCGCAATGGCCTCGCCATCGGCAAGAATTTGTCCCGCTTCGATTTCCGTCTTTCCCCGGGCGCCAAAGCCGCCATAAGCGCGCACGGATTGCGGCATCATGCCAATGTGGCCCATCACGGGGATGCCGCGCTGGGTCAGGAAGGAAACGGTTTCGGCCATTGCTTCGCCGCCTTCCAGCTTCACCCCGGCGGCGCCGGTTTCTTTTAAAATGCGCGCTGCCGTGCGGTATGCGGCTTCGGGCGATTCCTGATAGCTGCCGAACGGAAGGTCGGTGATGACGCAGGCGCGCCGGGCGCCACGCATAACGGCCTGGGTATGGGCGATCATCATATCGACCGTCACCCCAAGCGTGCTTTCCATCCCATAGAGGACCATGCCGACGGAATCGCCGACAAGCAGCAGATCCACATGGACGTCCAGCCATTTTGCCATCGGCGTCGTGTAAGCGGTCAGGCAGACGATCGGCGTCTTGCCTTTCCGCGCGCGAAGCGCCGGTACCGTGATGGCTTTTGTCGCCTGTGGCATTTTATCGTCTCTCTCAACGGGCAGGCTGCAACGATGCAGCCCAAGGCGCCGCATTTAACCCTGCGACCCCATTGCCCGACAAACGGTTTTTCCGGGCCGGGCTAGTCTTTCTCGGTGTCGTCCTTGTGCCGGCCCCGATATCCCCCATGCAATCCCTCATGCATTGGCCAAAATTCCTGCATCGACAAATAGGTGAACGACGCCGACCAGCCAATCAGAACCAGGCCGTTCAACGCTTCGACGCCCGAAATCAGCCGCAGGCCGCCGACCGGATAAATATCGCCCAGGCCCAGCGAAGTATAGGTCACCGTCGAGAAATAAAGATATTCCATGAAGGTGCCGACCGGCTGGCCCGCGAATCCCCCAAGGGCAAAATGTTCGACGAGCAAATAATAGGCGAAGGCATAGAGCCACACCTCGACCGTGTGGGCGAAGAAAGCGGCAATGATGACGAAAAACATCCGCGTGCGCGGCGGGATCGTAAGGCGGGGCAACAGGATCGACGCCACCCGCAAGATTTCGTAATGGATCAAAACCGTCAGCAGAACGAGAACCGTTGCCGCAATAAAGGTTTCAAACATGGCGCTCGCCCCTGGCCGCGCAAAAAATGGTTTTGCAAAAACCCCCGCCCGAAGGCGAGTTGTGGCATCTTATCGAAAGGCCCCCCGAAGGAGAACCACCCACAAATGTCGCCCCCCCAGCACCGGCCAGGCCTGCGGGCCGCCGCGCTTTTTTGCCTGGGCCTGCTGGCTTTTTCGCTGTTTCCGGCCCCCTCCGAGGCCCGCGAAGAGGCGCGGGGCAGGCCTTCCCATATGGTGGCGGCGGCCCATCCTCTTGCCGCCGAAGCCGGTCTGGAAATGCTGCGCGCCGGCGGCAGCGCCGTCGATGCCGCCATTGCCGCCGAGCTGGTGCTGACCCTGGTCGAACCCCAATCCTCCGGCATCGGCGGCGGCGCCTTCCTCATCCATGTGGAAAAAAAGACCGGCAAGGTCGAAAGTTTCGACGGTCGGGAAACCGCGCCCGCGGGTGCAAGCGAACGGCTTTTTCTCGACGCGGATGGCCAGCCGCTCGGCTTTTACGACGCGGTGGTCGGCGGGCGATCCGTCGGCGTGCCGGGTTTGCTCCGCATGTTCGAGCTGGCCCACCGGGCCCATGGAAAACTTCCCTGGAAACGCCTGTTCGCGCCGGCGATCCGTCATGCCGACGCCGGCTTTCCGATTTCAAAGCGTCTCCACCGCATGATCGCCAATGCAAAACATCTGGATGCCTTTGCCGAAACGGCCGCCTATTTCCTGAACGCGGACGGCACGCCGAAGCCGGCCGGTACGCATTTGAAAAACCCGGCCCTTGCCGAAACGCTTCGCCGCATCGCCGAGGGGGGCGCTGCACGCTTTTACGAAGGCGAGATCGCCGCAGCCATCGCGAAAACGGTTACGACCGCAAGCCGCAACCCCGGCGTCATGACGGTCGCGGACCTTGCCGGCTACCGTGCCGTAAAACGCGAACCCGTTTGCCGCGCTTACCGCGGCATGCGCGTCTGTGCGATGGGGCCGCCAACGTCCGGCGGCGTGACGCTGCTTCAAATTCTCGGCATGCTGGAAGGGTTCGACCTGGAAGCGCTTGGGCCGGGCTCGGCCGAAGCCGTTCATCTGATTGCGGAAGCAAGCCGGCTTGCCTTTGCCGATCGCAACCGCTATCTCGCCGATCCCGATTTTGTCCCCCAACCCGTCGGCGCATTGCTGGCGCCCAGCTATCTGAAACGGCGCGCTGGCCAGATTTCCCGGACGAAAAGCCTGGGCCAGGCGAAGCCCGGAACCCTTGCCGGCATCGTGCCGACGCACCGCTTTGCGGGCTGGCCGGAATCCACCTCCACGACCCATCTAAGCGTCGTCGATGGCGCGGGCAATGCGCTTGCCCTAACGGCCAGCATCGAAAGCCCCTTTGGCGCACGGCTGATGGTCAACGGGTTTTTGCTGAACAACGAACTTACGGATTTTGCCTTTCTGCCCGCAAAGGCGGGCAGGCCCATGGCCAACCGCGTTCAGCCCGGCAAGCGCCCGCGAAGCTCGATGGCGCCGACATTGGTGTTCGGCCCGGATGGGCACCTTCGCTTATCCCTCGGCTCGCCCGGCGGGCCTTATATCATCGGCTTTGTCCTCAAGACGCTAATCGGCGTGCTGGATTGGAAGCTGCCCCTCCAAGAGGCGATCGCCTTGCCGAATTTTGTCAACCGCAACGGCGAGACGGAGCTTGAAGCAAAGACCGCGCTTGAGGCGATGGCCCCCGCCCTCGAAGCCATGGGACACCGGATTCGTTTCCGCGACCTTCCAAGCGGCCTGCATGGAATCGAGCGCAAAGGAGACACGCTTTTTGGCGGCGCCGACCCCCGGCGCGAAGGCATTGCCCTTGGCGAAAAAATTGGGAAAATGGCCCCATGAGAAATGAAAGCCCGCGATGCTGAAAAAAATCCGAACCCTTTTTGACGCTTCCGGCCCGAAAGCAGACGCCGCCACGGCGGTCGACCCGGTGCAGATGGCCATCGCCGCGCTGCTCATCGAGGCCGCCCTCTTCGACGGCCATTTCGACGACCGCGAACAGGCGCAAATCCTGAAACTGCTTCGGACGCGCTTTGCCTTGGACGAAGCGGCGGCGCGGGCGCTTTTTGAAAAGGCGCATGTCTGGGCGGAAAACCCCAACAACCTGCATCGCTTCACGAAAACCGTCAAAGACGCCCTGCCCCATGACGAGCGCATCAAGCTGATCGAGATGCTGTGGGAGGTCGCCTATGCGGATGGCCATATCGATCATTTTGAAGCAAACTTGCTTCGCAGGATCGGCGGCCTTATTTACGTATCCGATCAGGAAAGGGGGGCCGCGCGCAAGCGCGTCCAAGGCCGTCTCGCTATTGACGGGGATCAAGGGGCGGGGTAAGCCCTCTTCTTCCGGTCGGCCGGAAACGCATGGTTAGCGGAGAAAAAGATGCCTTACATCGTCACGGAAGCCTGTATCAAATGCAAATATACGGACTGCGTCGAAGTCTGTCCGGTGGACTGCTTCTATGAGGGCGCGAACATGCTCGCCATCAGCCCGGACGAATGCATCGATTGCGGCGTGTGCGAACCGGAATGCCCGGCCGAGGCCATCATCCCCGACAGCGAAGGGGATACCGCCAAGTGGCTTGAACTAAACACGGAATATTCGAAAATCTGGCCGAATATTACGAAGAAAAAAGACGCGCCGGCGGATGCGGATGACTGGAAGGGCGTCGAAAACAAATTCGGCGAGCATTTCAGCCCCGAGCCCGGCGAGGGCGATTGACCCTCTGCCGTTTTGGCGGAAGCCAACCAACCAATTGATTTTCCTTGCAAAATAGCGGGGTAGGCACGGTCCCTGTGCTTTTGCCCGATTTTGTGCTATTTTTAGACATTCCAAGCTTCTTTGCGCCCCGGCCGGCGGTTCGACGCCCCGGTTCCGGGGTTTTGTTCGCCCATGGAGCAAACGCCCACATGGGCAGGGATTTAAGGAAAACAGACGAAAATGCCTAAAAAAACCCCAGCAAAATCCAGCCGCGCAAAATTGAGCCAGGCAAAATCGGCCAAGGCAAAATCGGCCAAGGCAAAAGCCGCCCCGGCGAAGCCAGCCAAGGCGAAGCCAGCCAAGGCGAAGCCAGCCAAGGCGAAAGCCGCCCCGGCGAAGCCAGCCAAGGCGAAGCCAGCCAAGGCAAAGCCAGCCAAGGCGAAAGCCGCCCCGGCGAAGCCAGCCAAGGCGAAAGCCGCCCCTGTGAAAGCGGCTCCGGCGAAACCGGCTCCGGCAAAAGCGAAAAAGAAAAAGCAGAAGATTTACAGCAAAGGGGATTACGCCGTTTATCCCGCCCACGGCGTCGGCAAAATCACGGCGGTCGAAAAACAGGCCATCGCCGGCCATGAACTGGAAGTGTTCGTCATCACCTTCCCAAAGGAAAAAATGACCCTGCGCGTTCCCGTCGAGAAGGCGGAAGGGTCGGGCTTGCGCAGGCTTTGCAGCCGCGACGAGATGCGCGGCGCGTTGAAAATTCTACGCGGCAGGGCGCGGATTCGCCGCACGATGTGGAGCCGCCGGGCGCAGGAATACGAATTGAAGATTAATTCCGGTGACCCGATCTCCATCGCCGAGGTGGTGCGCGACCTGTACCGAAACGTCGGCCAACCGGACCAGTCCTATAGCGAACGCCAGATTTACGAACTGGCCTTCGAACGGCTATGCCGGGAAGTGGCCGCCGTCGAGAGCCTCGACGAAGAAGGGGCCGCCCGAAAAATCGAGGACAATTTGCAAATCACCCTGTAAGAAGCGGCCCTGCCTCGCGCCGCTCCTTAACCTCCCTCCGGGTCCTTTAATCGGAGAGGATCTCGATTTGTTCGGGATGGGTGGCTTCGATCATCGGACCGTTGTAACGCGTGATCCAGCCGCGCACGCGCACGCGCTTGCCGGCATAGGCGGAAATGTCTATGCCCTCCCGCTCGAAGGCGCGCCGCACTTTCGGCGCAAGCACGATGGTAAAATCTTCGCGCCAATCGTCGCCAAAATTCAAATAGCCGCGCCCCTTCACAACCGCCGCCTTACGGACCCGGCCTTCGACGAGTTCGAAACGGTCAAGCCGCTCATCCGCCTTTTGCACATCGATCACCTGGTAAAAGGGATGCGCCCATATGCCGCGCTTTTGTGCCCGCGCCGCGCGCTCCAACGCCAGCATTTCCGCAACCCAGGCGCGGTTGTCGGCAAAGCTGTAAACTCGCGCCAGGCCTTGGGCCAACAGCCGCCCCTGCACCCATTCGCCCTTGTCGCCATCCGCAACGAACAAATGAGCCAGCAGGCGGCCATGCCGGTCGCGGCGGCGGCCGAAAAAACGAAGACGCATTTTCTTGCCGAGGGCAATCTCCGCCAATGCACGCTTTGCGACGGCGGCCAAGGGCTGATCTGTGACGCGCGGCCGGCCGAGCGAAAGTTTCGGCGCCTGAACGCCCACCAGCCGCACGGCGTCGCCGCTTTCCAGGATCAGCGTGTCGCCATCGATGATTTCACGCACCAGGCCCTGGGCAGCAACGCCTTCCTTGACCGTCTTTTCGGCGGCAAATCCGGGCGGCGGAAAGGCGATAAGCAGGCAGAGAAAAGAAAGGAGGGAGAGACGCCGGGCCATTTCGGGAGTATAGCATGAGGCCGTTTCTTCCCGTTGCGGACGAAGGGCGGACGAAGGGCCATGGCACGCAAACGTCTCTTTTCGGAAATTTCCCCCCAAAAGACGGGCATGCTCCCCCTCGACCATGGGCACCGCATGTATTGGGAAACCACCGGCAAGGCGAATGGCATTCCGGTCCTTTTCCTCCATGGCGGGCCGGGGTCCGGTGTCGTACCGGCGCATCGGCGCTTCTTTCGTCCAAGCCGCTATCGGATCGTTCTCTTCGACCAGCGCGGCGGCGGTAAATCCACGCCGAAGGCCTCGCTTTTGGCAAACACCACCCAGCATCTCATCCGTGACATCGAAAAACTGCGCCGGCATTTGGGCATCGAACGCTGGCTGCTTTTCGGCGGCTCGTGGGGCAGCACCCTGGCGCTAGCCTATGGCCAGGCCCATCCGGAACGCGTTCTCGGGTTTATCCTGCGCGGCATCTTTCTCGGCCGCGCGCAAGAGATCGATTGGTTCCTTCATGGCATGCAGACTTTCCGGCCCGAGGCGGCGCGCGCCTTTCGCGAATTCCTGCCTGAGAAAGAGCAAGCCACCCTTTTAAAATCCTATTTCCGCCGGCTGAAACATCCCGACGCCGCCGTGCACCTGCCGGCGGCGGGCGCCTGGAGCGAATATGAGCGTGCCTGTGCCAGCCTGTTGCCGGGGCCGGGGCCCGTGCGGCGCGAAGCTTCGCCCGGCCAGCTGGCGATCGCCCGGATCGAGGCCCATTACATGGCCCATGGCATGTTCCTGAAGGAAAACGCCCTGCTCGATCATCTCGACCGCATCCGCCATTTGCCGGCGACCCTTGTCCAGGGGCGCTACGACGTCATCTGCCCGCCCCGAACGGCCGCGGCGCTGGCCCAGGGCTGGCCAAAGGCGGCCTATCGGGTGATTGAAAACGCGGGCCACACCGCCTTCGAGCCCGGCATTCTGGAGGCCCTCGTCCAGGCCACAGAGGCCTTCGCCGAAGGCCGCGGATAAACACAACAAGGCCTTCGCCGAAGGCCGTTGAGAAGATGGCAGGCCTTCGCCGAAGGCCGTAAGGGGCCGCAGCAAAAGACTTGCGTATCCGGCCCATTCCCGGAACAATCTGGAAAATTTTCCTGTCTTCCATCTGGATTTCCCATGCGCTCTTTTGCTTCGCTTTCCAAATTCGGCCTTCGCGCCATTGGCCTTGGCCTGCTTGGCCTGGCGCTTCTCGGCCCCAACCCCGGCCAGGCCCAGGTTTTCGATGCCGTCGACAACGAGCCTGCCTTCGTCGCCGTCGGCCTTGGCGCCTTTGACGCCCTCGACGACGACACCGCCGCCCAGATGAATTTCGAATACCGCTCGAATTTGCGGCTTTGGATCTTCAAGCCCTATGGCGGCCTTTTCGCGACCACCGATGGCGCGGTCTATGGCTATGCCGGTTTTCGGGTCGATCTTTTCTTCGGGAATCGTTTCGTTCTCACCCCCAGCACGGCGGTCGGCGCCTTCAAACGCGGCGGCGGCAAGCAATTGGGAAGCGTGCTGGAATTTCGCTCCGGCGTGGAACTGGCCTACCGGTTCGACGACCGCTCGCGCTTGGGCGTCGGCCTGTTTCACCTGTCGAACGCCTCCGTCGGCAGCCGCAATCCGGGCGAGGAATCGCTCCTGGTTTATTACGCGCTGCCCATTGACGACGTCCGCCTGCCCAGGCTCTGGTAAAACGCCCGCGGGCAGGGCGGCCGGCCCTCTGCATCCGAAACGCGCCTGCTATAATGCCCGACCGGGTCCCCGTAGCTCAGCTGGATAGAGCACCAGATTCCTAATCTGGGGGTCGTGGGTTCGAATCCCGCCGGGGACACCAAGCCTTCGCCCTGCGTCGGCCAGGGGATTGCGATGGCGCTCGAAAAAATCTAACCGGGTTTTCGGAACGGCTTGACAGCACGGCCGTTCGGTTTCCTAATCCCCTGGGCGCGACAGGCCAAATGGGTCGGGCGCAAAGAACGACACGGCAAATTGCAAACCCTAACTGCGAACAAAGGCTTTTCATGTCCCCTGCTCGACAAAAACCTTCTTTTCGTTTTTCACCCTTGGTCCGGATAGCCGTTGCGATTCTGGTGCCGCTTTTTCTATTTGCCGCCTGCGAGACGACGGAAGCCGTTTCGACGGCCGAGCAGGAGCGGGACGACATCGCCGCTTACTGCCAAAGCAAAGCAAAAAAGGAAAAAACGAAGTACGTGCGGCGCGAGCAAAAACAAGGCACCGTCGGCCGGGATATCGGCGTACGGGCGCGGCAATTCTTCAACCGCGCCTACGCCCAATGCATGGAAGGCTATGGCGTGCCGATTTCCGAATAGCGGAAACGGCCGACAAGGGCCGCCGGCCCTTCAAACAAAAATTTGCGACGTTCTAGAAAACCGCGCGGGTCGTCAGCCGGTTTTCTTCGATTCCTTCCAGATCAGGAAAAGACCAACCACCGCGATGGCCGCACCAACGGCTACACCGGCCTGTGACTTCTCCCCAAGAAAGATCCACCCATCATGCTTGCCGAGAAAAATATCGGATAGAAAACTGAAATTGTTGATGAGCAGACCAAGCACAACGAGGGCCAAGCCCTTTGTCAGATTGCTCCCCATTTCAAGCGCTCCCTTTCAAGCTGTCCCTTAGGGAAAGTCTAGCCCAGCTATCTAGCGATTGCCAAATTCTCTTGATCCGCTTGTTAAAAATCCCCCGGCCGCAGAAAGGCGGCAAGGTCGCCCTGGCCCGCCTCGATGGCCTTCCAGGCGAGGACGGGAAAGCGGATTACGGCAAGGCTGGCCGGCGCATAGGTTCCGCCTAAGCGTTGCAAGGCCTGGGGTTTGCCCCCTTTGACAAGCCGCCTGGCAAAATGCGCGAAGCCAGGATTGTGGCCGATGATCAGCACAGAACGGACCCTGGCCGGCAGACGATGCAGGCACGCTTTCACCTGGCTTGGCGGGGCGAGGTAGAGCGTTTTTCGATAGCGAACCGGCAAATCGCCAAGGGCGGCGCGCAATCCCTCCCACGTCTCGACGGCACGCCGCGCCGGCGAACAAAGGACGCAATCCGGCCGCCAGCCTTTTTTTGCTAGATAGGCCCCCATCTCGCGCGCAGCCCGTTGCCCGCCTGCGTTCAAAGACCGATCAAAATCGTCGAGGGCGGCGCTTGGCGAGACCGCTTCCGCATGCCGCAAAAGGTAAAGCGTTTTCTCCGTCATTGCCGCGCTTCACCTTGGCGTCGGGCGCGACTGTTCGAGCCAGGCCTGAAACATCAGCACGTCCCAGAGATGGTATTGCCAATTTCGCTTTCCCTGCTGATGGGCGTCCCATTTCGCCCGGATGGGTGCGGGGTCGAAGAACCCTTCTTCCCGCAGGCGGCGCTCATCCAGCAATGCCTCGCCCCAATCCCGAAGCGGGCCGCGAAGCCACGAATCGATCGGCACGCCAAATCCCATCTTCGGCCGTTCTATGAGCGCCTTCGGCACATAACGGCCCAACACCTGGCGCAACAGCCATTTGCCCTGGCCCTTTCGGACCTTCATGGCGCCGGGCAAGCGCCAGGCAAATTCGACGACACGATGATCGAGCAATGGCACGCGGGCTTCCAGCCCGACCCTCATGCTGGCGCGATCCACCTTCGTCAAAATATCGTCCGGAAGGTACGTGACCGTATCCAGAAATTGCATCCGTTCCGTAAAATCCGGAAATTCGGTCGCCACGCTTTCGTCCCACAAAATACCGGTGGTCTCCTCTCCGCCGAGGACGAGGGAAGCCGGCTGCTCCCAATGGGTCAGCAGACGCCGATACAGCACATCGCAATTTGAAAGCGCCAGCAAATCCGCCAATTTATGAAATTTATCGCCGGCCAGGCGCGGCCGCAGGCGCGGCGGCAGCAAACCGAACATGCGGTTCCAATCCGTCGGCGAAACCGTGCGGATCATCGCCGCCGCGCTCTGCCGCATGGGTCTCGGCAAAAATTGCAGTTTTCGCCAAAGCGCCTCCGCCCAGAAATAGCGATTGTAGCCTGCAAAAAGCTCGTCGCCGCCATCTCCGGAAAGGGCGACCGTCACATGCCTGCGCGTAAGCTCGGAAACGAGGAAGGTCGGAATTTGCGAAGAATCGGCGAAGGGCTCATCGTAAATTTGGGGAAGTTTTGGAATAACCTCCAAGGCGTCTTGGGGCGCAACGTAAAGTTCCGTGTGCTGCGTACCAAGATGGGCCGCGACTTTCTTCGCGTCTTTTGCTTCGTCATACGCTTCTTCATGAAAGCCGATCGTAAAGGTACGCACCGGTTGACGGCTTTGCGCCTGCATCAACGCCGCAACGGTCGAGGAATCGATGCCGCCGGAAAGAAAGGCCCCAAGGGGAACGTCCGCAACCATGCGCTGCTTCACCGCATCCCGCAGCAGCCCATCCAACGCCTCGGCGGCCTCCTCCGTAGCCATCTCGGACCGCGAGGCAACCGCCTCTCCGGCAATTTTACGCAAATCCCACCAAGTGGAAATGACCGGCTTCCCGTCCAGGCAAAATGTCAGCATCTTTCCCGGTTCGAGCTTGAAGGTCTCGCGGTAAATGCTGTGTGGCGCCGGAATGTAATTGTGGCGCAGGAAGGAAGGCAGCGCGTTGCGATTTATATCCGCGTGAAAATCCGGATGCGCCCGTAACGCCTTCAATTCGGACGCAAAAAGAAAAAGGCCTCCCTGATGCGCCCAGTAAAGCGGCTTAATCCCAAGCCGGTCGCGAACAAGGTTTAGCGTGCGCGTCTTGCGATCCCAAAGCGCGAAGGCAAACATGCCGACAAGGCGGCGTAGCGTGGCGGCAAGCCCCCAGGCCGCGATTGCTTCGACCATCACTTCGGTATCGCTATGCCCGCGAAAAGCGATTCCTTGCGCGTTAAGCTCGGCGCGCAATTCGGCGAAATTGTAAATTTCGCCATTATAGGCAAGGACGTAGCGGCCTTCTTTCGATTCCATCGGCTGATGGCCGGCCGGCGAAAGGTCCTGGATTGATAACCGGCGGTGGCCAAGGGCGACGCCTGCCTCCGCTTCAATCCAGGCGCCCTCGTCGTCGGGCCCGCGATGGCGAAGCGAAAGCGCCATGCGCCGCACCGTCGCCACCAGCCGATCCGGAGGCGTCGCCGAAGCAAGGTCGATGAAGCCCGCAATTCCGCACATTCATCCCACCCGATTGCCGGACGAAGAAAAGACGAACGGTTCCGCGCCGCACATTTTAATCTTCCTGATGCGGGAGAAAATCGCGAATGGGTTTTTTGGCGCCAGCCATCAACCCCGCATAGAGTTGCTCATAAGCCTGCACGCAGGTTTCAACCGAGAATTTTTTCTTAATCCGTTCCCGGCCCTTCTCTCCCATCCGCCGGCAAAGTTCCGGATCTTCCACAAGCTTCAGGATGGCCTCGCCAAGGCGCTCCGGATCCCGAGACGGCACAACGAAACCCGTCTCGCCATCCACGACCGCCTCGGCATTGCCGCCAACGTCCGTCACGACCATCGGCAGGCCCGCCGCCATCCCTTCGAGGAGGCTGTTTGAAAACCCTTCTTCGTCCGAACAAAGCAGGCCGATGTCCGACGCCATCAAAAGCTGTGCCGTATCCGAACGTGGCCCCAGCCAACGCACGTTCCGGAAGATCCTATTTTCGCGGGCGCGCGCCATCAACTCGTCGCCGATGCCGTCGTCGCGACCGACGCAAAGCAACACCCAGTTTTTCGGCAAACGCGCTTGCACCTTTCCAAAGGCACGCAGGAGATTCGCGTGGCCCTTGTAGTGAATGAGATTGGCGACAATCACAAAAACAAGCGTCGCGTCGTTCACGTTCTGGGCAGGAAGCAGCTCTTTCCTCGTTATCTTTTTTACAAAAGGGGAAAGGTCGATGCCGTTATAGATAAGGCCCAGCCTTTCTTCCGGAACGCCTTCTTTACGAAGATCGTCAAGCACCGCCGCCGAGTTTCCAAGCACGGCCTGCATGTGCCGATGCAGCCACCGCTCCATCCGCGCAAGAACGGGATGGCTGCGCTGGTAAACGGAAAGGCTGCGGCGGCTCATCACAGGATGGCGAACGCCCATACAAAGCGCGCATATGCCGCCGGCCAGATAGGCCATGGGAAGAAAGAAATGCACGACGTCCGGCCGAACCCGGCACATCACCAGCATCAAACGCAGTATCGTCAGGGGAAATAAGGGCCCCAGGCGAAAAATTCTTGGCACGAGCTTGCGAATGCGCGAGCCCCCCCAGGGCTCGATGACGGGAATGCCCGCCCGTTCCAGAATTGGCGCCAGCATGCCCTTATGGGTCAAGGTGTAAACGGTGACTTGAAAGATATCGCGATTGAGATGGGGAAGGACTCGGGTAAGATGTCGTGCCGTGCCGCCAACGTCCAGATCGCCGATGACGATGAGTAAGTTTCTTTTCATTCTTTCTTACGCGTTGCCGGCTTCCACTCCACACCTTTGCAACTTTTTTGCAAAAAGTGGCGGAATGGCCGTTGATAAAAAAAGAAGACCCCGATCTGTCCGTTTTAAGGACATGGCAAGGTAACATATGTCCCCTTCCCGAAAAGCAAAGATTCTCTTCTTGGTAACGGAGGATTGGTATTTTTGCTCGCACCGCCTTCCCATTGCGCGGGCCGCCCGGGATGCCGGCATGGAGGTTGCCGTCGCCACCAACGTCACGAAGCATGACGCCGCGATTCAGGACGAAGGTTTTCATCTTATCCCGCTGCCTTTTCGAAGACGCGGCCTCAATCCTTTTCGTGAAGTCGGCACCTTCATCGCGCTCTTTCGCATCTACCGGAAGGAACGGCCCGACCTCGTCCATCATGTGGCCATCAAACCCGTCCTTTACGGCTCTTTCGCCGCTTGGGTGCTGAGGGTACCGGTCACCGTGAACGCGCTTGCAGGCCTTGGCTTTGTGTTTACTTCTCCAAATTGGCGGGCGCGGCTGCTTCGCCCGCTGGTGCGTTTTGGACTTGGCTTTCTGCTAAATCGCGTAACCGGCAAAGTAATCGTGCAAAATGCGGACGACCGGAAGATGCTTGAAGAAAGAGCGGGTGTCGATCCGAAACGCATGGTGGTGATTCCAGGCTCCGGCGTCGATACCGAACATTTCCGGGCCCTCCCGGAACCGACCGGCCGGCCGGTCGCCCTTGCCATGGTTTCCCGCATGCTGGCCGACAAGGGCGTGCCGGATTTAATTGCCGCCGCGCGCGCCCTTCGCAACCAGGGCGCATCCCTCCGCGTCCTTCTTTTCGGCATGCCCGACGAGGAAAATCCGACGTCCATCCCGGCAAGCCAATTGGAGGCATGGACGGCCGAGGGCCTTGTCGAGTGGCGCGGATTTGAAAGCGATGTGCGGCGCATATGGCAAGAAGCCCATTTCGCCGTCCTCCCCTCCTACCGGGAAGGCCTGCCGAAATCGCTGCTTGAAGCGGCGGCCTGTGGCCGCGCGATCATTGCCACGGACGTTCCGGGCTGCAGGGACGTCGTGCGGCCAGAGGAAACGGGCCTGCTTGTCCCTCCCGGGAATGCCGGGGCCTTGGCGAAGGCGATCTTGCGCCTTTCCGAAGATGAAAATCTTCGCGTGGGTTTGGGAAAGAAAGGCCGCGCCTTCGTCGCACAGAATTTTTCCGAACGCCTGGTGGTTGAACAAACGATAGCGCTTTACCGCGAACTGCTAGGCCGCGAAGGCCGGGCCGATCGGTCTTCGTAAGGCTGCGTCAGGCCGTTTCCGGCGTCGCAAAAATTTCGATGACATGGCCGCGCTTGGCAAGGCGATCCGAAAGCCAAAGCATCGCCTGCAAGGGGCGCGTGATGATCGGGTTGTACAAATGAAACACCTGCTCGGGAAGCCAGGTCATTACATGCTCGGTCTGAAAGCCCCCCATCTCCATCAGGCGCAGCACGCTTGGGACGCTGTAAAAATAAGGATGGTGCAGAGAAGCGAGGTTATAGGGCCGGCGATAGCGCGCCGCCCGGTAAAGCAAATCGATCGGATTGATGAATTGCTGCGGGATTTCGACCACCAGCAGGCCATCCGGCGCCAGCAAATCGTGAATGCGATCCAGATAGGCAAGCGGATCCAACAAATGTTCCAACACGTGGTTCATGACGATGACGTCGTAATGGGGCCGCAGCGGCAATTCGTCGCGGAGAAGATCGCCTTCGAAAAGTTCGATGCCATGTGCCCGCCTTGCTTCTTCGCAGGCCCAGCCCGAAAGCTCGACGCCTTCGGCAGCGACGCCCTGATCGCGCGCCGCCCGGACAAAAAAGCCGCTGGCCGCCCCGATATCGAGAAGGCTTTCCGGCTTGCGCCCCAGACGATCGGCAATGCGTTTTACCCGCCGTCCAAAATATTCGAGCTGCCGGCCCTCGATGCAGCTAAAAGGGCACGCTGCATCCCGGCAATTGTAATACGCCTCCGAATAGAGCGCCTTGCACTCCTCGAAAGTTGGCATGGGATGAAGCCAGGCGACATCGCCACAGCGAAAAACTTTTCGCTCGGGCGGAAGCGACAGCAATTGCGAGGCGGCGCGCCATTCTTCAATCGGCGGGCCGGGCTTGGCGAGAAAACAGCGTTGTGGTTCTTGCACCATGGCGAAGAGGCTTATGGGGACCGGATCAAACGAAATAGGAATAGAAACGTACAGAGGAATGTAAACCCTGTCACGGCGGTAATTCCGGAAAGCCCCCAGAGATCTCGCAGAATAAAATCCCCAAGCGCATTCAGCGAGAAAGCAAAAATACCAAGCAGAAGGATCTGCCGTCCCATCCCCTGACCCAGCATTGCCGCGCGCCAAAGCGTCAGGGTTGCAAGCTGAAACGGCAGCCCCCAGACAAGGAAAAGAAAGGCGCGCCCGCCCGCCTCCGACCACACCGCCGCCCCGGGCGGCCCATAAAGAAATGCCAGCAAGGGCTGATGAAAAAGCCCCAGAAAAAACGCAATCGCCGCGCCGCCGAAAAGCGTAGCGCCGACCGCGCGGCGGATGCTTTGCCATTGGCGCGCCGTTTCGTCCTGGGCATGGGCCCAGGCCGTCGTCATCACGGAAAGCACCGCCCAGCCAAGCACCCCGACGGGCACGAGATAGACGCGCTCGATCAGCTCGAGCGTGCTCACGGAACCTTCCGCAAGCCCGCCCGCCATCAACCGGTCGACGAGGGGATTGCCGTTCAACAGCGAAAGGCCGGCCCATTGCAGCCCGATGTTTCGGAAATAGGGCGCCACCGGCTCCCCCTTCCGGGAAAAGCCGGCAAAGGGAGAATGGCGAAGCAGGCTGGTGCCAAGAAAACCAAGCCGCGCAAGCTCGCCCAACAGATAACCGATGACAAGCGCGTAAACCCCATAGCTTTCATGCAGAAACCACATCGCGCCCAAGACAAAAAGCCCCAGAAGCGCGGGCGAGGCGGCGACGGTGGCAAAGCGCCGCTCGGCGTTCAACCAGCCGGAAACCAGGCTGATCCAGATATTGAGGATCAGAAGGGGCGAAAGCGCGACGAAAAGCAGCCGCGTCCGGGCAACAAGGGCGGCACTTTCCTCCGCCCATGGAAACGCCCAAAGGCCCGCCACCAATGCACCGCCAAGCAGCAGGGTGAAACCGGAAAGCAGGAACCCGGCACGAAAAATCAGCGCCCAGCGTTCCGCCGCATCGCGCTTGATCAACCTTGAGACGATCGACGCTTCCAAAAGAAGCCCCATCGTCGTTCCCCAAAAAAGAATGCCCGCCGCCGCGAGAAAAAATGCGTCCGTCTCGACGCCAAGCGCATAGACCTGCGCCACCATCACCGGAATGAGCACGGTCACCCCGCGGGCAACCAGCCCGCCGAGCGTGGCGAAAGCGATACCGCGGGCGATCATCGGAGCGTTCCGCCCCTACTGGGCGCGGTGAGCATTTCTATAAGCCTCCCCTTCTTCTCGATCCAGTCAAACGCCCCTTCCATCAAAGCCGCTCCAGCACGATGAGCAGCCGAAACCCCATCAAGGGCCCAAGCAGGGGAAGCAAACCGTCCTCGATGCGCAGCACGGCCTGCACGGCGCCTGCGGGAATCAGGCTCCAGGGGCGAAACCCACCGGAAAGAGGGTAGGCGAAAAGACTGAGAAAGGCCGTTTCCGAAATCCGAAATTGCGGGAAGGCCTGCTGAAAGGCCCCCTGCTGCCTGCCAAAAAGAAGGGTGGGAATGGCTTGGTTTGCCTCGAAGGCATCGCGCGCCTGGCCCGTCTCCTGATCGGCCAGGGGATCGACGCAAAGGGCAACCGGCTCCGGGTGCAAGAAACGGTAAAAAAGCCCGCTTAGGGGCGTAATGGCAGGCTCTACCATCACCAGCCGTCCGCCCTTTCCTAGGACGCGGGCCGCTTCTTCGAAAAACGCACGCGGGCGCGCAAGGTGGTGCAGCACGTCGAAGAGCACGATGTTCTCGAAGCTTGCGTCCGAAAAGGGCAGCACCTGGGCATCGGCAACCGCATCCAGCCAGGGCGCCTCCAAAAAATCCGTCGCGACGACCTCCGGTGCAAAGGCCTTCAGATTTCCAGAGCCACCGCCGACTTCCAGGCTTCGTCCCGGCGCAAGCCGCGCCGCCATCCGCCGATAAAGATCCGTGTAGATCGCTCGAAGGACCGGCTTTCCTTCCCACTGCCGGCGATGTTCGGCCAGACGCGGATCCATCGAAGCTAAAACGCCTTAAGTTTGCGATAGGCGAAAACCACCATCTGCAGCAATAGCCAGCCATGGCGGAAACGCGAGATCTGCGTCGTGCCATAGTTTCGGCTGGCGTAACGGACCGGCACCTCGACGATTTTCATGTTCAATTTTGCCGCGCCGAAAATTAGATCGAAATCGCCGAACGGATCGAAATCGCCGAAATAGGCCCGGTTGTCGGCAATGCGCTCATAGGCCTCCCGGCAAAGCACTTTCGTTCCGCAAAGCGTGTCGGTGAATCGCTGATTCAAAAGCCAGGAAAAAATCCATGCAAAGACCCGGTTCGCCCAATAGTTCAAAAAGCGCATCGAATCCTTCTCCAGCGGATAGACCATCCGCGTGCCGTTGATGAATTCCCCCTTGCCGCTGGCGATCGCATCGTAAAATTTCGGCAGGGATTCCGGCGGCGTCGTGAGGTCGGCGTCCAAGATCATCAGCACATCCCCTTGCGCCTCCTGAAAGCCCTTGCGGACGGCATCGCCCTTGCCTTTTCCATCCTGGCGAAAGGCACGAATGTTCAGGCTCGGATAAGCGGCCCGCACGCGTTCGCATTCTTCAAAGGTGCCATCGGAGCTGTTCCCCTCAACGAACAGGATTTCCAATTCTTCGCAAAAGCGCGGCGTGCGGCGAACCGCGTCCTCGATATTTCCGCGCTCGTTCCGGCAGGGAACGATGACGCTTGTGGAAAAAGGCCGGTGCGCCACGTGCCGGCGCGACCTGGCAACCACGTAATGGCGAAGCGAAAGCCGGCGAAGAATGGGGAGGGTGCCCAAGAACCGGTTTACCAGCCTGCCCAGCCCGAAAAAACGTTTCGGAAGAATTTGCCGCCATTCCCGCTTGATGACTTCGAAATCGGCCAAATCCAGAAGGCCGGTGAAATCGTCCGACGTAATCCAATTCAGCGGCGGTTGCGGCATCTTGGCGCCGAACCGCTCGGCAAGCCACAAAACCGGCTCCCAAAGGGGCGAATAATAGGCAAGGACGAGGCGCGTTTGCGACGTGCAAAGCGGGTGCAGAGACGCCAGCAAGGCCTGGCAATCCTCAAGGTAGCCGATGGTATCCGAAAGAACGATGGCATCGAATGGCCCACCCAGCTTCTCAAGGGTGGCGGGGTCTTCAATATCGCCGGCAACAAATTCGAGATCCGGATGCTTGGTGCGCGCCAAATCGATCGTCGGGCCGCTGAGATCGACGCCGACCCCGTGAGAGGGGCGCAGCGCCCGAAGCCCCTCGCCTGTGCCGCAGCCAAGCTCGAGAACGCGCAAGCCTTCCGGAACCAGAAAGCGCAGATAATTGTGGTCGTCCTCGTGAAAAAACCGGTTGCGGGCAAGCCACTTCTCCCGCTCGCCCGCAAGGCCGTCGAAAAATTCGGAGATTTCGCGCTTGCGCATTGTCTGCGTCATTTTTCCACGGCCTCCTGCCGCATCGGCGCGGCGTTGCGCGTAAGAAACCAAAGGGCGCCGCCCGGCAAATTGGTGAGCAACACGCTAAGCCCAAACGCAATCGACAAAATAAGGGCATCGGCGGGCGCCACCCCGACAAAGCCAAGCGCCGCGATCATGGCGCCTTCCCGCACGCCCCACCCGGCAAGCGAAATCGGCAAAACCATCAACAGAATAACCGGTGGAACCAGCACCAGACTTTCAAACAAACCCAACGCGATCCCCAACCCTTGCGCAAGGCAGAAAACGGAAAGGGCGGAAAAAACATGTATCCCACAGGAAAGGCCAAGGACGGAAGGCCCCCGCCTGGAAGCAAGCAACAACGCGCGCCCCTCCCTTGCAATCCCCATCAGCCCCCGATGGAGACGCCCCCCCAGGAAGGCCAGCGGCAGCCGGTCGGCTGTCAAGATCATGGCCAGGCCCAGGATCGCGGCAAAGGCCAGCCCCATCATGGCAAATTGGGCGGCGCCATCCGCCGTCATCCGAAAGAGCAGGGGAAGCCCTGCCATCACCAGCAGAACCAGGCCGCCGAGACCGGCAAGGCGATCGAGAAGCACGCTTTGCAGCGCGACGCCCGCCGAGGCGACCAGGCGATGGATTTGCCACGCCCGCACGGCGTCGCCGCCAATCGAAGAAGGCAACACCTGATTGAAGAAGAGGCCGACAAAGACAATGCGCAAGACGCCGGCAAAAGAAAGCGCGACCCCGATACCGTCCAGGACCATCCGCCAGCGCAGCGCCGCCAAGAAAATGCCGCCGCCAAGCAGCAACAAATTCGCGAGGAACCAGAACCGATCGACGGCCCGAAGGCGCGAAAGCGCCTCGCTCAAATCGTGGGTCACGACGAGAAAACCAATCAAGAGGGTGGAGACGGCCAGTTTAAGAAAAAAAGGCCACCAGCGCCGTGGGACCGCTTCGGTAACGAGCGCACCCTCCATATCCTGCCGTTTCCCAGTCGCCGCCATGGGGTCCCCTTTAACCAGGCCGTGCCCGCCGCCCGGACCGGCCCTTTGGCATAGCCCATGGTTCCGGCGGGATCAAACCCGAAGCCTGCCTCCCTCGCACAACCTTTTTTCGGAAAAGCGCGCCTCGCAAAAAAAGGTCCCTCCCACCTGGCGGCGCGATCTGCTATAGACGTTTCATCGTCTTTGGCTTGCCCGTCCGTCCGGACCCTGGCCGAAACCCGACCCAAAAACAAAGTGCCGCGATTGCCGTGAACCCAACCACCCCTGACCCCAGCCAAGCGCCCCAAACGGCACCGTCCCACCGGGATTTGGCCAACACGATCCGCGCCCTGGCGATGGACGCCGTGGAAAACGCGCAATCCGGCCACCCCGGCATGCCCATGGGCATGGCGGATGTGGCAACCGTGCTGGTGCGCCATTTTCTGAAATTCGATGCTGCCGCGCCGGATTGGCCCGACCGCGATCGCCTCGTGCTTTCGGCCGGGCATGGCTCGATGCTGCTCTACGCGCTTTTGCATCTGACCGGCTATGCCGACATGCCGATCGAAGAGCTGGAGCGTTTCCGCCAGCTCGGCAGCCGCACCCCCGGCCACCCGGAATATGGCCATACGAAGGGCATCGAGACGACGACCGGGCCCCTGGGTCAAGGCCTGGCGAACGCCGTCGGCATGGCGATTGCCGAGCGGCATCTGGCGGCACGCTTCGGCGACGACGTCGTCGACCATCGCACTTACGTTCTCGCCGGCGACGGCTGCCTGATGGAAGGCATCAGCCATGAAGCGATCTCCCTTGCCGGCCATTTGCGGCTTCGCAAGCTTGTCGTGCTTTTCGACGACAACGGCATCTCCATCGATGGGCCAACGTCCCTGACGGTTTCCGACGACCCCTTGCAGCGTTTCGCGGCGGCCGGCTGGGCAACCACCCGCGTCGACGGCCACGATCCGGACGCCATTTTTCAGGCAATCACCGAAGCACAAACATCGGAGACGCCTTCGCTCATCGCCTGCCGCACTACCATCGGCTATGGCGCACCGACAAAGGCAGGCACGTCCGCAACCCATGGCGCCGCCCTCGGTGCCGACGAAATTGCCGGGACACGAAAGGCGCTTGGCTGGGACGCCGACCCCTTCGTCGTTCCGGAACGCATACAATCCGCCTGGCGGGAAATCGGGGCGCGAGGCGCGGAAACGCGCAAAGCCTGGGAAGCGCGGCGCGACCATTTGGCCGCGCCCGCCCGGGAAGAATTCACGCGCGTTCTCGAAAAGCGCCTGCCCCAGGGCTGGCAGGATGCGCTTGCGCGTCTGAAAAAGACCTTCATCGCCGAAGCGCCCACCCTTGCCACGCGCAAGGCCTCCGAAAAAGCGCTGGAGGTGCTGGTACCGGCCTTGCCCGAACTGGTCGGCGGCTCCGCCGATTTGACGGGCTCGAACAACACGAAGACGCCCGGCCAACGGCCGATCACCCATGACGATTACGGCGGCAATTATCTTTATTACGGCGTGCGCGAGCACGCGATGGCCGCCGCCATGAACGGCCTTTGCCTGCATGGCGGCGCCCTTCCCTATGGCGGCACCTTTCTGGTCTTCACGGATTACTGCCGGCCGGCGATACGGCTTTCCGCGCTGATGGGACAGGGCGTCATCTATGTGATGACCCATGATTCGATCGGCGTCGGCGAGGACGGCCCGACCCATCAACCGGTTGAACATCTGGCCGCGCTCCGCGCCATTCCAAATCTTTGCGTTTTTCGCCCGGCGGACGCGGTCGAAACGGCGGAGTGCTGGGAACAGGCCATTGCCATGCGGGACCGCCCATCCGTTCTTGCCCTCACCCGCCAGGGGCTGGCGCTGGTGCGCACGAAAGACGCGCCGGAAAATCTTTCGGCAAAGGGCGGCTACGTGCTGGCGCCCTCGGAAGGGGACGCGAAGGTGACGCTGATCGCAACCGGGTCCGAGATTGCCATCGCCCTTGCGGCCCGCGAAGCGCTGGCGAAGGAAGGCCTGCCGGCCCGCGTTGTATCCATGCCCTGCTGGGAACTTTTCGACGCGCAAAACGCCGCCTACCGCGAGGAAGTCTTAGGATCGAACACCCTTCGCGTCGGCATCGAAGCAGCCATTTCCATGGGTTGGGAGCGCTATCTCGGTTTGGACGGCATCTTTATCGGCATGACCGGTTTTGGCGCGTCCGCACCCGGCAAAACGCTTTACCAGCATTTCAACATTACCCCGGAGGCGGTCGTCGACGCCGTTCGCCGGCGGCTCGCCTAAGCCGCGCCCCATGGCAACCAAGCCGCCTTTTCAAACGCTGGCCGATTTTGACGTGAACGGGAAACGCGTCCTCGTTCGCGTCGATTTCAACGTGCCCCTTAAAAATGGGCGCGTCACCGACACCCAGCGCATCGCCCGCGTCCTGCCAACGATCCGCGCCCTTTCCGAGCGGAACGCCAAGGTGATCTTGCTCTCCCATCTGGGACGGCCAAAGGGAAAGGCGACAGCGGACCTTTCGCTTCGCGCCGTCGTCGAGCCGCTTGAAGCCATGCTGAAACCCAAAAGCGTTGCCTTCGCCGAAGATTGCATCGGCGAGAAAGCGGCGCGCGTTGTCGCCACGCTGAAACCTGGCGACATCGCCCTGCTTGAAAACCTTCGCTTCCACCTGGGCGAGGAAAAAAACGATGCCGCCTTTGCTTCCGCGCTGGCGGCGCTTGGAGATCTTTACGTCAACGACGCCTTTGCGTGTTCGCACCGGGCTCATGCCTCGGTCGCAGGCCTTGCAAAAAAACTTCCCGCCGCCGCCGGGCCGCTGCTTGAACACGAACTTTCAACCCTTGAGGCCATGCTGGGAACGCCGGCGCGGCCGATTGTTGCCATCATTGGCGGCGCAAAAATTTCCACCAAGCTCGATATTCTCCATCACCTCGCCGCCAGGATGGACGCGCTTGCCATCGGCGGCGCCATGGCCAACACGTTTCTGCTTGCACAAGGATTGGAAATCGGAAAATCCCTCGCCGAGCCGGAGATGGTGCAAACGGCAAAAGCCATCCTTGCACAGGCAAAGGAAAACGGCTGCGGCGTGCTGCTTCCAAAAGACGTCGTGGTCGCGTCCGAATTAAAAGAAGGCATTGCCACCGAGATCAAACGCGTATCGGCCGTACCGAAGAGCGGGATGATCCTCGATGTGGGGCCGGAGACGGTGGCGCTTCTTTCAGAAAATCTGCAGGCTTCGCAAACGCTGGTCTGGAACGGACCGCTGGGGGCGTTCGAAACGCCGCCTTTCGATGCGGGAACGGTGGCCGTGGCAAAAATCGCGGCTGAACGTACACGGGATGGGAAGCTCATTTCCGTCGGCGGTGGCGGCGACACGATTGCCGCCCTGCACCGGGCTGGCATCGCGGACGATTTTTCCTACCTTTCGACGGCCGGCGGTGCGTTTCTGGACTGGCTTGGCGGCAAGGCCCTGCCAGGCGTGACCGCCCTGGGCTAAATCGCGTTTGCCGGCGGCGGCGGCGTGTCCGGGGATTCGAAACGCTCCGGCGGGAACCACACCGTCACCGTCGTCCCCTGATCCAGCACACTGGAAAGATCGAGCCTGCCGCCATGCAGCTCGACAAGCTTCTTTGTAAGCGGCAGGCCGAGGCCCGTTCCCGGATAACGCCGGCTGATCGAGCTGTCGACCTGGCCGAAGGGCGCCAACACCTTGGGAAGGTCCCCCGGTGCGATCCCAATGCCGCTGTCCTTCACCGTGATCTCAAGCCCGCCGCTTGCGCCGCGCGCAACCAAAACGTCGACCCGTCCGCCTTCCGGCGTGAATTTGATGGCGTTGGCCAGAAGATTTAGAAGAATTTGTTTTAGTTTCGTGCCGTCGCCACGAAACCGCGGAAGGTCGGAGGCAACGTTGCTGACAAGCTTGACGTCGCTGTCCTTCGCTTTCTTTCGCACGACGCGAAGGGCCGCCTCCGTCGTCTGATAGACGTCCAGCAATTGATCCTCGACCTCAAGGCCGCCGGCCTCGGCCTTTGAAACGTCAAGAATGTTGTTGATGATCCCAAGAAGGTGCCGCGAACTATCCAGGATATCCTTCGCGTAACCGCGATAGCCGTCGCTCCCAAGCGGCCCCATCAATTCACGGTGCATCACTTCGGAAAAGCCGATTACCGCATTCAAGGGCGTGCGCAATTCGTGGCTCATATTGGCAAGAAATTCCGATTTCGTCTGGCTGGCTGCCTCGGCAGCCTCCTTCGCAGCCTGCAAGACCGCCTCGCGCTCTTTCAGACCTGAGATATCGGCAAAGAAACCGATCCAGCCGCCATCCACGATGCCCTGAAGGGAAAATTTCACCCAGGTGCCGCCGCGCAATTCCAATTCGAGGAAACCGCCCTCCTGGCGCAACACCTGCATTTGGCCCGTGAGCCAGGCCAAATCCTGGTTCGGAACGACAATGCGCTTCGCTTTGACATTCGCGCGCAAGATATCTTCGAGCGTCGCGCTGGCCTCGGCAAGCGGCGTTCCTTCCAGGAAATCTTTCCGAAAGCGCGAATTGCAAAGAACAACTTTTTGTTCCGCGTCAAAAATAACGAACCCGTCTTGAATGTGCTCGATGGCCTCGACCAGTTGAATCCGGGATTCGATCGCACGGGACCAGGCCAGGGTTTCGTTTGTGACGTCTTTCGCCGTTCCGCGATAGCCGCAGAACTTGTCGTTCTCATCGTCGAAAATGGGAAGGCCGCTTAAACGGAAGGTCCGCGTGCCGCCCTCTGGAAGGCCGACCTCGTAAAGCTCCTCCCGGAAGGGCGAGCGCATGTCCCGTCCCGGCCGGTCTATGTCTCCGCCGGTCGATTTAAACCGTCCGAACGTGAAAAGATTTTGCCCCTCCAGCTCGCGCGGCAACACACCGATCAGGTCAAACACGCGGGAAGAAGCATAGGTGAAATTAAAATGCGCGTCCGTTTCCCAAAGCCAGTCCGACACAAGCCGGGCGAGATCTTCGAAACGTTCACGCTCTTGCGTGACTTGTTTGCGAAGGCCGGCGCTGTAATCCGCGCTTTGCACAACGCCGGCGATGGCGGCAAGCTTGCCATCGGCGTCGCGCACCGGGAAATGCCGCGAATGGAACGCCGTGCTATGCGCGCCACGGCGAAGCGAAAAATTGTGATGAAAGACCTGCTCGTCACGCGCAACGGCCTCGGCAATTTCCCGAAGCGAAAACGGCGGCGCTACCGTTGCGCTGCCATCCTCGCCGCGGCACAAATTATCGAAAGCTTCGTTTGCATAAAGAAGGCCGCCCTCGAGATCCGCCATATAAACGGGGTGGGTCGATTCCAAAAAGGAAGCCCCCATCTCTGAGCGAATCGCTTCCAGCGCTTGCGAAGGTGCCTGCTCCTTCGAAAGCGTGTCGATGGCGCGAAGATGGGAGGGTTTTGCGTCTTTGCCTTGCAAGATCCTCAGATGCCCCCGTCAGACGATCCTTGCAAAACGCGTCGGTCGTCCGCTTATTCGTTTTTTTTGGTGTCGTCCTTGGCTCGATCGAGCCGCTTTATAGCATAAAGATATTCCGGGTCACGCTGCCATTGGGTGGTGACGCCGAGAGCTGCCTCCGCATCGATCCGCTCGTAAAAGGCAAGAATGCGCGAAAGCTCCCCAGGGTCCATGGCATTGTCCCCCGGCCTGGCCTTGCGGCTCAACAAAAAAATCGATGCAAAGCTCTGTTTGGGAAGGTTTTTTGCCTTGCAGGCAATTGCCATCCCCTCGCCGCCTGGCTCGAACAGAAGGCGCCGCACCAGCTTGCCGGAAAGTCCGGTGTATTTTGCAAACAGCGCCGCAAAGAGCGTGACTTCCCCCTGGCGTAGCACGCGAACCAGAAGCTCCGGCGTAACGTCGACATCTTTTGCGAGATGCTCCGCCGAATCCGATTTCCTTTTCGCCTTCGGTACGACGCCATCTTCCGCTTCCATAATGTCTTGGACCGATGCTTCGATTTGATCGTCGAGCTCGGCAGCGTCGATATCGAAATTGGCGGCAATTTCCTTTCGGAGCGCCGCGGACACCCACCAATACATTTTCTCGGCAAGCTCCGGCCCAAGATCCTGCCGCCGGATAAGCGGTTCTTGATACGTGTTTTTTTGCTTCGATTGCTCGACAAGGTATTCGCGCGTGCCTTTTGAAATTTTTGCATCGATATTTTCGAGAAGCGCTTTAATGACATCGACGTTTTCGGTTTCGACAAGGGCATCGGAAACCGGTTCGCTGACATCTTTTCGCATGGCGATGGCAAGCTGATGCCCCATCGTACGATGCTGGATAATTTCGATGAGATCGATGTCGTGAAGAAGCTCGCTCTTCAAAAGAACGTGGCGCGCAACGTCAACCTCGTCATTGGCAAGGGTCAGGACCAATTCGCGCGGCGCGTTCACCAGAACGGACATGCGTTCGGCAAGGTGGCGGCGGACGACCATCTCCACTTCGCGGACCAGCTGATTGAGGATGTCCGTCATGAGCGCGTGCTCGCGCTCGCTGAGCGTGCTCGCCCCTTCCTCGAAAAGATCGCTGACCGTGTTGATCAAGCGCTCTCTTCCGGCATCGGATTTATCCCGTGCCAGATTGAGTAGCTGCTCGATCTCCTTATCGCCCATCTTCCGCATCCCAATTCCGTACGAACAAGCCCCGCCGCCTGGCACCGGGTTTTGCGCGCGTCTGCCCCCATTTCGGTTGCGCCCAAACGTTGCTTCGGCGGCGCATCCTACCCGTGGGATAGTTGCCCAATCCTTAACCCGGGCCCATCGGGCCCGCGAAAAATCCCGGAAAACAGGGCTGAAACCCTTTCAAAACATGGTTAATATTTCTGGGGATACCCGCAAAACAGGAGTGCCTCCGATCCTTGGCGTCTTGCAAACCCGGCGATACCCATGGGGCCTGCTTCTTGCCGCATGGCTGGCCATGGCATGGCTGACCATGACCGGCGGCATCGCGCCGGGCGCGGCGGCAGAGATTGGCGAGCGCATCCGCGTCGACCGCGAAAGCCTGCCGGCCCCTTATGCAAGCCCAAGCGTCCGCAACGGCCCGCGCGTGGTGCCGAGGCCGCCGGGCGCAAAACCCAACGTGCCGGATGGGTTTTCGGTCCATCTATTTGCCGAGGGCCTGACCCACGCGCGCGAACTTTGCGTGACGCCGATGGGCGATGTGTTCTTGGCGGAATCGAACGCCGGCCGGGTTACCTTGCTGCGCGACGGCGACGGCGACGGGCACGCGGAAAGCGTGCATGTTTACCTGGAAGGGCTTGCGCGGCCACACGGCCTCGCCTTTCGCGACGGCGTCCTTTACGTCGCCGACACGGCACGGGTGTGGCGGGTGCCGCATAGGCCGGGCGCGACAAAAGGCGTCGCCGAACCGCTGACACCGCCGGGCGCCTTGGGGCGGACGGGCGGCCATTGGACCCGCAATGTGGCGCTGCATCCGGACGGCACGCGCCTTTACGTCGCCGTCGGCTCGCGCGGCAATCTGGCGGTCGAGCCCGCCCCCCATGGAACGGTGCTGGAATTTCCGATCGCCGGCGGCACCGGCGCGCCCTTTGCCACCGGCCTTCGCAATCCCGTTGGCCTCGCCTTCTACCCAGGCACGGAAGACCTTTATACGGTCGTCAACGAACGCGATGGCATGGGGGACGATCTGGTCCCGGACTTTTTTACCCGCCTTCGCCAGGGCGAATTCTATGGCTGGCCCTATGCCTATCTGGGGCCGACGCCCCAGCCCCGCTTCGCCGAACTTGCGCCCGAGCGAGCGGCCGCAACCAAAATTCCGGACCTTCTTTTCCGTGCCCATTCGAGCCCCTTGGGCCTCGTCTTTTATAGCGGCGCCCAATTCCCAAGCCCCTATCGCGGCGATGCCTTCGTGGCGCTGCACGGCTCATGGAACGCGGCCCAGCCGCGCGGCTACATGGTCGTGCGCGTCCCCTTCGCTTTGGGCCGGCCGAAGGGGTGGTACGAACCGTTCGTGACCGGCTTTCGCATCCAACGCACCGGCAAAGAAAAGACGCCGGAGCGGGCCGAAGTCTGGGGGCGCCCGGCCGGGCTTGCGCTGCTGCCCGATGGCAGCCTGCTGATTGCCGACGACGTCGGCAATCGCATTTGGCGGGTAAGCCATGAAAACGGCGCGTCCCCGCCTTAACGTTTTTTAAAGAGGGCGTGCCTAGCCTCATGCCTTAGATGCATTCAAGAGGCAAAGCAGGATGAACGTCACGCCGATCCCGGCGCTTCTTCAAGCCCTCTCTCCGCAACCGGCAACTTCCAAAACGCAAACCCCGCCCGCCGCGCAAGCAGCGGAACAAATATTGGCCGCCCGCAAGGCAGCCGAGGCGCCCAGGCATGTCCGCGGGCCGGACGTGCCGTTGCCGCCAAAACCCTTTCTCGATCCGGGCGCGGCCGAAGACGCCCGCACCCTGCCGCGCGGCAGCCTTCTCGATATCGTCGTTTAAATCGGCCCGCAGGCCTTACCCGTCGAGGCCCAAAAGGTTGCGCGCAAATGCGCGCGGGTCGAAGGCCTGCAAATCCTCCGGCCCTTCGCCGACGCCCACCGCATGCACCGGCAGGCCGAACCGCTCGGCCAGGGCCACGACGACGCCGGCCTTCGCCGTGCCGTCCAGCTTCGTCACCATCAGGCCGTCCACCGCCACCGCTTCGCGGAAGGCTTCCACCTGGGAATGGGCGTTCTGACCGACATTGGCGTCCAGCACCAAAAGAGTGGCGTGGGGGGCCGTCGGGTCCTGCTTCTTCAGCACGCGGAGGATCTTCTGCAATTCCTCCATCAACGCCGCCTTGTTCTGCAAACGGCCCGCCGTATCGACCAGCAGGACGTCGCACCCATCCGCCCTTGCCTGTTCAAGGGCACCATAGGCAAGGGCGGCCGCATCCGACCCCGCCGCCTGGGTATAAACAGGCACGCCGGCGCGTTCGCCCCAACGCTCCAGCTGGGATACCGCCGCAGCGCGGAACGTGTCGCCGGCGGCAAGAAGGACGCGCAAGCCTTCCTCGGCAAATTGCTTGGCCAATTTTCCAATCGTCGTCGTCTTTCCGCTGCCGTTCACGCCGACGACCAGGACAACAAACGGCTTCTTTTCCCCATCGCGGCGAAGCGGTTTCGCCACCGGTTCCAGCAGGCGCGCAATCGTCTCCGCCAACGCTTCGCGCACCGCCTCGGGCGTCACATCTTTTTCGAAACGGGCGCTCTTCAGGGAGGCCGCCAGCTTGGCCGACGCCTCCACGCCAAGATCGGCGCCGATGAGAAGGTCTTCCAGCTCCTCCAGCGTCGCGGCATCCAAGGAACGGTTCGTAAAGATGCCGCCGATCCCGTCCGCAAGTTTTGCGGAGGATTTTTTTAGGCCCTTTCGAAGGCGCTGAAGCCAGCCTGTTTTTTCCGGCATGCCGCTCGCTATCCGGAAAGACGTCCGAACAAGGCTTGCGCGTCCACCCGTTCGATCCCCGCCGAGACGATCGTCCCGGGAAGCGCATCCGCATCCAGCCGCACGGGCGCGAATTGTTCGCTGCGCCCAAGGCGCGGCTTTTCGATCAGCAGGCTTGCCTTGGTGCCGACGCAAGCCGCGTGAAAACGCCGCTCGGCGCGTTCGCCCGCAGCACGCAGGCGCGCGGCGCGCGCCTTGCGAACGGCAAGAGGCACTTGCGGCATGCGCGCCGCCGGCGTTTCCGGACGGACGGAATAGGGGAATACGTGCAGATAGGTAAGGCCGCAGGCCGCGATCAGATCCAGCGTCTCTTCAAACATGGCTTCCGTTTCCGTCGGAAAGCCTGCGATCAAATCGGCGCCGAAAACCAGATCGCTGCGAAGGGCGCGCGCGCGCGCGCAAAAGGCGATCGCATCTTCGCGGCAGTGGCGCCGTTTCATGCGCTTTAAAATCATGTTGCTGCCGGATTGCAAACTTAAATGCAGATGCGGCATCAACCGCGGCTCGTCCGCGATAAGGCGCAGCAGATCTTCGTCCACTTCCGCCACGTCGATGGAGGAAAGGCGCAGCCGCGGCAATTCCGGCACCAGGGCCAAGAAGCGCCGCAGCATGGCGCCGAGGCGCAAGCCTCCGGGAAGGTCGGCGCCGTAAGACGTCAAATCCACGCCGGTCAGCACGATTTCCCGGTAGCCATTGGCGACCAACGCCTTTGCCGCCTCGACAAGGGCGCCCAAAGGAACG
>JAJFGH010000019.1 GCA_021776275.1 Alphaproteobacteria bacterium | reverse complement strand
TCGGCAACGTCGTCGGCAGCAACATCGCGAATGTGCTGCTGGTTGCGGGCCTGGGCAGCGTTTTGGCCACCATCACCTTCAAACGCGGCCTGCTGCAGCGGGACGGCATCGCGGCCCTTGTGGCAACGCTTGTCTTTCTGGTAGTGGCTGCCACCGGCAGCATCCCGCCGCTGATTGCCGGCGCTTTTCTGCTCAGCCTCGTGGCTTACGTCGTCACCAGCTACCAGGCCGAGCGGAAAAACAAACAGATCGCCGATCTCCATGCCCGCGAGGCGGAAGAATTTCCCGACAATCGGCCGGCCTGGAAAAATTTGGCGCTGCTGGCGGCAGGCTTCGCCGGCATTCTTCTCGGTGCGGAACTGCTGATCGGTGGCGCCGTCGAAATTGCGAGGCTTGCCGGCCTTTCGGAAGCGGTGATCGGGCTCACCCTTGTGGCGGTGGGCACATCGCTTCCCGAACTCGCCACGTCTGCCGTCGCCTCCTTGCGCGGCCATGGCGACGTGGCCATTGCGAACATCTTGGGAAGCTGCCTCTTCAACCTTTGCGGAATTCTGGGCGTGGTCGGCATGGTCTCGCCCTTGCCCGTGCCGGACGAGATCATCCGTTTCGACAATTGGATCCTTTTGGGGGTCACCCTCGGCTTCGTGCTGCTGACGGCCCGCGGCACGCGAATGCCGCGGCCCCTGGGTGTGCTGTTTCTTCTTGGCTATGGGGCCTATCTAGCCAGCCAATTCATCGGAATTTCCGGCGTGAACGGGGCTGGCTAGGTGGCGGATGGCTTGCGAAACGCGCCCGCCTCCCGCATCTTTGAACCCATGAGCAACCCAACCCATCCAACCGCCCTGGTCACCGGTGCGAGCCAGCGAATTGGCCGGGCAATCGCCCTCGACCTGGCGCAGCATGGCTGGCGCGTGGGCCTGCATTACCACCGCTCGCCGGAAGCCGCCCAAGGCGTGGCCGAAGAAATCCGCGCCATCGGATCCCAAGCCGCCCTGCTGGAAGCGGACCTCGCCAATGAGGCGGAAACGGCGACGCTTGTTTCGAAGGCAAGCGACGCCATTGGCCCCATCGGCCTGCTCGTCAACAACGCGTCTCTTTTCGAACTCGACACGATGGAAACGGTGACGCGGCAAAGCTGGGACGATCATCTCGAAGTAAATTTGCGGGCGCCTTTCGTCCTTTCTCAGGCTTTTGCAAAGGCGCTTCCCCCGGACGCCCATGGCAACATCGTGAACCTGATCGACCAGCGGGTCTGGAATCTGACGCCCCACTTTATTTCCTACACGCTCAGCAAGGCCGGGCTTTGGACCCTTACCCAGACAATGGCGCTGGCCCTTGCGCCGCGCATCCGGGTGAACGCCATTGGCCCCGGCCCGACGCTGCCCTCCCGGCGGCAAAATGCCGAGCAATTCTCCCAGCAGGCGTCGCGGATGCCCCTCGGCCGCGGCACGACACCGGAAGAGATTTGCGAGGCCTTACGTTTTCTACTTGCAGCCCCCGCTGTGACCGGGCAAATGATTGCCTTGGATGGCGGCCAGCATCTTGGCTGGGCGCCCGCCCCAAGCGAAGCCCCGCCACCGGAATAAGCCGGCCCCCCGCGAACTGGATCCCCGCAAAGGAGTCGATCAAAGATGTCGCGACTTAATCTTGTGCATCCGATCCCCGGCACAGAGACGGAAAAACCGCTTCGCCGCGTGTTCATTCGCGACTTCGTCCTTCCCTGCCAGATCGGTGTGCACCGTCACGAGCAAGGACGCACCCAACGCGTCCGCGTCAATGTCGATCTTGCCGTCCACGAAAACGACGCGGCCCGCAGCGACAAGCACCAAGAAGTCGTCTGCTATGAGGCGATTGTCACCGGCATAAGGGAAATCGCCGATGCCGGCCATCACAACCTCGTCGAGACCTTTGCCGAACGAATCGCCAGTTTTTGTCTGGAAGATGCGCGGACCCTGGAAGCCCGGATACGGGTGGAAAAGCTTGACGTCTTTACAGATGTCGGTTGCGTCGGCGTCGAGATCACGCGCCGCCGCGCGCATCTGGAACGCTAGCAATCCCATAAAAAACCAAGGCCTTACCCTATTTGGCTGAGGCCGGAGTTGTGCACAGGAGCCGATCGGGCATGGGCCTGCCCGATAATTGTGCAGGCGTCACAGGCGCTTAACAAAAAATAAATAAATTTTCTTATTAAAATCAATTGGTTAACGGTCTATCGCCGTCTTTGGCCAAATGGGCCCCGAATCCGGGCGATGGCCCCTTTTGGGTATTGCGGCCGCGTCATCCTCAAGCTTATCCACAGCTTTGGTGGATAATTCGCCCATCCCCTATTCTATACTGGCTCTAAAGAAACCCGGATCGTATCGAATGCACACGAAATCTTGCCAAGCGCAGGCCCAGCGAGCCGAGGGCGGAGGCACCGGCGCCGACGCGATTGCACGCTACCTGCCCACCCTGCCTGCAACGCCCGGCGTCTATCGGATGCTCGCCCGGGACGGCAAGGTACTCTATGTCGGCAAGGCGAAGGATCTGCGCAAGCGCGTCGCCAGCTACCGCAAGCCCTCGCGCCTTTCGACCCGTCACGCCCGGATGGTGGCGGAAACGGCCTCGATGGAATTCATCACGACGCACACGGAAGCCGAGGCCCTGCTTCTTGAAGCCAACCTGATCAAGAAGCTGAAGCCCTATTACAATGTCCTTCTCCGCGACGACAAATCTTTTCCCTACATCTTGATTAGCGGCGATCACGTCTGGCCGCGAATCATGAAGCACCGCGGATCGCGCAATCGAAAGGGCGAATATTTTGGCCCCTTCGCCTCCGCCGGTGCGGTGAACCGCACCCTCGCCACGCTGGAACGCGCCTTCCCGCTCCGCTCCTGTTCGGACGGCATTTTTGCAGGCCGGACAAGGCCTTGCCTGCAATACCAGATCAAGCGCTGCGCCGCCCCATGCGTGGGCCGCATCGACGAAGAGGAATACGCGGCGATCGTTCAAGAGGCCCGCGATTTTCTTGCCGGCCGGTCGCGCAAGGTTCAGGAAACGCTGGACGAAAAGATGCGGGCGGCCAGCGCCCGGCGCCAATATGAAAAAGCCGCCATCTATCGCGACCGCATCCAGGCGCTCACCCAGATTCAGGCCCATCAGGACATCGCCGTCGACGGGCTCGACGCGGCCGACGTAATCGCCATCCACCAGGCAGGGGGTGCGTGCTGCATTCAGGTCTTCTTCTTTCGTGCCGGTCAGAATTTGGGCAACCGTGCCTACTTTCCCGCCCAGGCAAAACACGAAACAACCGAGGACGTGCTGGCCGCTTTCCTTGGCCAGTTCTATGACAACAAACCGCCACCGAAGCAAATCCTGCTGAGCCATGCGGTCGCGCGCATGCCGCTAATGGCGGAAGCCCTTACCCTAAAAGCCGGGCATAAGGTCGCGCTTGCCTGCCCCGCGCGCGGAGCAAAACGAAAACTTATCGAGCACGCCCTTGGGAATGCCCGCGAGGCCCTGGGCCGGCGGCTTTCCGAAAGCGCCGCCCAGCGCAAGCTTCTGGACGGCGTGGCCGAGACCTTCGGCCTGGAACCTCCCCTGGAACGGGTCGAGGTTTATGACAACAGCCACATCTCCGGCACGAACGCCGTCGGCGCCATGATCGTCGCCGGCCCCGCCGGGTTTCTAAAAGGCGCCTATCGGAAATTTACGATCCGTACGGATGGCATCGCGCCGGGAGACGATTACGCCATGATGCGCGAAGTGCTGACCCGGCGTTTTGGCCGCGCCCTCAAGGAAGACCCTGCCCGCGCCGGCACGGGCTGGCCGGACCTGCTGCTGATCGACGGCGGCGTCGGCCATTTGCACGCGGCCAACGAGACGCTGGCGGATTTGGGCGTAAGCGACCTTGCGGCCGTGGCCATTGCCAAAGGCCCGGACCGCAACGCCGGGCGCGAGCATTTCTTTCAGGAAGGCACCCCCCCTTTCCAATTGGAGGCCCGCGACCCGGTGCTCTATTTTCTGCAACGCCTTCGCGACGAGGCCCACCGCTTCGCAATCGGCAGCCACCGTTCGAAACGCACAAAAGCGATTGGCCAATCCGTGCTGGATGCGATTCCTGGTGTCGGGGCAAAGCGCAAACGCGCCCTTTTGCACCATTTCGGTTCCGCCCGCGGGGTCGGCGGCGCCGGCCTGAAAGATCTGGAGCAGGTTGAAGGCATCAGCCGGACGGTCGCCAAAAAAATCTATGAGCATTTTCATGGCGGCAGCTAGAATGACGGCACGTATAAACTGGGCGCAGCCATCGCTGGCCGCCTTTTGGGACGAGCGATGCCCTTAAATCTTCCAAACCTGCTGACGCTTTCGCGCATCGTCTTTCTGCCTTTGTTTGTTGCCGCCTTCTATCTGGAGGGGTCCGCATCCCATTGGTGCAGCTTTGCGATCTTTGCTATTGCCGGCATTACGGATTTCTTCGACGGCTATCTCGCCCGCGCCTGGAAGCAGCAATCCAGCTTTGGCCGCTTTCTCGACCCGATCGCAGACAAGCTTCTGATTGCCGCCGCCATCATCATGTTGGTGGCGTTTGACCGCATTCATGGCCTCGCCGTGCTGCCAGCCTTGATTATTCTGTGCCGGGAAATTCTGGTTTCGGGCCTGCGCGAATTTCTTGCCGAAATCCGAATTGGCGTGCCCGTCAGCCATTTGGCAAAGTGGAAAACGGTCATCCAGATGTTGGCCATCGGCTTTCTGCTGCTTGGCGACGTGGTGCCGGCCCTTCCGCTTGGCGACATCGGCGTGCTCGGCATTTGGGCGGCGGCGGTGCTGACCCTGGTCACCGGGTATGATTATTTCCAGCGCGGCGTTCGCCATCTTCTGGATGCGCCGAACGTGAAGAAACCGGCCCCGGACGAAAAGGCGAACAGCGAGCGGGATACGTCGCGGAAACCGGCCCCAGAGGCCTGAACTTTCTTTAAAAGATAGACGGATGGCTAAGAACATTTTCGGCATTACCGGGTCCAGCGGCAGCGGCAAGACGACCCTGATTGCAAAGCTTTTGCCAGAATTGAACGGACGCGGCCTTTCCGTTTCGACCATGAAGCTTTCCCATCACGACATCGATTTGGACGCGCCCGGCAAGGATAGCCACACCCATCGCATGGCCGGCGCCAGGGAAGTCCTGCTGGATACCAAGAACCGCTGGACGCTGTTTCACGAGCAGGCGCCGGACGAGGCGCGCGCAGACGTGCTGGCATTGGCCGCACAGATGCAGCCCGTCGATCTTATTCTCGTCGAAGGGCGGCGCCCTTGCCCCCTTGGCAAGCTGGAAGTGTACCGACCGGATACAAGCCGGGAATTGTTTTGCGGGAAGGACGCCGAAATCGTTGCCGTGGCCAGCGACCAGCCGATTGCCGGGATTGATTTGCCCCTGCTCGACCTGAACGACATTGCCGCCATCGCCGATTTCGTGATCCAACGGATGGGGCGCAAGCCATGAGCGTCTTTCGCGACGATTGCTTTGAGACGGACGGACGGCGCATGCCCATGGCGGAGGCGCTCGACATCTTAAAAGCCCGCCTTCGGCCCGTGGCGGCCATCGAAACGCTTCCCTTGAACGCGGCAACAGGGCGAATGCTTGCCGAAAATGTCACCTCGCCCATGGACGTGCCGCCCCATGCAAACGCCGCCGTGGACGGCTACGCCCTTGCCTTCGACGACCTTGCAAAAAAAGGCGAAACGCGGCTGCCGGTGACGGGGCGCGTAGCCGCCGGACACCCCCTGGCGCGGCCCGCGAAGAAAGGCGAAGCGGTGCGCATTTTTACCGGCGCGCCGGTGCCGGAAGGCATGGATACCGTCTTTATGCAGGAAGATTGCGCCGAAGACGCCGATGGCGTGCGGCTTCCGGCGGGCGCCTCGCGGGGCGCAAACCGCCGCCAGCGCGGCGAGGACATCCAAAAGGGCGCGCAAGTGCTGGATGCCGGGCTCCGGCTCCGTCCCCAGGACATCGGCCTTGCGGCCTCGATCGGGCGCACCCGGCTTGATGTGTTTGCACCCCTGCGCGTGGCCGTTTTTTCGACCGGCGACGAGATTAAAGAGCCGGGCGAAAATTTACCGGCCGGCAGCATCTACGATACCAATCGCTACACCCTGATGGCGCTGCTCAAGGGCATGGGCTGCGCCGTGACGGATCTCGGCATTTTGCCGGACCGTTTGGAAACCATTCGCGACGCCTTGAAGGAAGCCGCCGAAAACCACGACCTCCTCTTCACCTCCGGCGGCATCTCGGTCGGCGAGGAAGACCACATTCGCGCCGCCGTAGGCGCCCAGGGAAGCTTTCATTTTTGGCAATTGGCGATCAAGCCGGGACGGCCCATCGCCCTTGGTCAAATCGGTTCGGTGCCTTTTATCGGCCTCCCCGGCAATCCGGTGGCCGCCGCCGTTACCTTTCTCCGCTTTGCACGGCCCGCCATTCTGCTTCTGGCCGGGGCAAAAAACACGGACCCGACGATCTACCGGGTGCGGGCCGGTTTTGCCATGCAGAAAAAAGCCGGGCGGCGCGAATGGCTGCGCTGCAAATTGGACCGCGACGCAAGCGGCGAGCTGGTCGCCAAGCGGTTCCCGCGTGAAGGTTCGGGCATTCTGTCCTCGATGGTCTGGTCGGATGGCCTCGTCGAGTTGCCCGAAGACCTCACCAATATCGAGGCGGGCATGGCCGTGGATTTCCTGCCCTATGCCGAGGTGATGCCATGAAGATTTTCTATTTCGCCTGGCTCCGGGAAAAGGTCGGCCTAAGAGAAGAAGAGCTGACGCCGCCGGAAAATGTGCGCGACGTGGCGAGCCTGCTGGAATGGCTGAAGGGGCGAAGCCCCGGCCATGCCGAGGCGTTAAAGGATCCACGGATGGTGCGCGTCGCTATCAACCAAGATTACGCGGCCGGCAATCCCCCGGTCGGCCCGGAAGACGAGATCGCCCTTTTCCCGCCGGTAACCGGGGGCTAGGCCATGATCCGCGTGCAAACCGAGGCCTTTGACGTCAATGCCGAGCTTGAAAAGCTTGCCGCCGGCAATCCAAAAATCGGCGGGGTCGCTTCCTTTATCGGCTATGTGCGCGACGAAAGCGAAGGCGCCGGGGTGGCAGCCATGACCCTCGAACATTATCCCGGCATGACCGAAAAGAAGCTCGAGGAAATCGCCGCCGAAGCCCATCGGCGCTGGCCCCTGGAAGCAAGCCTGATCGTCCACCGGGTTGGCCGGCTCGAACCGGGGGCGCCGATCGTGCTGGTCGCCACGGCCTCCGCGCACCGCCAGGCAGCGTTTGAAAGCTGCCAGTTCCTGATCGATTGGCTAAAGACGAAGGCGCCCTTCTGGAAAGAAGAGGAAACGGGGCAGGGAAAGCGCTGGGTCGAGGCCCGCGCCGCGGACGACGCCGCCGCCGAGAATTGGACCCAAAAAGATCCGGCGGCCGGACCGAAAAAAGTCTAAGCCCCCTCGCCCCGAACCAGACGGTCGTAATCTTCCATCAAATTGCGGGTGATCTCGCCCACGGTAAAGCGAAACGCGCCGATCTCGCTGATCGGCGTTACCTCGGCGGCCGTGCCGGTCAGGAACGCTTCTTCGAACTCCGCCATTTCCTCCGGCTGAATGGCGCGTTCGACGATGTCGATGCCGCGTTTGCGGGCAAGCGCCATCACCGTTCGCCGCGTAATCCCATCGAGGAAACAATCGGGAACCGGCGTATGCAGGACGCCGTCCCGGATAAAGAAAATATTTGCCCCGGTCGCTTCCGCGATGCGCCCGCGCCAATCGAACATCAGCGCATCGTCATAGCCTTCGTTCTCGGCATCGTGCTTCGAAAGCGTACAGATCATGTAAAGGCCGGCGGCTTTCGTCTGGGTGGGCGCCGTGTTCGGCGCCGGACGGGCCCAGGGCGATATTTTCAGGCGCAGGCCTTTGAGCCGCGCTTCTTTCGAAAAATAAGAAGGCCAGGGCCAGACGGCGGCGGCGACGTGGATCGCGGTCTCTTGCGCGGCGACGCCCATCATTTCGCTGCCCCGCCAGGCGACCGGACGCACATAGCCGTCCGTAATCTCGAGCGCCTCGACGACCGCGCGGCAGGCGTCGTCGATTTCCGCCACGCTATAGGGAAGGTCGAAACCAAGGGCGCGGGCGGATGTAAACAGCCGCTCCGTATGTTCCGTCAATTTGAAGATCTTGCCGTTATAAACGCGCTCGCCTTCGAACACGCAGCTCGCATAATGCAGGCCGTGGCTGAGCACATGCAGCTTGGCGTCGCGCCAGGGAACCAGCGAACCGTCGTACCAGATGACCCCGTCGCGATCATCGAAGGGCAGCACCGACATCGGCAGCATCTTTCTTGGATAAAACCCTAGAAATCCCTTATCCCACGGAAAGGGTGTTGATCCGAGTACCATTCCCGTCCATATATGTCAACATGGCTGACGTAAAATCCGGTGTAAATCCGCTGTTCCTGCGCGAGGAAGAACTTCGCCAGGGGATCGAGCTGTTGTTCTACGCCTACCGCGATTTCACCGCCGAACCGGACGCGATCCTCGCAAAACACATGCTTGGCCGCGCCCATCACCGGGTAATTTATTTCGTCGGGCGCTATCCCATGATTAGCGTCAGCGAATTGCTGGACATCTTGCGGATCACCAAGCAAAGCCTCTCCCGCGTCCTCAGCGAACTTGTCCGTCAGGGGTTCGTCGCCCAGCAGCCCGGCCAGCGCGATCGCCGCCAACGCCTGCTGCAACTCACCCCAAAGGGGGCCGAGCTTGAGCGCACGCTCTCCGAATCCCAGCGCCAGCGCCTGGCCCGCGCCTACCGCGCCGCCGGGGCCGAGGCCGTCGAGGGCTACCGCAAAGTGCTGGCCGGCGTCATCGACGACGAAACCCGGGCAAAACGCCTGCACAACCGCGGCTCCGGAACCTAAACCCTGCCATCCCGATGGCATCCGCTATACTCCGCCCATGACAACGGACTGCACGCATATCCTGGTCGTCGACGACGACACGCGGCTTCGCGATCTTTTAAAGAAATACCTCGCGGAAAATGATTTCCGGGTGACGACGGCCGAGAACGCCGAGGACGCGCGCGACAAGCTGCAAAGCCTCGCCTTCGATCTGATTGTGCTCGACGTCATGATGCCAGGAGAGAGCGGCATCGATCTTACGAATTCGCTTCGGAAAGAAAGCGATATTCCCATCCTGCTTCTAACGGCGATGAGCGAAACGGACGACCGTATCAAAGGACTGGAAGTCGGCGCCGACGATTACCTTCCGAAGCCGTTCGAACCGAGAGAACTTGTGCTTCGGATCCAAACGATTCTCCGCCGCACCCAATTGGATGGGGAGCCCGCCAAAGAAATTTCGCTGGGGGATTTTTCCTTCGAGCCGGCGCGGGAAGAATTGCGGAAAAATGGCGAGCTGGTGCGCCTGACAAGCGCGGAAGCGCGCCTGCTTGCCGTCCTGGCGCGCCACCTTGGCAAGGCGCTAAGCCGGGAAGAGCTTGTCGAAGAAAGCCAGATCCATGGCGGCAGCCGCACCGTTGATGTGCAAGTGACGCGCCTTCGCCGTAAAATCGAACCGGACCCCAGACTGCCGCGCTATTTGCAAACGGTTCGCGGGCAGGGCTACGTGCTGCGGTCGGACCGCTAGGACGAAAGAGATGATCAAACGTTTTTTGCCGCAAACGCTCCTTGGGCGTTCCCTGATGATCATCGTCATGCCGCTTATCCTGCTGCAGGTCGCCTCCACCTACATCTTTTATGAACGCCATTGGGACACCGTCACCCGCCACCTTGCCAGCAGCCTGGCGGGCGAAATCAGCGTGATCATCCATTTGATGGAACGCCACCCGGCCCCGGACGAGAGGGAAGCCCTTCTGGATCAGGCGCTAAGCCTGCTTGAAATTCGCGCCTTTTTAAAGGAAGGGGAAACGCTTCCCGCGGCCTTGTCGCCGCGCTTTTTCGGCTTTCTTGACGCGACGCTCCAACGCGAACTCGAACAGCGCCTTCGCCGCCCCTTTCGGATCGATACGCAAAGCTACGATCGGGAAGTAGAGATCCAGGTTCAGATGCCGGAAGGCGTCTTGCATATTCTTGCGTCCCGCAAACGGCTGTTTAGCTCGACCACCTATATCTTCATCATGTGGATGGTCGGGGTTTCGCTTGTCCTGTTTGCGATCGCCACCCTCTTCATGCGCAACCAGGTGCGGCCGATCCGCCGCCTTGCCCTTTCCGCCAACCGCTTCGGTCGCGGCCTCGACGTCCACGACTTCCGGCCGGCCGGCGCGCTGGAAGTGCGACAGGCCGCCAGCGCCTTTAACCTCATGCGCGAACGCATCCAGCGCCAGATTTCTCAGCGGACAGAGATGCTGGCAGGCGTTTCCCACGATTTGAAAACCCCTCTTACGCGGATCAAATTGCAGCTTGCGCTGCTGCCGGAGAATTCGGACATCGCCAACATCCGGACCGATATTGACGACATGGAAACGATGCTCGAGGGCTACCTTGCCTTTGCCCGGGGCGAAGGCGGCGAGGCGGCGGTGGAAGTGGACCTGGGCGCGCTGCTCCGCGAGGTTGCCGACGGCGCGCGCCGGGAAGGCGCGGCAATCGACCTGCATGTCGAGGGCGACATGGTCCTGCCGCTACGTCGCGATGCCTTCAAGCGCGCCCTTACGAACCTTGTCTCAAACAGCAAGCGCCACGCCGACCACATTGCCATCCGCGCCGGCAAACGCCAGGACGGCATCCTCATCACGATCGACGACGATGGGCCTGGCATTCCACCCGACAAGCGCGAAGAAGTCTTTCGCCCCTTTTACCGGCTGGACACGTCGCGCAATCGCGAGACCGGCGGCGTCGGGCTTGGGCTTGCAATCAGCCGCGATGTCATTCGCGGCCATGGCGGCGATATCGCCCTCGACACCTCCCCGCTGGGGGGGTTGCGCGTCCGCCTTCGCCTACCGCTTTAGCTTCCCAAAAACCGCGCACGCAAAGAAAAAGCCGCCGGAAAACCGGCGGCTTCTTCGAATGCATCTTGGCCCGGAAGGCTTGCTTACTTGGCAGCCTTGGCAGGGGTCTTTGCGGCCGGGGCTTTCGCTGCCGACGCTTTGCCGTTCGGTTTTACCGCCGTGCGAAATTCGTCGAGGCCTTCCGTGAAACGCTGCTCAACGACATGGAAGATCGCGTTCGCGGACTTCGTCGTGAGGCTCGTCAGCTCATTGAGGTCCGTGACGGCCTCTTCAAAAAGCGATTCGACCAAATCGGCCTGTTTCGCTGCTGTTTCCTCAGGCGACTTGGCCTCAGCGATGGCCTCCGCACCCTTCGTGTAGGATTCGACGCAGCTTTTTGCAAGTTCAGCCTGGCATTTCGTTGCCGACTGGAGCCCTTCAAAGGCGAGCTGGCTAAGCACCGTCGCCGTTTCCAGATTTTTACGCTGGCTGGTCAAGAATCCCTCGACATTCATTTCCGGAAGACGGAAATCGCCAAACGCTTTCGTCGCATCAAGATTCATAAACGGATTAAATTTTTCCATAACCCTAACCTTTGTTTTGTCTCTTGGGCCCCGGCAAAAACGACCGAAGCCCGGTTGCTGTTCCTGAATGCCGCAAATATGTTGCGGTGCACAATACGTCCGTAATATCACCTGGGCAGCCCTGGGCGTCAAGATTTATTTTGCACTGCACAAAAGTCAGGAAAACCGGGCGTTTCCGGGGAAAATGGCTAGTCGCCAAGCTCCTGGGAGCGCGCCGCCGCGGCCGCGACCGCCCGATCGAGAAGGGCGCCAAGCCCGCCTTCCGCCATCAGCACCTCCAGCGCCGCCGCCGTTGTGCCGCCGGGGCTGGTGACGTTCTGGCGCAGCACATCCGCCGCTTCGCCGGAGCGGTGCAACAGCTCGCCGCTGCCGCTGACGGTGACCCGGGCAAGCCGCCAGGCCAGCGAAGCCGGCAGCCCCGCCTGAATGCCCGCCTGGGCCAAGCATTCCGTGAACAGGAACACATAGGCTGGACCGCTGCCGGAGACCGCCGTGACGGCATCCAGCAACCCTTCGTCCCCGACCCAATCCATCTCGCCGACCGCGTCGAGCAAGTGCTGGCATCGCGCGCGTTGCTCTTCGGTGACGGATGCGTTCGCGCAGGCGACCGTGATGCCGCGGCGAATGGCGGCCGGGGTGTTCGGCATCGCCCGCACGATCGCCGCCGTGCCCAACGCCGCTTCGAAAGCGGCGATGCGTTTGCCGGCAACGATCGAGAGAAAGACGGTGTCCGACCCGACAAAGCGGCGGTAATCGGGAAGGATCGCTTCGGTTTCCTGCGGCTTTACGGCAAAGACGACGACCGATGGCCGAAAGCCTTCGTCCAGCGCCGCCGCCGATGGCAAGATCCGAAGCCCCGGCCGGCAACGAAACGCTTCGCCTGCCGTCGGCTTTGGTTCGATGACGATGGCACGCTCCGCCGGCAAGCCGCGCGCAAGCCAGCCATCGAGCATGGCGCCACCCATCTTGCCGCAACCAATAAGAAGAACGGGTCCTTCCACCGTACCCTAACCCCGCGCCCGGCGGAGCCTAAGCTTCCCCGATCGTATCGAGCAAAGCCAGGCGCAGCGCCTCATCGGGCTCCTTGTCGCCCCAGAGCACGAACTGCAACGCCGGGTAGAAACGGTCGCACTCGACCAACGCCGTCTCCACCAGATCTTCGATCTGCTCGGAACTTGCCCCATGAACGCCGCGAAGCGGCAAAGTGTGACGGAACATCGGCAGGCCGTCTTCCGACCACATGTCGAAATGGCCAAGCCACAACCTTTCGTTCGCCGACGTCAGCAATTCGGAAACCGGGCGGCGCTTCGGCGCCGGCACGCGCAAATCCATCGCGCAGGAAAAATGCAGCGCGTCGGCTTCGCGGCGCCAGGCAAAATACAGGTTGAAATCGCACCACCGGCCCGGTGCGTCGGCAGAAAGCTCTTCCTTGCTTGCCCGCTTGAACAGCATGTCCTGCCGGACGAGCAAATCCTCGATGAGGTCGAGCGGGTTCGACGGGCTGTGCCGGATCGAAGTGGAAACCATGGTCATCGTGACGTCCCCCAGCGGATAGCGGGCCCAGATATGGACACGAGATATGGTGTCATACCCTCCGGTAACACACCATACCGGCTAAACTGCCAGAATGTCGCATCGGGCGCAAGATGGGAGAGGGCAAGGCGCGGGGACGGAAAAATGCGGGCTTAAGCGGCGGCTTGGGCGGACCCGCCCGGCTAGGCTATTGGGGCCCGGCTTTGCCTTGCAGGGCTGCCTCAAGGGCCTGAACACGCTGTTCCAAGGCTTCCTGCTCGCTTCGCGCCTTGGCCGCCATTGCCTTCACCGCTTCGAATTCCTCGCGGGGAACCAGGTCCTGATCCGCCAACAGGCGATCGATTTGCTGACGCACAAGCTCGCGCAATTCCTGCTTCAGCGCGCCCAACGCGCCAAGCGCACCCCCGGCAACGCGGGTAAAATCGTCGAAGGGGCGGTTTCCGGAATCCATCATCTTAAATCCTTCGGTTGAAGCGCGGCATTATGGAAGGCGAGGGCGGCGCTGACAACCGTTCCTCCTTGGTTGCGACAGCCCGACCCCAGCCCTATAAGGAAAGCGGAGATAAAGGGGAATTCCATGATTTTGGTGACGGGTGGCGCCGGGTTTATCGGCTCGAACCTCCTGGCCGGCCTTGAGGCCAACGGCCAGAAGGCCCTGGTCGCCTGCGACCAGCTCGACGATGGCGAAAAATGGCAGAACATTGCCAAACGCAGCCTGCTCGACATCGTGCGCCCGGACGATCTTTTCCCCTATCTCGAAGCCCATCGGGGCGAGGTGGAGGCGATTTTTCACCTGGGCGCCATTTCCGACACGACGGTGTTGGACACCGAGCGCCTGCTGGAGACGAATTTTCGCCTCTCCGTTTCCCTATGGGAACATTGCGCCGAGGAAAACATCCGTTTCTTCTATGCCTCCTCGGCCGCCACCTATGGCGACGGGTCGCAAGGGTTCGACGACGACGGATCGCCAGAAGCGCTGGCCAAGTTCCGGCCGCTGAACCCATATGGGTGGAGCAAGCATCTCTTTGATCAACACGTTGCGAAAATCGTGCGGGCGGGAGGCGCGGAGCCGCCGCAATGGGTGGGGCTAAAATTCTTCAACGTCTATGGCCCGAACGAATACCACAAAGGCGCGCAGAAAAGCGTCGCCGCGCAGATTTTTCCGGACGCGAAAGCCGGCAAACCCATACGTCTTTTCCGGTCGCACAACCCGGACTATGCGGATGGCGAGCAGCTTCGGGATTTCCTTTGGGTCGGAGACAGCGTGGACATCATGTTGTGGCTTTACGAACATCCCGAGGTGAACGGCCTTTTCAATCTTGGCTCCGGCAAGGCGCGCAGCTTTCTCGATCTGGCCAACGCCATGTTTCATGCGCTCGACAAAGAACCGAACATCGAATTCATCGACACACCGGAAGAAGTGCGCGAGCGCTATCAATATTTCACCCAAGCCGAGATGTCGCGCCTGCGCCAAGCCGGATGCGATTTGCCGTTTACGTCCCTGGAAGACGGCATCGCGCGCTATGTCCGCAACCATTTGAATGCGGCGGACCCCTATCTCTAGCCGCCCCGCCTGAAACGGCCCAACCGCAACCGGATCGAACCCATGCTGTTCGCACTCCCCTTTCCCGCCATCGACCCCGTCCTGATTGCGTTCGGGCCGGTGGCGATCCGCTGGTATGCGCTCGCTTATGTG
>JAJFGH010000180.1 GCA_021776275.1 Alphaproteobacteria bacterium | reverse complement strand
GCAAGCGCGCCGTTTCCGCCGGAACCTGCGCCGAATACGACTGGAGCCAGGGCAAGTGCATCGAAGACACCACGCTGCTGGAACCGAATTCGCTTTACGGACATGCCAAGCTTTCGCTCTACCGCCTGCAACGGGCCCTGTTTGAAGAGGCGGGCATAAGCGCCGCCTGGGGACGCATCTTCATGTGCTACGGCCCACATGAAAACCCCAAACGGTTTGTTCCATCCATCGTTGCCCCGTTGCTGAGAGGCGAGCCGGTAAAATGTCCCGTCGGCGAACGGCAACGCGATCTTCTGCACATCAAAGACATCGCCTCGGCATTCGTGCGCCTGCTCGAATGCGAAGTGGCGGGCGCCTTGAACATCGCTTCGGGCGAACCGGTGAAACTTGCCGATGTGGCGCGGATGATTGCCGATAAGCTGGAGGCCGGCGGCTTGCTCGAACTTGGCGACGCGCCCGCCGCCTCTGACGAGCCGCTCGCATTTTATGGCAGCGCCGCACGGCTATCGGACGAGGCCGGCTGGCACCCGCGCTACGGCCTGGAAGAAGGCATCGAACGGACCATCGACTGGTGGAAGCAGAACCCGTAGTTCTGAGGCGGCCGGCTTTGGCTGGTGTGGTATCCCCTAGGGGAATCGAACCCCTGTTTTCGCCGTGAGAGGGCGATGTCCTGGACCGCTAGACGAAGGGGACCCAGATCGAGAGCGGCAGTCATGCCCGATCCGGCCGCTGCAATCAAGGGACTTGTCCCATCCGCCCTTAACCATGAGCCGCCAGGGGGATTTCCCGAAAGGCCTTCGCGGCCCCATCCGGCACGCCCTCCGGCACGCCCTCCGGCACGCCCTCCGGCACGCCCTCCAGCACATGGGCCGTTACCGCCCCCGCCTTCCCCTTCGGAACGGCGACGATGACCCAGACGAAGTCCGCGTCCCACGCCATGGAAAAATCCGTCTTGGAGGGGGCCGCCGGATGGTCCGGATGGGAGTGGTAATGCCCGATGATGGCCTCGCCGGAGCCTTCGCAGGCACGCATAACGTCGAAACGAAGCTTGGGGTCGATCTCGAAGCGGTCCTTCCGCCCCGTCTGTTCGGCGGCCAGGTTGCGGCTGGGGACAATCCGCGCAACGTCGTAAACGCCGTCTTCCGTGAGACTGCCGACGAGCAGCCCGCAGGCTTCCATGGGATAGGCGTCTTCCGCCGCCGCCTTGATCGCCCGCAAATCCCCGCATGTCAGGCGGATCATGGCGAGGGTTCAAGCACGATCGTGCCCAGCCGCGATCCGTCCTTTACACTTAGGACCAGGATTTGGGCGGCACCGTTTTCAAGGGTAAGGCGCAGGAAAAGCCGATCGCCCTCGACCTGGGTTTCCTCAATTCGGGAGCCTTTCGGCAAGGCAATGGGCGACGCATCGAAGGCGGCGGGTGCCGCCGCATTTGGATCGCCGGTTAATTTCGAAGAGGCGCGCTTGGCGATTGTGACCCCAAGCACGACAAACCCGGCCAGAAGGACCACACCAAGAAAGATGACCAGAAACTTGAGCCCTCGCATGGTTTCGGCCAGTCTCCTTTCATGACAGCAAACCGCAAGGCAGATGAGGCGCCGGTGCGCCAATTTCAGGTTACCAGCGGCAGCCAGGACAAGGGCGTTCGCCTCGACCGGTTCCTGGCGGATAGGCTGCCGGAACTGTCGCGAAGCCATTTAAAGCGCCTCATCGAAACGGGGCACCTCGTCGCAGGCGGCCGCACGATAACGGACCCCAGCATGCGGGTCAAACCGGGGCTATGCTTCACCTTAAACGTGCCGGCGGCAAAACCGGCCAAGCCCGAAGCCCAGGCCATCCCTCTTACCATTCCTTACGAGGACAACGATCTTCTCGTCATCGACAAACCGGCCGGCCTGGTCGTGCATCCGGCGCCCGGCAATCCGGACCGCACCCTTGTCAACGCGCTAATCGATCATTGCGGCGAAAGCCTGTCGGGGATTGGCGGCGTCGCCCGGCCCGGCATCGTCCATCGGCTGGACAAGGACACCTCCGGCCTTCTCATCGTCGCCAAGAACGATCTTGCGCACCGCTCCTTGGCAAACCAGCTGCAAAGCCGCCGCTTGAAACGCATCTACCTTGCCCTTGTCTGGGGCGCGCCGGCCCCCGCCGCCGGACGGATCGAAGGCAACATCGGGCGCAATCCGAAAAACCGCAAGAAGATGGCGGTGCTGACCCATGGCGGCCGACCGGCGGCCACCCATTACGCCGTGCGCAGCCATTTTGCCGCGGTGGCGAGCCTGGTGGAATGCCGGCTCGAGACCGGCCGGACCCATCAGATTCGCGTCCACCTCGCCCATCGGGGCCATCCCCTTCTGGGCGACCCGGTCTATGGGCGCAAACGCCCCCCCGCCGGCCTTGCGCCAGCCGTGGCGGACGCCATCGGAGCCTTTCGCCGCCAGGCCCTACACGCCCATGTGATCGAATTTGAGCACCCGCGCGACGGCCGGACGCTATGCTTCAAAAGTGACTTGCCAAAAGATTTTAGGGACTTAGTAAAAATTCTAGAGAAGATTTAATCTTCTCGATACTTCCCTGAAACAGGGCGTTTTTCTTGACAAATCGGGGGACAATTCCGTATTCTGGCACTCAACACACAAGAGTGCTAATGCGCTCGATCAGGGGGCGAAAGCCCGGGAGGACCAGCCATGTCGACCCTTCCAGTTGCGCTGCCATTTTCGCCGGAAAACAACCTCACCCGCTATCTCCAGGAGATCCGGAAATTTCCGATGCTGGAGCGGGACGAGGAATACATGCTCGCCCGGCGATTTGCGGAGCATGGCGACAGCGAGGCGGCCCACCGCCTGGTGACGAGCCATCTGCGCCTTGTCGCAAAAATCGCCAAGGGGTATCGCGGCTACGGCCTGCCATTGGCGGACCTGATCTCAGAGGGCAATGTCGGAATCATGCAGGCGGTGAAGCGCATCGACCCCGAACGCGGCTTCCGCTTGTCAACCTATGCGATGTGGTGGATCCGGGCCTCGATCCAGGAATACATCCTCCATTCCTGGTCGCTGGTAAAAATGGGCACGACGGCGGCGCAAAAGAAACTGTTCTTCAATTTGCGGCGCCTGAAAGGCCAGCTACAAGCCATCGACGCCGGCGATCTTGCACCGGAAACCGTGACGGAAATTGCTGAGCGCCTCGACGTCAGCGAAAAGGACGTGATCGAAATGAACGGCCGGATGTCCGGCCGGGACCATTCCCTGAACGCGCCCCTGCGCACCGACAACGAGGGCGAAGGCGAATGGTTGGACTGGCTTGAGGACGACAGCCCCAACCAGGAAACCCTGACTGCCGAGAACGAGGAATTGACGAACCGCCGGCAATTGCTTCGCGAGGCGATGACCGGTTTGAACGATCGCGAGCGCCACATCCTGAACGAACGTCAATTGCGCGACGACCCGCGAACGCTTGAAGATTTAAGCCAGGAATATGGCATCTCGCGCGAACGCGTCCGCCAGATCGAGGTGCGGGCCTTCACAAAACTCCAAAAGGCGATAAAGAACGCCGCCACCGAACAGCGGATCGGCCACTAGCCCCCCGGCCGACCGCTTCTTCGGGCGGCGCCTATTTTTTTTGCTGCGGTAGAACGCCTGCAATTTCTTCGCCCCACTCGACGACAATGGCTTTCCGCAATTTGGCAAGCTGCCCTTTGCGGCCCTCGGCACGCATCTCGACGATCGCGCCCACCAGATATGGCATGCCGAAATAGATCAACCAGCCAAGCGTGGCGGAGCCGTACATGACCAGCCACGCGGAAGGATCCGTCAGGATGATAAAGGCATTGTCCATTTGCCCGGCCCCTCCTGCCGTCCACAAATTGACAAGGTAGGGCGCAGCGCCCGCGACATTTAGCGACATAACGCATTTGCCCGCGGCCTTGCCCGGGCCGCGATCCACGATAAAGGCAACCCAGGCCGGCAGCAGGCCAAGCATCAGAAGAATAACGGTCGGCAGCGCAAAGGCGGAGACCACCACCAACACGAACAGCGCGATGACCCACCAAAGGCCGATGCCCGATCTTTGCTTTGGTCTTTTTATGCCTGCTTTTCGCCCTGCCATGCCGCCCCCCCCTAGATATATTGTGAAATCATGAGGCTGACGGCGACCAGCGCGATAAGAATGGAAAGCCGGACCGCGAACATCTGACCAAGCACGAGCGACGTTAAGGGCAACCCTTTCAGCTTGCGGTCAAGCTTTGCCGTTTCTGCAAGCGAGCGGGTGAATTGGCTGCGGGCAATTGCGTAGGCGCGCTGGTCCGCGCGGCGTTGCGATGGATTGCCAACCAAATTATAGATTGCAACAAGGCTGCCTTGCCCGGCGGTTTTCTCCCCTTCTTCTTCCAGCCGACGGCGGAGCGCCTGGTTGTGATAGCTGCCGATCACCGGCGGCAGAAGCTTCCACACCCAGCCAGCGAGCCTGGCCAGGCGGGCGGGCCCATGGCGGTCCTGCAAACTGGCCAGCATGCCCAGGACGCCCAACGCGCGCTCGGCTGAACCCGCGGACGAAGCGAGCGAGACGAGAAAGCTATCCACCTTGCCGGGAAAACGGCTCGCGACAAAAGCTGCAATGTGACTGTCGATTGGTTCCACCAGCTTTTCAAGCTCGCCGGCGGCAGCCTCCAGCGCAGGCAACAATTCGGAAATATTCGCGCAATATCTCGGCAAGACAAGCGAGCTTTGACAGCGCAGGCCCGGCGTAAGCTCGTACAAGCACCGCTCGATCCCAAAGCCAAGCCCGCGGCGGTTGAGAAAATGCTGAAGCCGATGCAAGCGTTGCAGAATCTTGCGATTCTTCGCCATCCCCGGTTCCTGAGCCGAAAGCCAAAGCTGTGGAAGCTGATAGCGGATAATTTCGGAGAAATTGCGCCGGGCGCTATCGTCGGAAAACCGGCTTGCAAGCAAACTGCCAAAGCCGTCGATCGGCGCTGAAAAATCCTTGTAGCGGATGGGCGCCTCTGGATCGAGCAAGATGGCAATCCGTGCCACCAGGCGTTCCGCCGAAGCCAGAGCGGCGCGATCTTTAAGGATTTCCTCCGCAACGGCCCGCGCATGGTCCGGACTGGCGATGCTGCGTGCCGCCCAGGATTCGAAGCGGCTTTCCCGAATGGCCTTCGCGCCTTCCTGGGGATGCTGCAGAAAAGCACACGCCAGAGAGCGCCCGGTTATGTGCTGCTCTTTCCGAAAGGTAAAAACATGGGGCGCTATATTTGGAACGCCTGGCAATTCATGGGTCCGGCGCTCGTCCAGCCAGTCTTCGATCTGGTCCAACCCCCAACGCTTTTGGCTGTCGTCGTGAAGGGTCCCTTTCAAGAACTCCATCATCCGGAGCGGCAAAGTCGGCGGCCGCTTACCCATTAAAAAGTTATAAGACCCTTTCAGAATTTTTCTTTTCAGGATGGCTTCCTTGTCGACGTCCTTCGCTGGCAGGTCGCCTAAAAGAAGCGCCAGCACCGTAACGCCAAGCGCATAGACATCGTCGGCAATTTTTCCCCGGCCACGCCCCGACGGATCGGCCAGCGCGCTTTCAATCGGTTCGAAGAGTACGGGCTGGTTATAAGCGGACGGTGCCGAAACGCAGTCACCAAGCAAAACGCCGGCGCCTTCCTTGTTTTCGGCCATAAATAAATTGTCCGGCCGAATGCCCCGATGGGTTAAGTCCAGGGCTTCCAGTTGCCGCAGCGCCTCGATCGCAGGCGCAATGACGGTTGCCTCAATCGCCTTTACCGTCATCGGACCTGCAGGGAAGGAACAAAGCGGATCCCCCGGTTGCATATAAATAAAAACCGGGCACATGCCCTGCTCGGAAGGCCATTCGATGGCTTCTTCTTCGACAAGCTGAAGGACGCCGCGCATGTTTTGCTGGCGCTGCTGTTCGAGAAATGGCCAGCGCAGGGGCAACCCGGAATCGCAGACATGGGCGAACAGCGGGCGCTCTGGGTGCAAATTGTCTTTGACGGCGTAAGCTTTCGCCGTAGGCGAATCGTAGGCGGGCAATGGCGCCTCCCGAAGAAGGCGGTATCGCCCTTTCAACAAAATTTCGCCGCCGGGTAAAGGCGCCGCCGGTGCTTTTTCGGCGCCTGGTTCCGTGGCCGTTGGTTTTTCGACCGCCGTCATTTCCGCTTCCACCGTCTCGACAGAATCCGCCTTGCGAATCTTGCAGTGGTAAGGGAAAGAAAGCGTTAACGTTTTTTCCGAAAATCGGCCGTTTTTGCCCGGATTTAGGGGATTTTTATGGTCAATCCGCGAAGGGGTCGTGGACGAGAATGGCGTCCTCGCGCTCGGGGCTGGTGGAAAGCAGGGCCACCGGTGCGCCGATCAGCTCTTCGATACGGCGGATATATTTGACAGCCGTTGCTGGCAGTTCCGCCCAGGAACGTGCGCCATGGGTGCTCTCCTGCCATCCCTGAAGGGTTTCGTAGATGGGCTCGACGGCACCCTGAATGGCGGAGAGGGCCGGCAGATGATCGTAGCTTTCGCCCCCATGACGATAGCCGGTACAGACCTTGAGCTCGGGCAAGCCATCGAGCACGTCGAGCTTCGTAAGCGCAATGCCGTCAATGCCGCCTACCTGAATAGCCTGGCGGACGAGAACGGCGTCGAACCATCCACAACGGCGCCTCCGCCCCGTAACCGTGCCAAACTCCTTGCCCCGCTCGCCCAGAAGATCGCCCGTTTCGTCCTCAAGTTCGGTCGGAAACGGGCCGCTGCCGACGCGGGTCGTATAGGCCTTCGTAATGCCAAGCACGTAGCCCGTAGCGCCGGTGCCGGAACCTGCCGCCGCCTGGGCCGCGACGGTGTTCGAGGACGTCACGTAAGGATAGGTACCATGATCGATATCCAGCATGGCGCCCTGGGCACCTTCGAAAAGAATGCGCTTGCCCGTCCGCCTTGCCGCGTGGAGTTCTTTCCAGACGGTGCCGGAAAAAGGCAGAAGTCTTGGCGCAATATCGAGAAGTTCCTTGCAAAGGGCGTCGCCGTCGATTTCTTCAAAACCCAAGCCGCGCTGCAGGGCATTGTGATGGACAAGAAGTGCCTCGACGCGCGCCGCGAGGGTTTCCGGATCGGCAAGGTCGCAGACGCGAATGGCCCGGCGCGCGATTTTATCTTCATAAGCGGGTCCGATGCCCCGTTTCGTCGTTCCAATTTTTGACGTGCCGCTTGCCTCCTCCCTCGCAAGATCGAGACGGCGATGCAGCGGAAGAATAAGTGGTGCGTTTTCGGCGATGCGCAAATTTTTGGGCGTCACTTCGACACCCTGTTTGGCAATCCCGTCGATCTCTTCAAGCAGCGCCCAAGGGTCGATGACGACCCCATTGCCAATAATCGAAAGCTTGCCCTTGCGCACAATGCCGGAGGGAAGCAGGCTTAGCCGGTAGGTTTCGCCATTTATAACAAGGGTATGACCGGCGTTGTGCCCGCCTTGGAAACGCACGACCACCTCCGCACGCTCGGAAAGCCAATCGACAATCTTTCCTTTTCCCTCGTCCCCCCATTGGGAGCCGACAACGACAACGTTCGCCATGCGATCCTCTACTTCTTTTTCACCGGCTGCGTATTGCCGGAACGGAAAATATGCGTGCAGCCAAGACGCGCCGCTTCCGTTTGGTCGTCCTTCCCGTCCTCAAGCGCGGCAACGGTGACCCAGCCTTCCTGACGCAGCCGCGCCGCATCCGCCGCCGGCGTATCGAAGGGAAGGAAAAGCCGGCGCGACGGCTCTACATCGGGCAAAGCCCGCGCCAAGGTATCGAGGAAAAGCGTAAAGCCGGTTGCCGGCTCCTCCCCGCCCGCCGAATAGCGCCCGCCACGGCCCAGCGAACCGCGCGTGTCGAGAGCAAAAAATGTAAAGCTAAGGCCGGTATGATATTCGAAGCCGCGGTTTTCGACCGGGTCCACCGTAAGCCCAAGGCCAGGCGCCACCTTTTGCAATTGCGCAACAACGTTCGCCAGGCATGTTCGCTCGACCGCCGTTGATTTCGGCAAATCGATCTTCTTCAAAAGATCAAGGGCACGATCCGCCGGACCGGCCGCCTGCAAAAGTGCGCCCAAAAGGTCTGCCGCCTTGCCGCCAAGGGCGCTGACGGCGGTTGCGTCCTTGTGGTCCAGCATGCCGCGCAAAGGGGAACCGGGGCCGAAATCAAGCCCGAGATTTTCGCACAATGCCGGCACCAGAGTCGGCAAAGTAAGGTCGACCGAAAGGCCGGGAACCCCGATCGCCTGCAAGGCCTCAACGGCGAGCAGAAGAACTTCCAGATCGGCGCTTTCCGACGCCGAGCCGATCAGCTCCACGCCCGCCTGGCCGAACTCCCGCTCCGGACGAAGCTGGCTTCCCACTACGCGAAGCACCTGGCCGCCATAGCAAAGCCTGAGCGGCCGCTGCGCATCCAAAAGGCGCGTCCGCGCGATGCGCGCCACCTGCAACGTCATGTCCGGGCGAACCGCCATCATGCGCTGAGAAACCGGATCCATGATCCGGAAGGCCTTGCCCGCCATCGCGGCCCCTGCCCCCTCCAGGAGGCTTTCCTCAAACTCGACAAGGGGCGGGGCGACGCGTTCATACCCGCGCGCCGTAAAGGCGGCGAGCAGCGTTTCCATCAGCTGCGTTTCGGCGGCGGCTTCGGGCGGCAAAACGTCGCGCAGTCCCGCCGGCAGCAATGCCTTTTTCGATTGATCCGTCATGGCTTCCCCATCCCAAGGGGGTTCCCCCCTCTCAAGGGGACGTCCCGGCTATGGTCCTTTCGGGACGGCTTCCTACTAGCCGTTTTCCGGGCAAACGGCAAACGGAAATCCCGGCGCCACGCCGCGGAAGCCAAGGGAAATCGCCCAATTTTCCTAGAAAGAAAGCGAATAGGCCTGCAAAACTTCGGGGATCGCGTGCAATTCCTGGAGGGTCTTGCCGTTCACCTCTTCGTCCACCTGAATCAGCGCAAGCGCGCTTCCGTTCGCCGCCTCCCGGCCCAGATGGAAGGTCGCGATGTTGACCCCATTGTCGCCAAGCACGCTGCCCAGCTTGCCGATAAAACCGGCCTTGTCCTGATTCGTCACGAAAAGCATGCGCGGGCCAAGCTCGGCCTCGATGGCGATGTCGTTGACCTGAACGACGCGCGGCTTGTCTCCCCCGAAAAGGGTTCCGGAAATGCTTCGCGTTTGTTTCTCTGTCTTGACGACAAGCCGGATCAAGGTTTGATAGTCCGCCTCGCGCTCATGCTTCACTTCCGTGACATCGATATCGCGATCGCGCGCAATCGTCGGCGCGTTCACCATGTTCACCGATTCCATCAGCGGCGCCAGCAATCCCTGAAGCGCCAGCGCGGTCAACGGACGCGTATTCAATTCCGTTACCTGGCCGGCATATTCAATGGTAACCGCCTCGATCCCCGTCTGGGTCATCTGGCCCGCGAAGCTGCCCAATTGCTGCGCCAGCGTCATGTATGGGCGCAGCCGCACGGCTTCTTCCGCCGTGACGGACGGCATGTTAATCGCATTCGTCACCGCCCCGGTAAGCAGGTAATCGGCGATCTGCTCGGCAACCTGGATTGCGACGTTCTCTTGGGCCTCGGCGGTCGAAGCGCCGAGATGGGGCGTCGCAATGACCTTCTCCATCCCGAAGAGAACGTTCTCGCGGGCGGGCTCTTCCGAAAAGACATCGATGGCCGCGCCTGCGACTTTTCCGTCCTCGATCGCCTTCTTCAAATCCGCCTCATTCACCAGGCCGCCTCTGGCGCAATTGATGATCCGTACGCCGTCGCGCATCTTCGCAATCGCCTCGGCATTGATCAGGTCCCGAGTTGCATCGCTAAGCGGCGTGTGCAGGGTGATAAAATCCGAACGTTCCAACAACGCGTCGAGCTCGACTTTTTCGATGCAAAGGTCCGCGGCCCGGTCCGGC
>JAJFGH010000179.1 GCA_021776275.1 Alphaproteobacteria bacterium | reverse complement strand
CCCAGGCCAGCGTTGCCGAAACCTTCGCGGATGGCGGCCCCCTCTACCGCTATTTCTGGGAGCCCCTTGCCATTGCGTCGCTGAACACGCCCGTGGAAAAGGCGGCGGCGCGTCTTTTGCTTCCGGTGCTGCTGCGCATTTTCGGAAGGGGCCGGGAAGCGGCGCGTCCCATGATCGCAAGGGAGGGTCTTTCGGAAAGTTTTGTCGACCCGGCCCTTGCTTATCTTGCGCAAAAGGGTGCGACGGTTCATTTCACCCACCGCCTTCGCAGGCTCGTCTTTGCGGATGCGCGCGTCTCGGCGCTGGACTTTGGCGAGCAGCGTGTCGCGCTTGCGGCGGAGGATCGGCTCATTCTTGCCGTGCCGCCGTCGAATGCCGCCGATTTGCTGCCGGGCCTCTCTGTGCCAAAGGCGACCGAGCCAATCCTAAACGCCCATTTTCACTTGGCCGAAGCACCCGCCTGGCCCCACGCCGCGCCCTTTATTGGCGTCATCGGCGGGCTGGCCCAATGGGTTTTTCTAAGAGGGCGCGTCGCTTCCGTTACCGTCAGCGCCGCCGATCGCCATATCGACGCGCCTTCGGACGTTCTGATTCCAAAACTTTGGGCAGACGTTTCACAGGCCTTGCAGATTGCCGAGGGGCCGCCGCCGCCCTGCCGCGTGATCAAAGAGCGGCGCGCAACCTTTTCCCAAACGCCGGAGGCGATTGCCCTTCGTCCCAAAACCCGGACGAAACATGTGAACCTCTTCCTCGCCGGCGACTGGACCGATACGGGCCTGCCTGCTACGATTGAAAGTGCAATATCTTCCGGTCGTCAGGCCGCCAAGGCCGCCATGAAGCGATAATCAGCGCACGACCAAGCGGAGAACACATGGCAGTTTTATCGGATTGTGCCCCGGCAATGTCGGCCAAGGGCGAAGCCCTTCTCGATCATGTTCTTGAAGAAAGCCGGGACGATTGCTTTCGCCGCCAGGCCCAAGACGGCCATTGGGTCTTTGAGCTTGAGGCGGACGCGACGATCCCTGCGGAATACATTCTCTACGAACATTTTTTCGACGAGATTGACGACGCGCTCGAGAGAAAAATTGCCGTTTACCTTCGCCGCACCCAATCGGACCGGCATGGCGGGTGGCCGCTTTTCTACGAGGGCGATTTCGATATCAGCGCCAGCGTGAAGGCTTACTTTGCCTTGAAGGTTGTCGGCGACGATGCGAACGCGCCGCATATGAAGCGTGCCCGCGAGGCGATTCTTGCCCATGGGGGGGCGGCTAAATCCAACGTCTTTACCCGCATTGCACTGGCGCTGTTCGATCAGGTGCCATGGCGGGCGGTTCCGGTGATGCCGGTTGAGATTGCCTTGTTGCCGAAATGGTTTCCCTTCCATCTCGACAAGGTTTCCTACTGGTCGCGGACGGTGATTGCGCCGCTTTTAATTCTGATGTCGAAAAAACCAACGGCGATCAACCCGCGGAAAATCGATATTCGCGAACTTTTCGTCACGCCCCCGGAAGAAGAGAAGCATTACCACGTCAATCCGATGGGCTCTTTGCTTGGTGCCGCGCTTTTGCGCATAGACAGCCTGCTTCGCCTGCTTGAGCCCTATTTTCCAAAGGGTATTCGTCAGCGCGCCATCGAAAAAGCGCTCAGCTTCACGAAAGAACGTCTCAATGGCGAAGACGGCATTGGCGGTATTTTTCCGGCGATGGTAAATGCGGTGATTGCCTTCGATTGCCTCGGCTATGAAAAGGACCATGCGGACGTTGTTGTGGCCAAGAAGGCCATTCGCCGGCTGGTGGTCATCGGAGAGGAGGAAGCCTATTGCCAGCCTTGCTTCTCGCCGGTTTGGGATACAGGTCTCATGTCCCTTGCCTTGCAGGAGGCGCCAAAAACTGCGGAGGCGGCGCAGCATGAAAAGGCGCTGGATTGGCTTGCCGGGCGTCAAATTCTTGACGTGGTCGGCGATTGGGCGGCGCAAAGGCCGAATTTGCGGCCAGGCGGCTGGGCCTTTCAATATTGGAACGACTATTACCCGGACGTGGACGACACGGCCGTCGTTGCCATGGCGCTTCACCGCTTCGACAAGGCGCGCTACGGCGAAGCCATCGCGCGCGCCGAAGAATGGATTGTCGGCATGCAAAGTGCCAATGGCGGTTGGGGCGCCTTCGATGCCGAGAATGCCCATTACGGCCTCAACCATATTCCCTTTTCCGATCATGGCGCGTTGTTGGACCCGCCGACGGTGGATGTCAGTGCGCGCTGTTTGGGTTTTCTGGCGCAGATCGGTTACGGCTGCGAACAGCCGGTGGTTGCCCGGGGGTTGGCGTTCCTGAAGGGCGAGCAGGAAGAAGACGGTTCGTGGTTCGGCCGTTGGGGAACGAATTATATTTATGGAACGTGGTCGGCGCTTTCCGCCTTTCAGGCGCTGGGGGAAGATTTGAGCGTCCCCTATATTCGCAAGGCGGTCGATTGGTTGAAGGCGCGTCAGCGCGAAGATGGCGGCTGGGGCGAAGACGGCGCCAGCTATTGGGAGGCGCGCCGCGGCGAGGCCAAGGCAAGCACGGCCTCGCAGACGGCCTGGGCGGTACTTGGATTGATGGCGGCCGGCGAAGTGGAGAGCGGGGCGGTGAAGCGCGGCATCGCCTATTTGCTGAACGCGCCGCGAAGCGGCGCGAAATGGCACGAGGAATGGTATACGTCCGTCGGTTTTCCGCGTGTCTTTTACCTTCGCTACCATGGTTACAGCGTTTATTTCCCCGTCTGGGCGTTAACGCGCTATCGGAATCTTTTGCGGGGCAACGCGCCGGCTGTCCGGCAGGGAATGTGACGCGGCTTGGCTTCATCACGGGTCTGCGCACGGAGGCGGCGGTTGTTGATGTCGCGTCCGAGGCGCTGCCGGTGGCACATCGGCCGCTGATTTTGTGCGGCGGGGCGAATACGGCTTCGGCGCAGGCTGGCGCCCTCCGTTTGCTCGAAGAGGGGGCAGGCGCCCTGGTCAGCTTTGGCATTGCCGGTGGGCTGGCGCCGGAGCTTGGCTCTGGAAGTCTGGTGCTTGCGTCCGCCATTCAGCTTGCGGGCGAACCGTCGCTGGGCGTCGACCTGGCCTGGCGGGATCGGCTTTGTGCGCGGTTGAGGGGCCATCTTGTGCCGGCGCTTGGCGAGATTGCTGGAAGCGACCGGGTCATTCAGACCGTGGATGCAAAGAAAACCCTTTTCGGAGAGACGATGGCTCAGGCCGTCGATATGGAAAGCCACGCCGTTGCACGGGTGGCCCAGGCGAGGGGGGTTCCCTGTCTGATCGTTCGTGCGATTGCGGACCCTGCCCACGCGGCCATCCCGGACGTAGCCCTGGCCGGCGTTGGTCCCGGGGGCGAGGCCTTGCCGCTGGCGGTGATGCAGCGCGCCGCACTTGCTCCCTGGGTGTGGCCAGCACTTTTTCGGCTTGGCGGCGCGCATCGAAAGGCCCATGCCACCCTTCGCACGCTTATCGACGTGGCCGGTGTGGACCTTGCCTTCGAATAGGAGGGGGTTGGGGCTTAAGCGGCGTCGCTTTCGTGGGACTCTTTCATGAAGGTCTCGACGTTCTCTTCGAAAACGTAATCCGCCTGCCGTTGATTCGTGAGGGAAATATCCGGAGCCATCGGGCCATCCGTCCGAACCCCAAAGAGCGCGACCATCAGGGCCTTCCACGGACGTGCGATCGTGTCGTTCACGGCCGTTGGCTCATAGCCGCAATGCACCATGCAATTTGCGCATTTCTCGTAATTTCCAGTGCCGTATTTTTCCCAATCCGTTTCTTCGACCAGCTCTTTCCAAGAGCCTGCAAAGCCCTCGCCCAAAAGATAACAAGGGCGCTGCCAACCAAAGATATTGCGGGTCGGGTTTCCCCACGGCGTGCAGTCATAGGTTTGATTGCCGGCAAGAAAATCAAGAAACAGGCTGGATTGTGAAAACCGCCACTTCTTGCCTTTGCCATATCTGAAGATGTCACGGAAAAGCTGCCGCGTTTTCTGCCGGTTCAGGAAATGCTCTTGATCCGGTGCGCGCTCATAGGCGTAGCCGGGCGAGACGGTAACCCCCTCGACGTGCAAATGGTCGGTCACATAGGAGAAGAAGTCTCCGATTTCCTTGGCATCCGTGCCGTCAAACAATGTGCAGTTGACGTTCACCCGAAACCCTTTTCCGGCTGCCGCGCGAATTGCCTGAATGGCCCGGTCGAAGACGCCGTCCTGGCAAACCGCCTTGTCGTGCATTTCGCGGTTGCCGTCCAAATGGACGGAGAAGGTGAGGTAGGGGCTGGGCTTAAAAAGATCCAGCTTCTTCTCCAGCAACAGCGCGTTCGTGCACAGATAGACGAATTTCTTTCGTGCGACGATGCCGTCGACGATCTCTTTGATTTCTTTGTGCAGGAGTGGCTCGCCGCCTGGGATGGAGACAACCGGCGCGCCGCATTCGTCGACGGCATCCAGGCATTCCTTCACGCTGAGGCGCTTGTTCAGAATTGCATCCGGGTAATCGATTTTGCCGCAGCCGGCGCAGGCAAGATTGCAGCGGAACAAAGGCTCCAGCATGAGAACGAGCGGATAATGTTTCGTGCCCCGAAGGCGTTGTTTCAGGACGTAAGCGCCGACGCGCATCTGTTGTATCAAAGGTACGGGCATCTGGTTTCCTTAGGCGCTGGCTGCTTGTTTATGATTCAGTAATTCGGCCGGGAGCTTGAACTGAACGTTTTCTTCGATGCCGTCGAGTGCCTCGACCTCTAGATCGCCGAAATCGCCCAGCCGTTGAATCACTTCCTGCACCAATTGTTCCGGTGCGGAAGCGCCGGCCGTAATGCCGATCGTTGCAATGCCGTCGAGCCATGCCTGTTCCAGCCCTTGCGAATCCTCGATGAGATAGCTGGGAAGCCCCATTTCGAGGCCAATTTCACAGAGCCGGTTTGAATTTGAGCTGTTCGGCGCCCCAACGACAAGCAGCAGGTCTACCTTTTTAGCAAGATGGCGAACGGATTCCTGACGGTTTTGGGTCGCGTAGCAAATGTTTTTTACATCGGGTCCCTGGATGTTCGGGAAGCGCTTCTTTAGCGCCTCGATCACGTCCTTGGTGTCATCGACGCTAAGGGTTGTCTGGGTGATGTAGGCGAGCTTGTTCGGATCCTGGACCTTGAGGCGATCGGTATCGTTGGGGTCGGAGATGAGAAGCACGCCACCTGGAATCTGTCCGCGCGTGCCTTCCACTTCCGGGTGACCTTCGTGGCCGATGAGAATGATCTCATATCCCCGTCCGGCGTAGCGCTGCCCTTCTTTATGGACTTTCGAGACAAGTGGGCAGGTCGCATCGATCACCGGCAAATTGCGGTGTTTTGCTTCCCCGATAACTTCTTGTGAGACCCCATGGGCGCTAAACACGGTGACCGCGCCTTCGGGCACTTCATCCAGCTCGTTGACAAACCGCGCGCCCTTTGCCCGCAAGGTCTCCACCACATGCCGGTTGTGGACGATCTCGTGGCGCACGTAAACTGGGGGGCCATATTTGTCGAGGGCGTGGTTGACGATCTCGATCGCCCGCTCGACGCCGGCGCAAAACCCGCGCGGTTGGGCAAGCAAAACTCGGATTTTTCGTTGATCGGTCACGGCGATGACACACCTAAATGGTTATTCGGCCGGTCTGTCCCTGGCCGAAAGAGGCGGCGCAGGTTTCGGACAGCCAAAGGGCTGGTTGCAAGGGGTATAATTCGCCCAAAATCTTAAAAAAGGCAAAGATTTAAGGTGCGGAAAACGATATCTCGTCCCATAAGATGCCTTTTCGGCCATTCGTTGCCACGTGCTGGGCGGCCAGGGGCGAGGCCAGAATGGCCCTAAAATTTTTGTTCCTTTTGAAATTTTCCTGGAAAGGTCTGGCATGACGACATTGCTTACCGGGGCTTCCGGCTTCGTCGGTTCCGCGGTTCTTCGGGCCTTGCTCGCGGATGGCCACGCCGTAAAAGTGCTGCTGCGCGAGACCAGCGATCGGCGAAACCTCGAAGGCCTGCAGGTAGAAACCGCCATCGGCGATCTTCGCGACCGGCCGTCCCTTGACCGCGCGCTGAAGGGCTGCGAGGCGCTTTTTAACGTGGCCGCCGATTACCGGATATGGGTTCGCAAGCCGGAAACCCTTTACGAAAGCAATGTGACGGGCGTTCGTCAGATCCTCGAAGCTGCCGGCGAGGCAGGGGTCTCGCGCATCGTTCATACAAGCAGTGTCGCGGCGTTGGGATTGCCCAAGGGGGGCGGTGCGGGGGACGAGGAAACGCCGGCCGTCCTTGACGACATGATAGGACATTATAAACGTTCGAAATTCCTGGCCGAAGAAGAGGTCCGCCGCCTTGTTGCCAAGGGCCTTCCGGTTGTTACCGTAAACCCCTCGGCCCCGGTCGGCCCCCGCGACATCAAGCCCACGCCCACCGGCCACATGATCGTTGAGGCCGCAGCCGGGCGGATGCCGGCTTACGTGGATACCGGGCTCAACGTCGTGCATGTCGACGATGTGGCAGAGGGGCATTTGTTGGCTTTTAAGAAGGGAAAAATCGGCAGGCGGTATGTCCTTGGCGGCGAGAACCTGACCCTTCGCGATATTCTGCAAAAGATTGCCGCCATTACAGGCCGTCCGGCTCCGAAATTCCGCATTCCGCACAATGCCGTTCTGCCAATTGCCGCTCTGGCCGAAACCTGGACGCGCTTTAGCGGCGGCGATCAGCCTTTCATTTCGATCGACAGCGTGCGAATGGCGAAAAAGAAGATGTTCTATTCGAACGCGCGTGCGCGCGAAGAGCTTGGTTACGCTCCGCGTTCGGCGGAATACGCGTTTCGCGATGCCGTCGCGTGGTTTGCGCGGCATGGCTATTGCCCGCCGCCAAAGACGCCTTAAGCTTCCTTTCGCCGGATCGTTATCAGTGCCGGAATAAGGGTCAGGGTGCAGACCATCACCAATATCAGTGCAATGGTGAGCAGCATGCCCATGCTGGCGGTGCCGATATGCGTGGAAAGGCTTAGGCTTGCAAAAGAACCGATTGTCGTCAGCGCGCTAAACATAATGGCGCGGGGCGTGCTGGTGTGAAGCACGTCGCCACCATCGCCGTTCCGCTCGCGAAGGACGAAATGGATGCCGTTTGCTACGCCAAGACCCAGAAGCAATGGCAGGACGATGACGTTTGCAAAGTTGAAGGGGATGTCGAAAAGCACGGCAAGCAGGTTGGTCAGCAGCGCGGCAAGGCCAAGTGGGGCAAGCACGAGCAGAACGTCGGAGACGCGCTGAAGCACAACGATCAAAAGAATCGTAATCAGGATCAGGGCGAGAAGGCTTGCCTGCCAGAAGGCGTCGATGACGGCTTTTACGGCGCCAATCATGGTGATGGGATCCCCGGTGGCGTTTGGCGCAACGGATTGCACGGCGTCCGCAAAGCGCCGAAGGGCTTCCGGGTTTTTAGGATCTTGGGCCGGGCGGGCCTCCACCCGGGCGCGGCCATCTTCGGCAACAAAGCGCGCCAATAGGGGTTTTGGCAAATCGGCAAAAGTGACGGGCCGTGGGCCAAGGGCGGCGCGAAGCCGGTCCAGCTGCAGGGGCAAGGTGCCAAGAAGGCGGCGTTCCAGTTGATCCATGGGTAGCTCGCCGTTTGGGAAGGCGGCTTCCGTGTTCTTAAAGGCTTGCTCCAAGCGGCCAGCGGCCCGGGCGACC
>JAJFGH010000178.1 GCA_021776275.1 Alphaproteobacteria bacterium | reverse complement strand
GATGAGCACAGCGACCCCCAGCAGCATACTCTGGGCTCCGAATGCCCAAAATCCGCCCCGCCACATGCCCCAGGACGCAAACAGCCCACCGATCAGCGGCCCGACCAGAGAGGATGTGCCCCATACGGCAGAAACCGCGGCAACGACCTTGATCCACAGGTGTTTCGGAAACAGCCGGTTCATACCGACAAATGTGCCGGCCAGCATCATGCCACCGCCAACGCCCTGAAGTACCCGTCCAACCAGCATGACGGCCATGTCCGGCGCAACCGCGCTCAAGGCGCAGCCGCCGGCGTACACGATCGCGGCGGCGACGAAGACATTGCGCAACCCGGCACGTATGACAAACAGGCCGGTGGCGGCGGCCGCGACAATGGAACCAAGTTCGTAGAGCGCAAGTGTCCAGCTGAGATAAGCAACGCCGCCGATCTCGCGCACGGCGCTCGGCATCAAGGTCGCAACCAGCAGCGAGTCTGCGGCATGCAGCCAGACGCCGAAACAAAGCACCGTGAGAATGCCGACGTAACGCACGCTCAGCAGTTCTCTCCAGGAGCTTTCCGTCGCGGGCGTCAGAGTGGAACTGTCCGGCATTCGGGTGGCCTTAAGGGTTGTTGCTCACAATTAGGAAAGCATTTTCTTTCGAAATTCAAGCTAAATTCTGCGTTGGCAATCCCGTTCAGCGAGCACGTCCGGTTTCGACGGGCTTGACGAAGTTCACGGTTGGCGCCTAATGCAAGCGGATCAGCTGGCCGGATGGCCGCCGCCTTTGGTGGAGGAAAGTCCGGGCTCCATGGAAACACGGTGCCGGGTAACGCCCGGCGGGGGCAACCCCAGGGAAAGTGCCACAGAAAGCAAACCGCCGGCGGGTTTCCGCTGGTAAGGGTGAAAGGGTGCGGTAAGAGCGCACCGCGTCTCCGGTAACGGAGATGGCAGGGCAAACCCCACCGGGAGCAAGACCAAATAGGGGCGGTAAGCCGCAAGGCGGGTGGGTTTCCGCACCGCCGCCCGGGTAGGTCGCTAGAGGCGCCGGGTAACCGGCGTCCCAGAGGAATGGCCATCCCCCGCTTTGCGGGGACAGAACCCGGCTTACAGGCCGTCTGGCGCTTTTTTTCATGAAAATCCGAAGACTAAAATGTTCTCGTTATGTTCTTTATTGGGCGGCCTGCCGTCCATATCTAGTAATCGCGCCTGGAAAGACTCCAAAATCTTTGGGGGAAGTCTTTCGTTCTTTTTCGCAGCGTTCCAAATTCTCCTTTTGGACGAGGGTTTTACTTTGCTCTGTCGTTGACACCCATATAGGCCCATGATATCCCATAATGTCCCAAATTGGGCAGCGCAGCCCGATCCGGACATGGCCGAAACCGTCACCTTTTTCTCGATCCCCGGCCGATCGCGAAAACCGGCAAATGGGGGGCCGGCATGGCGCTGTTTCTTTCGACATATACGAACAAAATCGACAAAAAAGGGCGCGTGTCGGTGCCGGCCTCTTTTCGCGCTGCGATTGGCGGTCAAAACTTTCTCGGCATCGTCGCCTTTCGCTCGTACCGGCTGCCGGCCATCGAAGCCTTTTCGATCGACCGGATGGAGCAGCTAAGCGCAGGTCTTGACGCCCTCGATCTCTTTTCCGATGCTCAGGACGATTTGGCGGCGACGATCTTTGCCGATTCGCATCCCCTGCCCTTCGACAGCGAAGGCCGGATTCTACTGCCCGAAGCCTTTACCGATTACGCCAAGCTTCAAGGCCAGGCCGCCTTTGTCGGACGCGGCGCAACGTTCCAGATTTGGGAGCCGAAAGCCTTTCAAGCCCATCAGGCGGAAGCCCGCAAGCGTGCCCTCGACCGCGGCATGACGCTTCGCCTCGGCCCGCCCGACACGCCGGGAGGCGAATAGCGATGCCTTCCCGGACGCGGCCCCAAGAAACCCAAAGCAGCCATCGCCCCGTCCTTCTGCAAGAGGTGCTCGATGTGCTCGATCCGGCCGATGGCGCCACCTATGTGGATGGCACCTTCGGCGCCGGCGGCTATACGAAAGCCCTGCTGGAAGCCGCGAATTGCACCGTTTGGGGGGTCGACCGCGACCCGGATGCGATTGCCGGCGGCACGGTGCTGCTGCGCTCCTATCCGCGGCGCTTGCATCTCATCGAAGGGCGCTTCGGCGAGATGGCCGAATTGCTGGAACGCGAAGGCGTGGGCCAAGTCGACGGCATCGCCCTCGACTTCGGCGTTTCTTCCATGCAGCTCGACCAGGCCGAACGCGGCTTTTCATTCCGCGAGGACGGCCCCCTCGACATGCGCATGGAAAAGACCGGCATTTCCGCCGCCGAGATCGTCAACACCGAAGACGAAAAAACCCTTGCAAGAATTTTCTGGAAATATGGCGAGGAGCAGAAATCGCGCCGCATCGCACGTCGCATCGTTGAGGTGCGTACGCAGAAGCCAATCACGCGCACGCGCGAGCTTGCCGAAATCGTGGCCAGCGTCGTCCGCCAGGGGAAAGACGGGATCAATCCGGCGACGCGCACCTTTCAGGCGTTGCGCATTCATGTGAACGACGAACTTGGCGAAATCGAACGCGGTTTAAGCGCCGCGGAAAAATTGTTGAAGCCTTCCGGCAAGATTGCGGTTGTCGCCTTTCATTCCCTGGAAGACCGGCTCGTAAAAACGTTCTTCCACGCACGCAGCGCCGGGGGCGCACGCCCCTCGCGGCATCTGCCCCTGGAGACAGAGGCCCCGGCCGCCACGTTCCACCGGCTGCATCGCCGTGTCCTGCGGCCAAGCGCGGCCGAAATCGCCACCAACCCGCGGGCCCGCTCGGCACGCCTGCGCGCCGCCGAGCGCACCCAGGCCGCCCCATGGGGGGTTTCTCCATGAAGGGAAATTTCACCTTTCTTTGGCTGCTGCTGGTCGCCGTCATCTGCTTCGGGCTTTTCTTCGCGAAATACGAAGTACAGTCCCTGGAAGGAGAGCTTGCCGCTCTCAACCGGGAAATTATCGACCGTCAGGGCGAGCTGCACGTGCTGAGAGCGGAATGGGCCCTGTTGAGCCGGCCCGAGCGCATCCACCGCTTAAGCGAACGCTATCTCGATCTTGAAACGGTGGGGGCGGAGCGCATTGACGCCTCGGGCAGCCTGACCGCCCGCCTGCCTGTCCGTCACGAGGCCAGCGAATGAGCCGCGCGCCCCGCCATCAGATGGACCTTGCCCACCGCCAGGCAATTGAAACCGGGCGCACGCGCCTCGTTCTCATGGTCACGCTGGCCATGCTTGCCTTCCTCGCCGTCGGCGTGCGGCTGGTGGATCTGATGGTGCTTCGCGAAGGCTATGAACCCCGGCTTGCCGATGCCAACCCGCCCGTTGTCTGGCAAACGGACCGCGCCAACATTCTTGACCGCAACGGCGAAATTCTGGCGACAAGCCTGCGCACCGCTTCTCTTTATGCGGACCCCAAGCTGGTGCAGAACCCAAAACTGGCGGCCCGGCGCCTAGCCCGCCTGCTGCCGGGCCTGCCCCGCAACGAAGCGTACGCGCTGTTGACGTCGAAGCGCCGCTTCATCTGGATCCGCCGTCACCTGACGCCGCGCCAGCAATATGCGATCAACCGTCTTGGCATTCCCGGCCTTTACTTCCAGCATGAAGAGCGCCGGGTTTATCCCCATGGCCATCTAGCCGCCCATGTCGTCGGCTTTACCGGCGTCGACAATCGCGGCCTTTCGGGTATTGAAAAATCGTTCGACGAAGCGCTCCGAAACGGAAGCGGGCCGTTGAAGCTTTCGCTCGACGTGCGTGTCCAGCACATTCTGGCGGACGAGATCGCGGGCGCGATGCAGCGCTTCCAGGCAATCGGCGGCACCGGCGTCGTAATGGACGTGACGAACGGCGAAGTGCTGGGTCTGGTTTCCATGCCCGACTTCAATCCGAACCGGCCGGGCGCCGCTTCGCCGGATGCCATGTTCAACCGGGCAACGCTTGGCATCTACGAGATGGGCTCGACCTTCAAGATCTTCACGGTGGCCATGGCGCTGGAAAGCGGGACCGCCACCATCGAAAGCGTCTACGACGCGTCCGAACCGATCCGGGTCGCCCGTTTTCGCATCCACGACTACAAGCCGAAGAACCGTTGGCTGTCGGTGCCGGAAATCCTCATGTATTCCTCGAATATCGGCGCCGCGAAAATTGCGATGGAAATCGGCACGACCCGCCAGCAGAGCTATCTCGCGAAGCTCGGCTTGCTGGATCAGGCACATCTCGAATTGCCGGAAATCGGTTCGCCGCTGGCGCCCGAGCCCTGGCGTGAAATCAATTTGATGACCATTGCCTATGGCCACGGCCTTGCCGTAAGCCCCCTGCAATTGACCAGTGCCGTTGCGACGGTCGTCAATGGCGGCGTCGCCCTGCCGGCCACCTTGCTGCAACAGCCGGCAACGCCGCCGGAAGGTATGCGCGTCTTTTCAACGAAAACGTCCGAGCGGATGCGCAGGCTTTTGCACCTTGTCGTCGATCAAGGCACCGGCAGCCACGCCGTGGCGAAGGGCTATCTCGTCGGCGGCAAGACCGGCACGGCTGAAAAGGACACCGCCAAAGGCTATGCGCGAAAGGCTTTGCGTTCTTCCTTCGTCGGCGCATTTCCAATGCACGACCCACGCTACGCCATTTTCGTGATGCTGGATGAGCCGAAGGGGGACAAAGCGACCTTCGGCTACGCCACCGGCGGCTGGGTTGCCGCACCGCTTGTCGGCCGCATCGTCACGCGCATGGCGCCGCTTGTCGGCGTGGCACCTATCGACGAACAGGCACCGGCGGTCAAGAAACGGATGTTTATCGAAATAAACGATCGAGGAAAAAGGCTTGCGTCTTTCTGATCTTTTGGTCGGCGAAGGAAGGGTTCGAATGTTCGAGACAACGGGAGAGGACGTGGAGGTTTCTGGAATCACGGCAGATTCCCGGCACGTCAAACCCGGCTTTTTGTTCGCCGCCCTTCCCGGAACAAAAACGGATGGCGCGCATTTCGTGGCCGAGGCGCTTCGCCAAGGTGCCGTTGCCATCCTTGGCACGCCCGCCTTGAAATCCGGCCTTTCCGAAAACGCGCCCGCCTTTCTTTCCGCTGACAACCCCCGCCAAGCGTTTGCCACCCTTGCCGCGCGCTTTTACGGCGCACAACCCCGGAAAATCGCCGCCGTTACCGGCACCAACGGGAAGAGTTCCGTCGTCGGCTTTGCCCGCCAAATCTGGGAACGTGCCGGCCTTCGGGCGGCGAGCCTCGGCACCCTTGGCCTTGAGCCGCCGGTTGCCAGCGCCGAGGGCGCGGCCCTTACGACACCAGACCCAGCCCGGCTGCATGCATTGCTTGCCGAGCTGGCGGCGCAAAAGATCGACCATGTCGCGCTTGAAGCCTCGAGCCATGGCCTGGAGCAATTCCGTCTCGACGGCGTGCGTTTATGCGCCGCCGTCTTTACGACGCTTTCCCGCGATCACCTGGACTATCACGGCACGATGGGTGCCTACCTGGCCGCCAAGCTTCGTCTTTTTTCCGAATTGCTCGACGAAGACGGCACCGCCATCCTCAACGCGGACGATGCCGCCTGCGACGCCTTCGAAAAGGCCTGCACCCAGCGCGGCCTTTCCGTCCTGCGTTACGGCGAGAAGGGCGATGGGCTTCGCCTGATCGAAAGCGTTCCCACCGAGGATGGGCAAGACGTCCGTTTTGAAATTTTCGGCAAGGAAGCGTGCGTTCCCCTGGCGTTGATCGGCGCCTTCCAGGCGAAGAACGCCCTCGCCGCCTTGGGCCTCGCCCACGCCACCGGTGTGGAAGCAGGCGCCGCCCTGGAGGCGCTTGCGGCGCTTCGCGGCGTCCCCGGCCGCATGGAAGCCCTTGGCCAAACTGCGAACGGGGCACGGGTTTACGTGGACTACGCCCATACGCCGGACGCCCTGGCGCACGCGCTTGGCGCGCTTCGCCCATACGCAAAAGCGCGGCTCCACGTGTTGTTCGGCTGTGGTGGCGACCGGGACCGGGGCAAACGTCCGGAGATGGGCGCGATCGCCGATGCGCTGGCCGATGCCGTCTATGTGACGGACGACAACCCCCGCAACGAAGACGCCGCCGCCATCCGTCAGGAAATTCTGGTCGCTTCCCGCAAGGGCAAGGAAATCGCCGGCCGCGCCCAGGCGATCCACGCGGCCATCGAAGGTTTGCAAGCGGGCGATGCGCTGCTGATCGCCGGCAAGGGCCATGAGCAGGGACAGATCCTTGGTGCCGAGATTCTTCCTTTCGACGATCGCGAAGTTGCCCGAGAGGCGATGGGCATAAATGGGGGCGCCTCATGAACCAGCCCTTGTGGACATCTGCCGAAGCCGAAGCCGCCACCCAAGGCACCAGCAACACCGCCTGGGAAGCGACCGGCGTTTCCATGGACAGCCGCCACCTTGAGCCGGGCGATCTGTTCGTGGCCATTGCGGGGCCGCATTTCGACGGCCACGACTTCATCCGCGATGCCTTTCAGCGTGGCGCGGCGGCGGCCATGGTCGAAAGCCGGCCGCCGGGCCTTCCGAACCAAGCGCCGCTTCTCGTCGTTGACAATGCGTTTCGCGCCCTCGAAGCGCTTGCCGGTGCGGCGCGCGCGCGAAGCTTTGCAAAAATCCTCGCCGTAACCGGCAGCGTCGGCAAGACCGGCACGAAAGAAGCGTTGCGTCTCGCCCTTTCCGAAAGCGGCAAGGTGATGGCGACCCGAGGCAACCTCAACAACGAATACGGCGTTCCTTTAAGCCTTGCGCGTCTGCCGCGCGATGCCGATTACGGCGTTTTCGAGCTTGGCATGAACCACCCCGGCGAGATCCGCCCGCTGGCCAAGCTTGTCCGGCCGAAGATCGGCATCATCACGAACGTCGAGGCCGTGCATATGGCATATTTTCATTCCGTCGCCGAGATCGCCGATACGAAAGCCGAAATGTTCGAAGGCATGGACGCGGACGGCGTCGCAATCCTCAACCGCGACAACCCCTACTTCCAGCGCCTGGCGGCCGCGGCCAAGGCCCGGGGCATCACGGAAATTATCAGCTTTGGCGAACATCCCGAAGCGCGGGTGCGGTTGGTCAATTGCGCCTGCCATGCCCTTTCCAGCAACGTCGTCGCCGAAATCGGCGGCGCCGAAATCCATTACCGGCTGGGCGTGCCGGGCCGCCATTGGGTGACGAACAGCCTGGCCGTGCTGGGCGCCATCCATGCGGTTGGCGCCGACGTGCAAAAGGCCGCCGCCAAACTCAGCAATTTGGCAGCACCGGCGGGACGGGGCCGGCGGGTGCGCGGGATGGTACCAAGCGGCGCCATTGAAATTATCGACGAAAGCTACAACGCCAACCCGGCGTCCATGCGCGCCACCTTCGACACCCTTGCCACAACGCCTGCGGGCCCGGTCGGCCGGCGCATCGCCATCCTTGGCGACATGCTGGAGCTTGGCAAAAACGCGGCGCGCATGCACGCCGATCTGGCCGTCGATCTGCTTCGCAACGAAATCGATCTCGTCTTTACGGTCGGCCCGCTGATGGAAAATCTCGACCGCGAGCTGCCGCCGCATATGCGCGGCAGCCATGCGGACAGCGCCGAGGCCCTCATGCCGGCCCTTCTGGAAGAACTGCACGGCAGCGACGTGATCGCCGTGAAGGGTTCCCAGGCCATGAACATGGCGCACATCGTCGAAACCCTGCTCCATGCCGAACACGGCATGGCAAGCGCAGCCAATGGCCATTAAGGAGCGGAAAAATGCTTTTTAACCTGCTGTACCCGCTCTCGGATCAACTGCCGGTCCTGAACCTTTTTCGCTATCTCACCTTCCGCACCGGCGGCGCAATCATGACGGCGCTTTTGATCAGCTTTGTTTTCGGCCCGCCCCTCATCCGCTGGCTGAAACGCCGCCAGAAGGAAGGCCAGCCCATCCGGACGGACGGGCCGGCAAGCCACATTCTGGGGAAGGCCGGCACTCCGACGATGGGCGGCTTTCTCATTCTGCTTGGCCTGCTGGTTGCGACGCTGCTTTGGGCGGACTTAACCAACCAATACATTTGGGCGGTCCTTGGCGTCACCACCGGCTTCGGCATCATCGGCTTTGCCGATGACTTCCTGAAAATTCGCCGGCGAACGTCCCACGGCCTGCCGGCAAAAATAAAGTTCCTTCTTCAAATCACGGTCGCCGGCATCACGGCCTACGCCATCGTGCAAATCACCCCCGCGCCCCTTGCCACCGGCCTGGCCGTGCCCTTTTTGAAAGATACGCTGCTTAACCTCGGCTGGTTTTTCATCCCCTTCGCCATGTTCGTTCTCGTCGGCACATCGAACGCGGTGAATTTGACGGATGGGCTGGACGGGCTGGCCATCGTTCCAGTGATGATCGCCACGGCGTGCTTTGCGTTGATTACCTACCTCGTCGGCAACGCCGTCTTCGCCGGCTATCTGCAAATCCATGCCGTCCCCGGCGCCGGCGAGCTGACGGTTCTTTGCGGCGCGCTGTTGGGCGCGTCTCTCGGCTTTCTCTGGTTTAACGCGCCGCCCGCCATGGTCTTCATGGGGGATACCGGCTCGCTTTCCGTTGGCGCCGTCCTTGGCGCCGTCAGCATCGTGACGAAGCACGAACTCGTGCTTGCCATGATCGGCGGCCTGTTCGTGCTGGAGACCGTTTCCGTCATCGTACAGGTCGCTTCCTTCAAGCTGACCGGCAAGCGCGTTTTTCAAATGGCGCCGCTGCACCACCATTTCGAAAAGAAGGGTTGGGCGGAACCGACCATCGTCATTCGTTTTTGGATTATCGCTTCGGTGTTGGCCCTGATCGGGCTTTCGACCCTGAAGCTACGGTGAGGGCATGATCGAAGTTACCACCTACAAAGATCGCGCCGTGATGGTGTTGGGGCTTGGCCGCTCGGGCCTTGCCGCGGCGGCGGCGCTTCGCGAAGGCGGCGCCGCCATCCTCGCCTGGGACGACGACGCCGAGGCGCGCACGCGCGCGCTTCAAGAAGGCTTCCCCATTACCGACCCGGAAACCCTCGATTGGAAAAACGTCGATGCCTTGATTCCAAGCCCAGGCATCCCGCTTACCCATCCCAAGCCCCATCCCATTATCGCGAAGGCCCGCGCTACGGGCTGCGAAATTCTCGGCGATGTGGAGCTTCTGGCACGCACGCAAACCGAAGCGCGCTATGTCGGCGTTACCGGCACGAATGGCAAATCGACGACGACGGCGTTGATCGGCCATTTGCTGAAAGCCGCCGGACTGCGGGCCGAACTTGGCGGCAATCTTGGGGCGCCGGCCCTTGGCCTTGCGCCCCTGGGCCTAGAAGGCATTTACGTGCTTGAGCTTTCCTCTTTCCAGCTTGACCTTTTGCAGTCGCGCTTTCTCGACGTCGCCGTGCTTTTGAACATCGCGCCGGACCATTTGGAACGCCATGGTGGAATGGATGGCTACGTCGCCGTAAAACGGCGCATCTTCGATCTGCTACGCGACGACGGCGGCGCCATCGTCGGCATCGACGACCCCGAGAGCCAGGCGATCCGGGACGAGCTTGCAGAAAAGATTGCGCATCTCCTGCCAGTCTCGGCACGCAAATCCCTCGACAGCGGCGTCAGCGCCGCCGATGGCGAGCTTGCGGAACATTTGGGCAAAATCGTGCCGCCGGTTGATCTGCGGCGCTTGGCCGCACTTCCAGGCGAGCACAATTGGCAGAACGCCGCCGCCGCTTGGGCAACCGTGCGCTTTCTTGGCGTCCCGTCCGAGCATGCCGCCAAAGGCTTGAAAAGTTTTACCGGCCTTCCCCATCGCCAGGAGACGATCGCCGTCGTGAACGGCGTTCCATATGTGAACGACAGCAAGGCGACGAACGCGACCGCCACGGCGAAGGCTCTTGCCTCCCTCGATGCCATTTACTGGATCGTCGGCGGGCGGGCAAAGGCGGATGGCATCTCCGCGCTGGCGCCTTATTTTTCCCGCATCCGCCATGCCTTCCTCATCGGCGAGGCCATGGACGCCTTCGCCGAGACCCTTTCCGGCCACGTGCCGGCCACGCGCTCGGGCGATTTGGAAGCGGCGGTCCGGGATGCCCATGCCATGGCCAGCGCCGCTGGCGAAAAGGGCGCGGTGGTGCTGCTTTCGCCCGCTGCCGCCTCGTACGACCAGTGGAAGAACTTCGAAGAGCGGGGCGACGCGTTTCGCGCCGCCGTCCTCAAGCTGCCGGACGCGCAAGCCACCCATGCCGGCGGGGAGCGCGTTTCATGACCAGCTTTGCGCGTGCGGATACGAGCGTCTTAAGCCGCTGGTGGTGGACCGTGGATCGCTGGACCTTGGCGGCAATCGCGCTGCTGATCGGCATTGGCGTGCTGGTCGCCCTGGCTGCAAGCCCGTCGGTTGCCGAGCGGATCGGCCTCGATTCCCTGCACTTCGTCCGCCGCCACCTTGCCTATCTGCCGCTGGCGCTTGCCACGATCTTCTTCGTCTCGCTGCTGCCGCCCAAGGAAGCGCGGCGCTTGGCCATTGTCGTTTTTCTCGTTTCCCTGGCCTTGCTTGTGCTGATCCCTTTCATCGGCACCGAGGTCAAAGGCGCGCGGCGATGGATTCAATTCGCCGGCCTTTCCCTGCAGCCATCGGAATTCATCAAGCCCGGCTTTGCCGTGCTGGCGGCGTGGATGTTTGCCGAGCACCGGCTGAACCGCGAATTCGCCGGGCGGGCGCATTCCATCGCCCATTCTGGTCTCGACCTCGCCCAGCGGCTCGCGCAACCGGACATGGGCATGGCCGTCGTCGCTTCCGTCCCCTGGCGCGCCCAGTTCATCCTTTCCGGCCTGCCGCTTCTATGGG
>JAJFGH010000177.1 GCA_021776275.1 Alphaproteobacteria bacterium | reverse complement strand
CAGCGCGATCAGCGTCATCGAATTGTTGATGCGCCCCTTGTTCAGCCAATCCATGGCCTCTTTTCGGGGCACCGGCAGGACGCGGATATCTTCTTGCTCGTGATCGAGGCCGTGAATGCCGCCGGCGTTCGTCAGGTCCATCCGGCCGCAAAAAAGCGCCATCGTTTCCGACGTGCCGCCCGGGCTGACGAGGTAATCCGCGATCGGCACGATCTCACCGACTTCCAGGCCGGCTTCTTCGACCGATTCGCGCCGGACCACGTCCTCGGGGCTTTCGCCTTCTTCGATGATGCCGGCGACGATTTCCGTGACCCAGGCGGGGCGGTTGGCGACAAAGGCGCCGATCCGAAATTGCTCGATCAGCAGCACTTCGTCCCGATCCGGGTCATAGCCGAGAAGGCCGGCGGCGTGGCCGCGCTCGAACACTTCGCGCTTCATTTCTTCGCTCCAGCCGCCCGCGTGAAGCGTATGGCGCAAAAAATAGGCGTTGATGCGGAAATAGCCCTGAAAGGCGGTTGTCTTTTCCTGAATTGCGATCTTCAATTCCGTTTCTTTGGCCATCGCCTTTCCTTCTTTAAGACGCGCCGCGCCGGTTTGCGCGCGCCGCTTCCAGGAAAAGCGGCGTGACCAGATCCGGGGCCTCCCGCCAGCCTTCCAGGCCGTTCGGCAATCGGGGCAGGGTCAGCACCTGCACATCGGCAAGAAAGCGCTGCAGCGTCAGGATGGTATCCGCCAGGGGGACCGGCTGATGTGCGGATTCGCTGACGATGACGGCGGCGATTTCGACGCCGGCGCGTTCAAGGATCTGCGCCGAGGTGAGGGCGTGGTTGAGGCTGCCCAAATAGCTGCCGACGACCAGGATTACCGGATAGCCAAGGGCCTCGATCCAGTCGAGGACGGTTTTGCTCTCCGTAAGAGGCACCATGACGCCGCCGATTCCCTCGACGAAGCGAAAATCCGGCTCGGTTTCCCCGGCAAGCGGGTTCGTTTGGGAAAAGCGAACCAGTTCGTCAAAATCAATGGTCCGGTCTTCGCGCGCCGCCGCCATGTCCGGCGAAATGGCATCGTGAAAGCGCCAGGGCGAAATGGCGACGATGCGCTCCGCTTCGGCGGAATGGCCGAGGCTATCCAGGAGAATGGCGCTGTCGCACTTCTTGTCGCCGATGGCAAAGCCGGTAATGACGGGTTTCAGCAATTCGACTTGAAGGCCGTGTTCTCGAAGCTGGTGCGCGAAAAGGGCGGCGACGAAGGTTTTGCCGACGTCCGTGCCGGAAGATGTGATGAAAAAAGATGGCATGAAAACTCTTGGCCTCGTGCGCTGTCTTGTCCTTGATGTAGCCAGCGTTTCAAAGGCAAGTCAACGCGTTCCGGCTTGCAAAGGGGGCCTGCTTTGGCTATGGCATCGCAGCGCTCGCGGAGATAGGTTGGGCGAAACGACAGGGCGGGAAAGAATGAAAAAGATACGAACGGCCGTTGTCGGGGTTGGCTATTTTGGTCAATTCCATGCCGAAAAATATGCCCGGCTCGACCGCTCGGCCTTGACCGCCATTGCCGACAGCAGCCCGGAGCGCGCCCGGGAAATCGCCGAAAAACATGGCGTCGCTGCCGTTTCCGACTATCGAGAACTGCTGGGCAAGGTGGATGCCGTCAGCATCGCCGTGCCGACGCCGCTTCATTACGAGATTGCCAGGGCGTTTTTGGAAAGCGGCGCCCATGTTCTGCTTGAAAAGCCGATTACGGGCGATTTGGGCCAGGCCGACGCGCTTATTGCTTTGGCCGCGGAAAAAGGTCTGGTGCTGCAGGTCGGGCATCTCGAACGGTTTTCGGCCGCAAGGCTTGGGCTGGAAGGGGTCATCGACAAGCCGCTTTTTATCGAATGCAACCGTATCGCTGCCTTCAAGCCGCGCGGTTCGGATGTCAGCGTGACGCTGGATTTGATGATCCATGACATCGACATGATCCAATATCTGGTGAAATCGCCGGTATCGGAAGTGGATGCGGCAGGCGCCCCGGTTTTTTCGTCGGAGGAGGACATCGTCAATGCGCGCCTCCATTTTGAAAATGGCTGCATTGCAAACGTTACGGCAAGCCGCATCAGCACGAAGAACGAGCGCAAGATGCGGATCTTTCAGCACGACGCCTATATCATGATCGACTTCGTGAATAAGAAAGTGCTTGTCGCCCGGAAGGGAGAAGGGGAGATGCTTCCCGGCGTTCCGAAGATCGCGGTCGAAGAGCACGATTATGAAGAAGACGACATTCTGGAACGCGAAATCGAGGCTTTCCTGCACGCCGTGGCGGAAGGCCAGCCCCCCCTTGTCAGCGGCGAGGATGGTCGCCACGCCCTTGAAACGGCGCTCTTGATCAATGAGAGCCTGCAAATGCATACGAGCCGCCGCCGGGCGATGGACGCCGAGGGGGCCTAGCCGGCGCCGGGCCGGCCGGAATTTCTCCTTGTTTTCAAACGGTTATAGAGAAGCGCCGTCCGGCGCTCCCCCGCCTTTACACAACGCCTGTCGGCAGCCAGAATATGGCCGAAGCCGGTTCAAGGCTTGTTTTTCAATTCAAGGAGGGGGGGAAGAATGACCCGCAGTTTTCGTAAAGGCGTTTCGGCATTTGTTCTTGCCATTGCGCTCGTGTTGTCGGCCGTGTCGCTGACGGCATGTGAGCCGGCAAGCGATGCCGCTGCCATCAAGAATGCAGAGATGGTCTTCGACAAATGGCAGGGCAGTTGGAATACGCACAATCTTGACGCGCTCATGGACGTTGCCGGCCAATCGGCCTATTGGGACGTCACGACCAAAAAAGTCATTACGGGCGATGATTTCAGAAAACATGCGGAAGCCTTCCTCGTGGCGATGCCGGATGTGAATTTCAGCCTCGATGAGGTGATCATTTCCGCCGATGGCAAGCGCGTCGCCTGGCGTTGGACCTGGACGGGCACCTTTACCGGCCCCCTTGGCGAAGCGCAGCCGACCGGTAAATCCGTCAACCTCACCGGCGTCGATTTGCTCGACATCGAGGGTGACAAGGTCGTGCGCGTGCAGATTTATTGGGATCAGATCGATCTCTTGACACAGATGGGGCTGCTCGGCGGCTAAGCGGGTCCGTCAAGCCTCGAACGAATCGAAGCAAGCGGCTCCCTCGGGGGAAAGCCCGGGGGAGGCCGCTGCTTCTTTGATGGCAAAAGGATCCGGCGTGGCGAAAAGCGGTCCGACACCGAAACCCGTTTCCACGGCGCCCAGCGTCGCATTGCCGGACGTCGCCGCCACCGGCTATCGCCTGGGCGCAGCGCGTGTGCCACCGCCCTTGCGGGACGCGAATTATTTTCGCCTGGACCCAGGCATGCAGCTTCGGCTGCGGATGTATCTAAGCCCCGAAGAACACGCCTGGGCCGCAAAACTTCTCGACGAATTTGGCGCCCTTTGCGGCGGCTCCATGGCGGTGCTTGCCGAACAGGCGAACGCGAACGGGCCGGAGCTAAAGCAATACGACGCGAGCGGCGCGCGCGTGGACGAGATTGTGTTTCACCCAAGCTATGATGCGATGTGCCGGCTGGCCTATGGCTTCGGGCTTTCGCAAATGAGTCACCTTTCGGAATTCCGGGGGTGGGGCACGCCAAGCCGGCTCGTCAAGGCGATGGCCGGCACCCTGTTCGCCACCGCCGAGCAGGGCCTTTATTGCCCGATTTTCATGACGGACTGCCTGATCGGCGCCCTTCGGAAATTTGCGGACGAAGAAGTGCGCGCAAAATTCCTGCCAAAATTCTTAAGCCTCGATCCGGACCGCATTTTTCAGGGCGCCATCCTGATGACGGAAAAATTCGGCGGCTCCGACGTCGGCGCGACGGAAACAAAAGCCGTGCAGGTGGATGGTGCGTGGCGCCTTTATGGCGATAAATGGTTCTGCAGCAACGCCAACGCCGACCTCTTCAGCACGCTGGCCCGGGTCGACGACGGGGTTCCCGGCACGAAGGGGCTCGGCATGTTCGTCGTGCCGAAACGTCTCGACGATGGCAGCCGCAACGCCTTTCGGATCAACCGTATCAAGGACAAGCTCGGCACGCGTTCGATGGCAAGCGGCGAATTTACCTTTGATGGCGCCTTGGCCTATCCGATTGGCCCTCTGGATCAGGGCTTCAAGCAGCTTTGCAGCATGTTGAACGCCTCGCGGCTTGGCACCGCGACGATGGCCACCGGCGCCATGCGCCGCGCCTTGATCGAGGCGCTGCACTTTGCCAAGCTCCGCGAAACCTTCGGCAAGACGTTGCACCAACATGGCATGGTGAAGCGCGCGCTTGCGGATGCCTCGGCGGAAGTCGAGGGCGCCGCCGCACTTCTCGCCTTCGCCTTTGCCCGCTTCGATGCCTATGACCGGGAACCGGTGTCCGACGCCCTGGCCGGCCAGCTTCGCATGGCAACGACCCTTGCCAAACTCAACAACTCCGCCAGGGGCGTCGAAGTGGCATCGGAATGTCTGCAGGTTCAGGGCGGCGTCGGCTATATAGAGGACCGGCAATCGGCCCGGATGTATCGGGACGCGCTCGTCCATCCCATATGGGAGGGGACGACGAACATGCTGGCCCTGGATGTGTTGCGCGCGATCCAAAAAGAGGCGGCGGATCGCGCCCTTTCCCAAGGCATGGAAACGATGGAAGACGCCCTTTCCCGAAACGAGACGCGGGCGCTGTTCACGCCGCTTCGCGCCGAGATGGACGCCATGTTGGCGACCCTTCGCGAAAGCCTCGAAACGGAGCAGACCGCCCGCGAATATTATGCCTATGAGCGCGTCTGGGACCTGGCTTCCTCGGTGATCGGGCTGCTTTTGATCCACGAGGCGGAATATCGCCTCGTCAAGGATGGCGACGGCGCCGGCCTCGATCTTGCCAAGGCGTATCTCTGGAAGCGCAAGCCCGCCTTCATGACGCCGCTTTATGGCGAGGCGGACCGTTTTGCCACGGCGGATGCGTGGGTGGGGCAGCTTTTTTCGTGAATTCTGACCGAAAAAAGGCTATATCGCTGTCACCCATCCAGCAGGCGATCCAATGACCAACCCATCCTCAGCCCCCGTCGAAACCGTAGCCGCGCCGGCCCTTGCCAAGGGCGACGATGCCCGCGACCCGGCCTTTCGCCACGATTGGCAGCGCGCGGAAATTCTTGCGCTCTTCGCGCGGCCCTTCAACGACCTTCTTTTTGAGGCCCACAGCCTGCACCGGCGCCATTTCGATCCGAACCGGGTGCAGATCAGCACGCTGTTGAGCGTCAAGACCGGCGGTTGCCCGGAAGACTGCAAATA
>JAJFGH010000176.1 GCA_021776275.1 Alphaproteobacteria bacterium | reverse complement strand
TAGGGAAACATTTCAAGGACGTAGTATTTTTTGCGGCCCTTTTCTTCGTGCGCGGCAAAGCTCTGCCGCTCGGCCCATATGGCCTGCCATTTCTGTTCCGCTTTTCGAAAATTGTAACGCGACATGACTGGTATTGTTCCTTGCCCGTCTCGTCGCTGCAAGGCCCGCGCGGATGGGGAGGCGCGGTTTCCTACTCGCCCTGAGTAGCGGCGCGATTGATGCGCAATTGCCGCGCCCGGGTAAGGATGTTGTTTTCGAGGTCGATGATGGTTTTCGGATCAACCGCTGCGTCTGCCCAGGCCCCAAGCGGGCTTCGGACCTGACGGAAAGCGGCGACGCGAAGACCGTCGGCGCGAAGGCTCTGGCTAAGGATGTACACGGTAATCTTGAAGCGCTCGCTTGGCGTTTCGGGCGGCGCATACCAATCCGTGATGATGATGCCGCCAAAGGGATCGGCGGAGGCAAGCGGCATGAACGACATGGTGTCGAGCGAGGCCCGCCACAGATAGGCGTTGATCCCCGCGCCGCCAACGCCGCCGCTGCCGCCGGTAGCGGAGGTTGCATCGTGGGTCGGGGTGCTCTTTTTGCTGTCCGCCAGAGAGGGATTCTGCGACCACACCCCATCGACGACCGAACAGGCGCTCACGATGCTGGCCAGGAAAAAGGCCGCGAAGATAAATTTCCAATTTTGCGACATGGCCGGAGTATGCCCGAACTGCTTGGCCGACTTCCAGCAGAAACTGAACAAAATCAGTGTCTAGGGCCCTCGCCCGGTTTTTCTTCGGCAAGGGCGGAAAGAACGGCGACCCCGGTCGCGCCGCTGCCGCGCAGGCGCCGGATGGTGGCGGGGCCGATGCCGCCAAGGCCATAGACCGGCACGGCCGCGCCATGGGCGAGCCTGGCAAAGCGCAAAACGCCTAAGGTTTTTGCGCCGGGATGGCTTGGGGTTGGGAAAAGCGGAGCCAGCAGCACCGCGTCGGCGCCGAAGGCGGCGGCCCGCGCCAGGGCGGTTGCGGAATGGGCCGACGCCGTCAGCAGCCAGCCGGGTTTCCGCCGGCGCCAGCCCCAGCCCCGGCTTACCGGCCCACGCGCCAGCCATTCCGGCAAATGCAGGCCGTCGGCGCCGACGGCCATGGCAAGGGCGCCATCGCCGGCGACGAGAAAGCGAAGCCCCCGGGCGCGGCACAGCGCGGCCAGGCGATGGGCGCGCTGTGCCCGGTCGGCCGCGCCGTAATGGCGAAAGAGAACCAGGCTGCCCCGTGGCAGCCGCGCCATGGCCGGCAGGGGATCGCCGCCGGCGTCGGCCAAAAGGATAAGCGGCGGCAAAGGGCCTCGCCGCCGCTGGGCAGGAAACCCGCCGAGGCGAAGCAGGGTTGCGGGTTGCGGTGGCATCCGCGGCGCGACCTTTCTATCCTTGGGCAAGAAGAGGAACAGCCTGCCATGACGGTAGAAAATCTGCAAAGCGGGCCTGCGCCCGATCGCATCGCGGAACGGGTTGCAAATTTGCGCGGGGAAATCGCCGCCGCGCAAAGCGCGTTGCGTCTAACGGAAGCCGCGCCGGTTTTGGTGGCGGTTACGAAAAAAATTTCGGAAACGGCCATTCGTGCCGCGCTTCAGGCGGGCCAGCGCGTCTTCGGCGAAAACCGCGTTCAGGAAGTGGCGGAGAAATGGCCGGCCCTTCGCAAGGATTTTGCGGATGTGACGCTGCATTTGATTGGGCCGCTGCAGACGAACAAGGTCAAGCAAGCGCTTTCCCTTTTCGACGTCATCGAAACCCTCGACCGGCCGAAGCTGGCCGAAGCCCTGGCCAAGGAAATGGCCAAGGGGGCGCGGGCCCCACGCCTTTTCGTGCAGGTGAACACCGGCGAAGAGCCGCAAAAAGCCGGGGTGGCGCCATCGGAAACGGACGCGTTTCTAAACCATTGCCGGGGCGCGCTCGGTCTTCGGATCGAGGGGCTGATGTGCGTGCCGCCGGTGGCCGAGGCGGCGGCGCCGCATTTTGCGCTGTTGCACGAAATCGCGCGGCGGAACGGTTTGCACGGGTTGAGCATGGGCATGAGCGGCGATTACGCGACCGGCCTGGCCTTCGGCGCCAGCCATGTGCGTGTCGGTTCGGCCATTTTCGGGCCGCGCGCGCCTTAAAGGGCGTCCGCCGAAAGGCAAAGCCGGTCGCCGGGGCCGGCCTGGCTCAGAATTTTTTGCAGATCGGCCAAGGCCAAGGCGACGCAGCCTTCGGTCGGCGAATAGGCCGCATCGGCCAGATGCACGAAAATCGCGCTGCCTTTTCCAGGCGTGGCGGGGGCGTCGTTGTGGCCGGGGATCAGCACCAAATCGTAAAGCGCGTCCTCTCGCCACAAGCGTTCCGCGCTTGCCGCGAAGGGAAGCGCCACCGGTTGGTTATAGGCGCGGTGGCCTGGATCGTCGCACCAGCCGTCCTCTGGCGCGATGGCGGCCATCGGCAGCCGGGTGTTTGGCGCCGCCAAACGGTCGGCCCGGTAAAGGACGCGGCGGAAAGGAAAGACGCCTTCCGGCGTTGCGCGATCGCCCTCGCATTTTTCCTTTTGCACGCCTGCGGCGCCCAAGGCGCAACGAAAACGCGCGTCTCCCCAAAGGGCAAACCCGTTCGCAAAAACAAGAAGATCCATCCTTTGCCTTATAGCGCGCAAGGCGCGCCCGACAAAGGATCACGCCGTAATTTTAAAAGAAGGCCCGCCTTGCAGGCCGAGGCGATTGCCGTGGCGATAGGCGTCCGTTTCCCGATCGAAACGAAGGGCAAAATTTTGCGCGGCGCTTTCTTTTTCTTGCCCGGCGTCCCGCCTGTCTTCTTGCTCGGCGTCCTGCCTGTCGCTTCCGGCGAGAAGCGCCAGGTCGAGGGCGCTTCCGAAACCGGCCGCGCCCTGGGCCGCGCTTTTGCCCGCCTCGCCGGAGGCGAGAACGGTTTCGGCTTGCCCGTCATCGTCGCCGGTCAGGAACGCCATGGCGGTGGCACCAATGTCCTTGCCGGCGATAGCCTCGAAGGCAGCGTCCACGGCCGAACCGATGAGGCCGGGAATGCCGGCGAAGAGCGCGCCGCCGGCAAGCTTTGAAACCACGCCGATGTCGTCGTCGACAAACTCGCGGTAAAGGGTGCCGATAACCGGAAGGTGCTGCAGCGGGTTTACCGCGTCCAAAATGTCGCCGAAGCCAAAGCCGTCGTCGTCCCAAAGGGAAAACCCCGATTTTGCCGGCGGCTCGGCCTTCGAATCGCGGCCCATGGCGGGCGTTGTGGGGAGGGTCTCGATCATCGGAGCCTTTTTCGTTGCGCGGTCGCGGTCCTAAAAAAGGAAGCAAGGAAAATGCCAGCGGCGGCCTTAAAAAAAGCCAGGAAAAAGAAGAGGTTGGAAGGCGCGTCCCGGCCCCGCCCATGGAGCGATGGGGCCGGGCGGCAAAAATTGCCGGCCGCTTTTTGCCGCTGGCCTCGAAGGGGCTTGAAAACATGCTAGAGTCGGCCCGTTAAAAAGACCGCCGGGGGAGGAGGTTTCGTGCAGACAAAAGCGGGGAAACGCATCCTCGTGATCGAGGACGACGCCGCCTTGCGTCAGTCCCTGGCCGAGCAGCTTCAGCTGCATGAGGAATTTGCCGTCGACGAGGCGGGGGATGGCGCCCAAGCGCTGGACGCCGTCAAGCAGGGCCATCACGATTTAATTCTTCTCGACGTTCACTTGCCGGACATGGATGGGCGCGAGGTGTGCAAGCTTATCCGCCGCGCCGGTGTGTTGACGCCGGTCATCATGTTGACCGGCGCCGATTCGGAAGTGGATACGATTTTCGGTCTCGATTCCGGCGCCAATGATTACGTCACCAAGCCGTTTAAACTTGGCGTGTTGCTGGCGCGCATTCGCTCGCAGCTTCGCCAGCACGAACAGAGCGAAGACGCCGTCTTTACAATTGGTCCGTACCGTTTTCGGCCAAGCCTTCGGCAATTGCAGATCGATGAGAAAACCATCCGGTTGACGGACAAGGAAGCGGCCATCTTGAAATATCTCTGCCGGGTGGGCGAGAAGGTGGTGAGCCGGGAAGTGCTTTTAAGCGAAGTCTGGGGATACAACGCCGGCGTGACGACGCACACCCTGGAAACGCATATTTACCGGCTTCGCCAAAAGATCGAGCGCGACCCCGCCAATGCGGCGATCTTGCTGACGGAATCGGGCGGCTACCGGCTGAACGCGTAAGGCGTCTTTAAAAAATTTCTATTTCGGCCAATCGAAACGGGCCAGCACCGGCACGTGATCGGACGGCCGTTCCCATCCCCGAACGTCTTTTAAGATCTCGGCTGAGCGCAGCCGCTTTTTCAAGGAAGGCGTGATCCAAATGTGGTCGAGCCGCCGGCCGCGATTCGATTGCGCCCAGTCGCGCGCCCGGTAACTCCACCAGCTGTACAAGGGTTCCGTCTCGGGCACGATCTGGCGGACGGCGTCGACCCAATCGCCGTTTGCCTGCAGCTGGGCGAGACGTTCGACTTCGGCGGGCGTATGGCTCACCACTTTCAAAAGCTGGCGGTGGGACCAGACGTCGGTCGCAAGGGGCGCCACGTTCAGATCTCCGACCAGAATGGCGCTGCGCTTTTTCGCCTTCGGCTTCTTGAACCAGGCGGCCATTTCTTCCAGGAAGGCAAGCTTGTGGGCAAAGGAAGGGTTTTTCGACGGGTCCGGCACGTCGCCGCCGGCGGGCACGTAAAAATTGTGGAGATCGATGCCGCCCTTGAAGGAGGCGACGGCATGACGGCGGTCGTCGCGGCCCGCCCATTCCCGGCCGCCGGTCGCGACGATGGGCAACCGGGAAAGAATGGCGACGCCGTGATAGCCTTTCTGGCCGCGGATAACGGCATAGGGAAAACCGGCATTTAGAAAGAAGTCGCGGGGGAAAAGATCGTCTCGCACCTTCGTTTCCTGAAGGCACAGGATGTCGGGCTTCGCCTCCTGGATCAGCCGCTCGATCAGGGGCAGCCGCAGACGAACGGAATTTACGTTCCAGCTTGCAAGGGTGACCGTCTGCTTCAAGGCAGCATGGCGAGAATGTGGTCCCGCACCTTTGCCATCGCCTCGAAAGGCAGAAGGTGGCTTGCGCCCGGCACGGTCGCAAGGGTGCTGCCGGCGATGCGTTCGGCAATATCGGGCGCAACGCGGGCGATCCAGTTCAGGCCGCCGTCATAATCCGGATCGCCCGAGACGAAACGAACCGGGATGGGAAAATCGACCAGCGCCTCATAGGTAACCGAATTGCGATGGGCGGAGAAAATCGCCGCCTCGACTTCGGGCGGGGAGGTCAGGGTAAAGTCGCCCTCGCCCGTCGGCTCCAGATTTGCTCGCGCGTAATCGAGAAGGCGTCCATCCTCAAAATTTTTGAAAAGCGGCTTTTCCTTTTGTGCCTCGGCAAAGGTTTCCGGGTTCGGCCAGCGCGCCTTGCGGTTGCGCGCAAGGGTCATGATCCGTTCCGTGCGTTCCTCGGCCAGCGGCCGCAGGGGATGGGTTTCCGGCGGAAAGATTGACGGCTCGAAAAGCGTCATGTCCTTCCAGGGCACGCGTTTGCGCATCGCGCCCAGGCGAAGGGAGGCAATGGCGTTTAAGGAGTGCGCCGCGTAGTAAAAGGGCTCGCCGCCGATTTCGTCATGGACGGTTTGGGCAATGGCTTCCAGATCCGTCGCAAAATTTTCCAATTGGTAATGAGCGTCCAAATCCGTAACCGGCGCAGAAGATCCGCCATGGCCGCGGGCATCGAAGGTAAAGACGGTGGCCTTCAGGGAAAGTTCTTCCAGCAGGCGGATATAGGAACCGGAAGCAATGCCGTTGGCATGGCCGAAAAGAATTGTCGGTCCCTCCTGCACCGGTCCAATCAGCCGATAGAGCTTCAGGCGCAGGCCGTGGGGGCGCAGCACCGTGTTTGCTTCGGCTTTCTGGTGGGGGATGGAACGAAAAACTTCCGACATGCTGCGCTTTTCGTTAACGGCCCCGCCGGGGCCCGGGTTTGCGTTTCTTATAGGGGTTGCGAAGCTCGAAAAGTTTTGGATCGAGGGGGGCGCCAAATTCCGGGTTCAACAGACCGACCTGGGTCACCAGCCCCTGGGCATCCGTCACGTTCCATTGGCGCAGCACGAAAGGGGCTTCGCTAAAGACAAGGGTCAGGCTGCCCGCTTCCGGATCGTCCCGTTGGATGAGCCAGAGGCGGATGGCGCCGGGCTCGCGCTCGGCCGCCTGAACGGCGATTTCGCCGTCGAGGCGGATGTTCTCTTGCAGCAGAAACGCCGCCGGCGTTGACGAAAGGGGCAGATAGGTCACTTCCTCAAGCTCTTTGTCCTGATAGGCCAGCCAATCGTCGGCGGCCACCAGCAGCAACGGCACGGGCGGGTCGTATTCGATGCGCATCCGTCCGGGCCGGGCAAGGTAGACATCGCCTTCCGCCAAGTTCCCCTTCGGCCCGATCTGCACAAAGCGGGCGTGGATTGTCGTGATGCGATTGAGATAGGCCTCGGCCTGGGCGATGGCGGCCTGCAATTCCGGCGCGAAGTTCGTCTTTTCCCCGGCGGCTTCGGCAGGGAGAACGGCGAGCCCTATGAAAAGGGCAAAGAGGAATGACGCACGCAAAGGAATCCTGCCTCGAGCGAAATTTGGTTACGAGGCGACCGCGTTCGGGTCGCCGATCAACACTTCGCGCTTGCCAACGTGGTTGGCGGGGCTGACAAGGCCATCCGCCTCCATCTGGTCCATGATCCGGGCTGCCCGATTGTAGCCGATTTGCAAGTGCCGCTGGATGAAACTGGTGGAGGCTCTCCGTTCCCGGCGGACAAGCGCCACGGCCTGGGCGTAAAGGTCGTCGCCCTCGCCGTCGGCCATCGGGCTGAACAGGCTTTCTTCCTCTTCCGTGATCGAGTCGATATAGACGGGCTCCTCCTGTTCTCTCAGGAAGTGAACGACGCGCTCGACCTCTTCGTCGCTGACGAAGGG
>JAJFGH010000175.1 GCA_021776275.1 Alphaproteobacteria bacterium | reverse complement strand
TGCCGTCATCGCCTATATCGGCGATTTGGCCCGGCGCGAAAAGCCGGAAGCGCCGGACGTCCGCGCCCACAGCGCGGCCAGCGATATTCTCTCGGCGGTGGAAGCGCTCAACCGTTCGCAAAGGCAGCGGTCCGGGGCCCTGGAAATGTTGACCGAGGCCAACGCCATCATCCTCGACAGCCTTCCCGACCCGCTGCTTCTTCTCGATCGTACCCGCCGCATTCGCCAGGCGAACCGGGCGGCGCGTGCCCTGGTCACCATGGACCCGGTCGGCCAGGATTTGGCCGCCATCATCCGCGACCCGACCTTTCTTGCAGAAATCGACATCGCCCTTGAAACCCGGTCGGACCGCACGACCCTCTTCGCCTTGCCCCATCCGCGCATGCAGTATTTTCTTGCCCGCATTATCGCCCTGGCAAAACCGGTTGAGAACGGCATCAGCATGGTCGTCAGCCTGCATGATTTGACGGCGGTGAAGCAGCTTGAAAAAACGCGCGTCGATTTTGTCGCCAATGTCAGCCACGAATTGCGCACGCCCCTCTCTTCCCTTGTCGGCTTTATCGAAACCCTCCAGGGGCCCGCCAAGGACGACGCCGAAGCGCAGACCCGTTTCCTCGGCATCATGGAAGAACAGACGAAGCGGATGGTGCGCCTGGTCGAAGATTTGCTTTCGCTTTCGCGGATCGAGTTGAACGAACATGCCGCCCCTTCCGGTTTGGTATCCATTGCCGAGGTGCTGGGCATGGTGCGCGACATGCTTTCCCTCGAAGCCGAGGCGCGCGGCCTTACAATCGAAATCGATTTGCCGGAAGACCTGCCGGAGATTCCGGGCGACCGGGACGAGCTGACCCAGCTTTTCCAAAACCTGTTCGACAACGCCATCAAATATGGCCGGTCCGGCACGCAAGTCCGGATTGCCGCCAAAGCGGAAGCGCACCCGATCGTGGCCGGCTTTTCCGGGCCAGCCCTTGCGGTCACGGTTCAAGACGAGGGCGAGGGCATCGCGCCGGAACACATCGCCCGGCTGACGGAACGCTTCTACCGGGTCGATCAGGCCCGCTCGCGCGAGCTTGGCGGCACCGGCCTGGGCCTGGCGATCGTAAAGCACATCGCCCATCGCCACCGCGGCCAGCTTGCGATCGAGAGCGCCCTGGGCAAAGGCAGCCGCTTTACGGTGTACCTGCCGTTGGCGCCGGAAACCGGTGCGCCGGAAACCGGCAAAACGGCGTCATAAATCGGTAATAGAACTTCGATACGCCTTCTGGATCACAAGGCCGGCCCCATCCAAAAGCCGGCCCCCCCTTATGCCCCAGGCACCAGGAGTTCAAAGACCATGAGGAAACTGCTTCTAGCCGCCGCCATCGTCGCCTTTGGCGCTGGCTCGGCGTTTGCGGCGGATAACCGCAGCCAAATTCGGATCGTCGGCTCTTCGACGGTTTTTCCGTTTTCCACGGCGGTTGCCGAAGAATTCGGCCAAACGACAAACTTCAAGACGCCGGTCGTCGAAAGCACCGGCTCCGGCGGCGGATTGAAGCTTTTCTGCACCGGCATTGGCCTCAACCACCCGGATATCACGAACGCGTCCCGCCGGATCAAAGGGTCCGAGGTGGACAATTGCGCCAAGAATGGCGTCACCAGCATCACGGAAGTAAAAGTCGGCTTCGACGGCATCGTGCTGGCGAATTCGACAAAGGCCAAACGGTTTGAACTGACCCGCAAGGCGATCTTCCTGGCGCTGGCGAAGGACGTGCCGGACGCGTCCGGCAAGCTGGTGGCGAACCCGAACAAAACCTGGAAGGACGTGGATCCAAGCCTGCCCAATCAGAACATCGAAGTGCTGGGCCCGCCGCCAACGTCGGGCACCCGCGACGCCTTTGTCGAGCTTGCGATGGAGGGGGGCTGCAAGAAATTTCCCGACATCAAGGCGATAAAGAAAAAGGACAAGAAAAAATACAAAGCCATCTGCCACTCGATCCGGGAAGATGGAGCCTTTATCGACGCGGGCGAAAACGATAATCTGATCGTCCAAAAGCTCGAATCCAACCCGGCGGCCCTTGGCGTCTTTGGGTTCAGCTTCCTTGATCAAAATCGGGACAAGGTTCAGGGCAGCATCGTGGACAAGGTCGAACCAACTTTCGACAACATCTCCAGCGGAAAATATCCGGTGTCGCGTTCGCTCTACTTCTATGTAAAGAACGCCCATGTCGGCGTCGTGCCGGGCATCAAGGAATATATCAACGCCTTCACCAGCGAGACCGCCTGGGGGCCCTTTGGCTATCTGGCCGATCGCGGGCTTATTCCGCTTCCCGTCGCACAACGCGATATGTGGCGGAAGTCGTCGATGAGCCTTACCCCTTATAAGAAGTAACCCCGCGTCCTAGACGCGGAACCCGGAGTTAGAGGACGAGATGGCCTTTTATCTTTTTGTTCTAGGCCTGCTCGTCCTCTCCTCCGCGGCCTTTATGGCGGGCCGGCGGCGCGCGCTTGCCTTCGGCGATGCCCGCCGCCTCCATTCCCGCCCCAGCCATCACGGATTTTACGTCGCCCTTTGGTGCGTTCTGCCGGCGCTGGCCATTCTAGCGATCGGCCAGCTTTTCGAAGAAAACCTGCTCGGTCTGTTTTTGGTTGCGGGCATGGACCCAGCCATTTTCGCCGAATTTGGCGGCCGGGACGCCTTCGTCGAACGCGTCTGCGCCCTGGCGGCAAGCGGCCTGGTCAGCCAGTCGGAAGGGGTGCTTCGCGAAGCCGCTCTTCATTATGGAAGCCTGAAGCAAACCGGCCAGGCGGCGCTTTTCGTCGTCGCCCTGACGGCGTCCCTCGGCGGCCTGGCCCTGGGACGGCGCGCCCTTAGCCCCTCTTTCCGGGCCCGCAACCGGGTGGAGGGCTTTTTCCAGGCGACCCTCGTCCTGGGCTCGGTGCTCTCGATCCTGACGACGATCGGGATCGTGCTCTCGATGCTGTTCGAAGCGATCCGCTTCTTCCAGTTGATCCCGTTCCACGAATTCCTGTTCGGCCTGCAATGGAGCCCGCAGACGGCGATCCGCGCCGATCAGGTTGGCCAAACCGGCGCCTTCGGCGCGATCCCGGTTTTTGCGGGCACGCTTTTGATCACGCTGATTGCCATGTGCATCGCGGTGCCGATCGGCCTTTTTGCCGCCGTCTATACGTCGGAATACGCCACCCCGAAAATCCGCGCGACCGTCAAGCCGGTGCTCGAGATTCTCGCCGGCGTGCCGACGGTCGTTTACGGCTTCTTCGCCGCCCTGACCGTGGCGCCGATGGTGCGCGACGCCGGCTTCTCGCTCGGCTTGGCCGTTTCCTCGGAAAGCGCGCTCGCCGCCGGCCTGGTGATGGGCATCATGATCATTCCGTTTATTTCGTCGCTCTCCGACGACGTCATCAACGCCGTTCCCCAAAGCCTGCGCGACGGGTCCTTTGCCATGGGGGCCACCAAATCGGAAACCATCCGCCACGTCGTTTTGCCCTCGGCCCTGCCCGGCATCGTCGGCGCCTTTCTGCTGGCAGTTTCACGCGCCATCGGCGAGACGATGATCGTCGTCATGGCGGCCGGGCTGGCTGCTAATTTGACGGCAAACCCGTTCGAAGCGGTGACCACCGTCACCGTGCAGATCGTCACCCTGCTCGTCGGCGATCAGGAATTTGACAGCGCCAAGACCCTGGCCGCTTTCGCGCTCGGCCTCGCCCTTTTCGTGATCACGCTCTTCCTGAACATCGTCGCCCTCCGGGTCGTCGAAAAATACCGAGAAAAATATGACTGATCTTGCCACCCAATCGGAAGCGGACGTCCGCAACCGCCGGCGCCTGCGCCGCACGCGGGGCGAAAAGCGGTTTCGGTTTTACTGCATCGCCGCCGTCTTTGCCGCGATCGCCTTTCTTGTTTTTCTGCTCGGCAGCATCTTGCTAAGCGGCTACACCGCCCTTCTGCAGACCCATGTCCGTCTGGACGTTGCTTACGAGGCCGCCATCCTCGACCCGGGTGGAAGCGGGGGCGAGGCCGCGATCCGGCGGGCGGATTACGGCGCCCTTATCCGCAAAAGCCTGATGGAAAAATTCCCGAACGTGGAAGGCCGCAAGAATTTGCGGCGCCTCTTTGCCCTGATCAGCGATCAGGCCCGCTTCGAATTGCGCGACCAGGTCCTGGAAAGCCCGGCGCGCATCGGCACGACCGAGACCGTGTGGCTGACGGCCTCCGGCGACATCGACATGTTGATGAAAGGCTATATGCGGCGCGACGTGCCCGAGGCGGCGCGGCGCCTGAACAACAAGCAGATCGGCTGGGTCGATTTGCTTGCCGCCGAAGGCGCCGTGAAGAAAAAATTCAACACCGCCTTCTTTACCCGGGCGGATTCCCGCACGCCGGAAGTCGCCGGCATCTGGGGCGCCGTCGTCGGCTCCTTCTACACGATGCTTGTGACGCTGCTGCTCGCCTTCCCGATCGGTCTGATGACCGGCGTCTATCTGCAGGAATTCGCGACGAAGAATCGCTGGGCCCGGCTGGTCGAGGTCAACATCAACAATTTGGCCGCCGTGCCGTCCATCGTCTTCGGCTTGCTGGGGTTGGCGGTCTTTTTGAATTTCGGCGGCCTGCCGCGCTCCGCGCCTCTCGTCGGCGGCATCACGCTGGCGCTGATGACCCTGCCAACGATCATCATCGCCACCCGCGCGTCGCTGCTGTCCATTCCGCCGTCGA
>JAJFGH010000174.1 GCA_021776275.1 Alphaproteobacteria bacterium | reverse complement strand
CTTCATAACGAAGATGGGCGAAGGGCATGGATGTCACCCGGGCAGCCGGGACGCCCTGTTCGCGAATTTCCGCCTCCGCCGCCTTGCGCAAATCGGCAAGACGCCGTTCCAAGGGCGCCATGGCCTCCGCCGTGAAGGGCGCTTCGACGGCCTGCTCGCGCAGCACGCGCAAATTCGCAAGCCCCATGCCGAGGGCGGAAAGCACCCCGCCCAATGGGTGCAGCATCACCTCTTCCACCTCCAACGCGTCCGCGACCAGGCAGGCATGCTGTCCCGCGGCGCCGCCATAGCAGCAAAGCAGGTAACGCGTGACGTCGTAGCCGCGTGCGACGGAAATTTTTTTGATGGCGTTCGCCATGTTTTCGACTGCGACTTTCAAGAAGCCTTCGGCGATTGCCTGCGGCGTCATCTTCTTTCCGGTCTGACGATGAATGGCTTGCGCAAGACCTTTGAATTTTTCGAAAACGATGTCGCGATCGATGGGCAAATCGCCGCTGGCGCCAAAAATATGTGGAAAGATTTCGGGAAGAATTTTTCCTAAAAGCACGTTGCAATCCGTTACCGTCAGCGGCCCGCCCCGGCGGTAGCATGCCGGCCCCGGATCGGCGCCCGCCGATTCCGGGCCAATGCGAAAGCGGGCCCCGTCGAAACGGCAAATCGAACCCCCGCCCGCAGCTACCGTATGCATGCGCATCATCGGGGCGCGCAAATGCACACCGGCAATTTCCGAATCGAAACTCCGTTCATAGGCGCCGGCATAATGAAAAACGTCCGTGGACGTGCCGCCCATGTCGAAACCGATCAGGCGATCGTAGCCCGCCGCTGCCGCAACCCGCACGGCGCCGACCACGCCCCCGGCGGGGCCGGAAAGGATGCTGTCCTTGCCCTGAAAAAAGCGGGCATCCGTGAGGCCGCCGCTCGATTGCATAAAGAAAAGCGGCACCTCGCCAAGGGCGGCGGCGACCCGATCGACGTAGCGCCGCAGAATGGGCGAAAGATAAGCGTCCACGACCGTCGTATCGCCGCGGCTTATGAGTTTCATCAGCGGGCTTGCCTCATGGGAGACGGAGATTTGTGAAAACCCGATTTCTTTTGCAAGCGCGGCGACACGCTTCTCATGTTCCGGGTAACGGTAGCCATGCAGGAAAACGATTGCCGCCGCGCGGATGCCTTCCCGAAAGGCGGCTTCAAGGCCTGTGCGCGCCGCCTCCAAATCCAGGGGCGAACGCGTTTCGCCCTCCGCCGTTACGCGCTCGGAAATTTCCAGAACGCTTGCGTAAAGCCGTTCCGGCAATTGGATATGGCGCGCGAAGATGTTCGGCCGGTTCTGATAAGCAATCCGAAGCGCATCCCCAAAGCCTTTCGTGATGACGAGAAGCGTTGGCTCGCCCTTTCGCTCCAGCAGGGCGTTTGTTGCCACCGTGGTTCCCATTTTCACGGCTTCGATTTTTTCAGCCGGAATGGCGTCGCCCCCGGAAAGGCAGAGCAGATCGCGTATCCCCTGCAGTGCGGCGTCGTCATAACGCTCCGGATTTTCGGAAAGCAGCTTATGGGTCTGCAACGCACCTTGCGGATTGCGCGCAACGAAATCCGTGAACGTGCCGCCCCGGTCGATCCAGAACTGCCAGCGGCCCGGCGTCGATGGTTTTTCTTCCTGCATACCGGTCAAAGCTTAGCGGCTAGCGGCCCGGCGAACCAAGGGAATGGCGCGGGACGGCTGGCGCCAAATGGCAATTCCGTTTATGGTCCGTCCCCACGCTTTTTAAAGACGGCTTCTATGGGAATCTGGGGAAAATTGGTCGGAGGGGCGGCAGGGCTGGCCCTTGGCGGACCGCTTGGCGCCATTCTCGGTGCGATCGCAGGCCACGCCTATGACCGGTCGAAGGCGGATACGCGCGCCCAGGGCCAAGACACGACCGCCACCCGCCAGGCCGCCTTTACGACCGCCGTCATCGTGCTGGCCGCCAAGATGGCGAAGGCGGACGGCGTCGTCACGCAAGACGAAATCCGCGCCTTTAAGCAAATTTTTCGGGTGCCGAAATCCGCCGAGGCGGAGGTGGGCGTGCTGTTCAACCGGGCGCGGCAAGAAACGGCCGGGTTCGAGCCATATGCCCATCAGGTCGCCGTTCTGTTCGCCCATCACCGTACCGTCCTCGAAGACCTTCTCGGCGGGCTTTTCCACATCGCCCGCGCCGATGGCCGGGTTAGCCCGGAGGAAATCGCTTACCTGAAAGAGGTCGCAAAAATTTTCGGGTTCGACGGGAAAACCTTCGAACGCATTGCCGCCGCCCATCTTGGCGAAGGCATCGCCGACCCTTACGAAGTGTTGGGCGTCGCGCCCGATGTCTCCGACAAAGCGCTGAAGAAAGCCTATCGCGACCTTATCCGTGAAAATCATCCCGACCGGCTGATCGCCCAGGGCATGCCCCAGGAATTCATCGACATCGCCAATGAAAAAATGGCGCGCATCAACGACGCCCACGCCCAAATCGAAAAAATGCGCGGGCGCGTATAGGCAATGCAAACAAAACACGTCTTTCTTGTGCTTGCCATCATGGCCGCATGGGGGCTTGCCCCGGTTGCCAGTAAGATCGGCGTTACCCAGATCCCGCCGATTTTTCTTACCGCGCTACGCGCCTGCGTCGTCGCGGTGGTGTTGTTGCCTTTCCTGAAAAGCCCCCGCGGCCACATCCCTCAATTGCTGTTGCTGTCGCTGATGATGGGAACGCTGCATTATTGTTTCGTCTTTACCGGCATGAAAAGCATCGACGCGTCGCTGACCACGCTGCTGGTTATGATGCAGGTGCCGTTCACTTCCCTGCTGGCCGTGCCGTTCTGTGGCGAACGCCTTGGCTGGCGGCGCGGTATCGGCCTTGCCATCGCCTTCGCCGGCATCGCGCTCATCACCGTCGAGCCAAAGGTGCGGGCGGAGTTTCTGCCGGCCTTGTTCATTCTGATCGGTATCTTTTTCTGGTCGACGTCCAACATCATGGTCAAGCGCATGCGGCTTACGGATGGCAACATGATCAATGGCTGGGTCGCCATTCTTTCAGCGCCGCAGCTTTTTGCCATCTCTTTTCTTCTGGAAACGGATCAGGTCGCGGCCATGCAGACGGCCAGCTGGACGGCCTGGGGATCGGTGCTTTACATGGCCATCGTCATCACCGCCATCACCTTCGCGTTGTGGTACCGTTTGCTAAGGTGGTACACGGTCAATCAGGTCGTGCCCTATACGTTGCTCATGCCGGTCTTTGGCGTCGCGGCGAGCATGCTGGTATTGGGCGACGCGTTGAGTTGGATCATTTTTGCCGGCGGCCTGATGACGCTTGCCGGTGTCGCCATCATCGTGCTGCGCCGCCCGCTGGATATCGAAACCGGAGTCTAAAAATGGGTGTCACGGTCCTGGAGCACCCTTCCCCGAACCACGAACCCCGGCCGGACCGTGCCGCCATCGATACGCTTGTCCTGCATTACACCGGCATGAAGACGGCCGAAGCGGCCCTCGAGCGGCTTTGCGACCCGCGCGCCAAAGTCAGCGCCCATTACATGATCGACGAGGCGGGCCAAATTTATGCCCTGGTGCCGGAAGGCATGCGCGCCTGGCATGCCGGCGAGGCATGTTGGCAGGGAGCGCGCGATTTGAACGACCGTTCGATCGGCGTCGAGCTGGTCAATCCGGGCCATGAATTCGGCTACCGCCCCTTTCCCGAAGCCCAGATGGTGGCGCTGGAAGCGCTGCTGCGAGAGATCCTCGCCCGTCACCCGATTGCGCCCGCGCGCGTGCTTGGCCATTCCGACATCGCGCCGGACCGCAAGACAGACCCGGGCGAGCTTTTCGACTGGCAGCGCCTGGCCCGCGCCGGCATCGGCCTTTGGCCGGGCCAAACGGAAGCCGGCCCGCCGGCGGCCATTAGTGAAATCCAGGCCATGCTTGGCCGTTTCGGCTATGCCCTCCCCCCCTCCGGCATCGCCGACGCAGCCACGAAGCGGGTCCTCGAAGCCTTTCAGCGGCATTTTCGCCCCACCCGCATCGATGGCGAGGCCGACCAAGAGACCCTTGCCCGGCTCCGCGCCCTCCTGGACCAAAGCCTTGACCGGCCTTCCCCCAAGGCCTAGCTAAAGAAGCGCCAGATGGCCGGATGGCCGCTCCGCGCAAGCGGAGAGGAAAGTCCGGGCTCCACGGAAGCACGGTGCCGGGTAACGCCCGGCGGGGGCAACCCCAGGGAAAGTGCCACAGAAAGCAAACCGCCGGCGGGTTTCCGCTGGTAAGGGT
>JAJFGH010000173.1 GCA_021776275.1 Alphaproteobacteria bacterium | reverse complement strand
TTTTCTTTCGTCGGCCGCAACACTTCGCCGTGATAATTGGTCGGCACGCCGCCCATGTTGTAATGCACCGTCGGCAGAACCGGGATCGGTTCCTTCGTGACGTCCACGCCGGCAAATACTTTTGCCGTCTCCGAAATGCCGGGCAGGCGTTCTTGCAGCAGCGCCGCGTCCAGATGTTCGAGATGAAGATTGATGTGATCGTTTTCTTCGCCGATGCCGCGTCCTTCGCGAATTTCGACCGTCATCGAACGGCTGACAACGTCGCGCGACGCCAAATCCTTCGCCGTCGGCGCATAGCGTTCCATGAAGCGCTCGCCCTCGGCGTTGGTGAGGTAGCCGCCTTCGCCGCGCGCGCCTTCCGTAATCAGGCAGCCGGCGCCATAGATGCCGGTCGGGTGGAACTGGACGAATTCCATGTCCTGGAGCGGCAGGCCGCTTTGCGCGGCCATGGCATTGCCGTCGCCGGTGCAGGTGTGGGCCGATGTGCAGGAGAAAAAGGCGCGGCCATAGCCCCCCGTCGCCAACACGGTGACGTGGGCGCGGAAGCGATGGATTTTGCCGTCGTCGAGGCACCAGGCAAGCAGGCCGCGGCAGGTGCCGTCTGCGTCGTGGATGAGGCCAAGGGCAAAATATTCGTTGTAGAACTCGGCCTTGTGCTTGAGGCTTTGCTGATAAAGCGTGTGCAGAATGGCATGGCCGGTGCGGTCGGCGGCGGCGCAGGCCCGGTGCGCCATCTTCTCGCCGAAATTGAGCGTATGGCCGCCAAAAGGCCGCTGATAGATTTTGCCTTCGGGCGTGCGCGAGAAGGGCACGCCGAAATGTTCCAGTTCCAGCACGGCCGGAATCGCGTTGCGGCACATATATTCGATCGCGTCCTGATCGCCCAGCCAGTCCGATCCCTTGACGGTGTCGTACATGTGGAAGCGCCAGTCGTCTTCCATGATGTTGCCAAGGGCGGCACCGATGCCGCCCTGGGCGGCGACGGTGTGGCTGCGCGTCGGATAGACCTTCGAGACGCACGCCGTCTTGAGGCCGGCCGCCGTCATGCCGAGGGTGGCGCGCAGGCCGGCGCCGCCGGCGCCAACGACGACGGCGTCATAGGTGTGGTCGATGATGTCGTAGGCAGCCATTTTTCTAGCCCTGAAACGCAATCTTGAGAACGCCGAAGACGGCGGCTGCCCCGAGAAGGAGGCAGGCGAATTTGACGCAAAGGAGGGCGGCGATTTTTGCCCCTTCGTGATGCACATAGTCTTCCAGCACGACCTGAAGGCCGAGCTGGGCGTGGTAAAATCCCGTCGCCAGCAAGAGAACGAGCAGCACCGCCGTTACCGGCGATCCGATCCAGGCGATCGCGGCGCCGTGCTCGGCCCCGATGACGGAGAGAAGCCCGGCTGCGAACCAAAGGGTCAGGGGGATGAGCGCGATGGCCGTGACGCGCTGGGCCCACCAATGGCCGGTGCCTTCCTTGGCGGAACCAAGGCCGCGCACCCGGCCCAAGGGCGAGCGCATGCTCATAGGCTCATCCCGAGTTGCCCGGTGCCGATCAGCCAGGCCAGCAGCGTCAGCGTTGCCGCAACGATCAACGTAATGCCGCCGCTGATCGAAACCTGGCTGGGCGCGAAGCCAAAGCCCGCATCCCACACCAGGTGGCGCACGCCGTTCGCCAAATGATAGAAAAGCGCCGCCGTCCAGCCGAGCATCAACAATTGTCCGACCCAGGAATCGCTAAAGGCCTGAACGGCCGCAAAGGCCTCCGGCCCTTGGGCGGCGGCCAGGATCCAAAAAACCAGGTGGAGCGTGCCAAGCGCCAGCGCAATGCCGGTAAAACGGTGCAGAATCGAGAGAACCGACGTGATTTGCGGCCGGTAAATCTGCAGATGGGGTGAAAGCGGGCGTTTCCCCATGGGGTGTCCGGTGCCTCGTGGAAAATCAGGGCGATTGCGTGGTTGCGCAGCGTTGCAAGATGTAGCCTGCCGTCTCGGCGGAAGTCAACTTTTGGAAAGACAGGCCTTTCCGCGGGTTAGCGCGGCAGCAAGACGGTGTAATCCAGGTCGAGAATGACCGACGGGTCGTATTTTCCGTCCGCGCCCTTATAGGGGAAATCGGCGCAGGGGCGGTCCTTGGTGGCGACGGTTCGCAGCCGAAGCGCGCCCAGGCTGTCCCAACCCTTGATCGGCTCTTTTTCCAGGACTTCCGTCCAGGCATAGACCGTGTCGCCGGCAAAACAGGGGGCGACATGGCTGCCGCCATTGATGGCGGCGATGCGGAAGGCGTTGCCGAGGCCATTGAAGCTCAGGCTGCGGGCGAGGCTGATGATATGGCCGCCATAGACGATGCGGCGTCCGAAACGCCCCTTGCTTTCCGTGTGCTGATTGAAATGGACCCGGGCCGTGTTCTGATACAGCCGCGTCGCAAGGGCGTGCTCGGCCTCTTCGATGGTCATGCCGTCGACATGGTCGATTTTTTCGCCGACGGCGTAGTCGTCGAAACGGAACGCGGAGCCGGCAAGCGCGTTGTCGTAAAGGTTGAACTTGATTTCCGCCGGCAAGGTCAGCTGGGTCAGGGTCACTTTTTCAGGCAGGTCCGGGACGGTGGGTTCCACCGTGGGCGACGCGGGGTCGCGTTTTGGAATCATAACCCAGCGGATAAATTCCAGCACCGTCTGGCCGCGCTGGTTGATGCCTTTTGAACGGACATAGACGACGCCCGTCTTGCCGTTCGAATTTTCTTTCTTGCCGATGATCGTGGAGCGGGTCGAAAGCGTGTCGTCGGAAAAAGCCGGTACGCTGAAACGGCAATTCGCATAGCCCAGATTGGCAATTGCGTTGAGCGAGATGTCCGGCACGGTCTTGCCGAAGACGACATGAAAGACGAGCAGATCGTCAATCGGCGCGCGGCGATAGCCGACGCTGCGGGCAAACTGGTCCGACGATTGGACGGCGAAGCGCGATCCGTAAAGCGCCGTGTACAGGGCAACGTCCCCGGAGGTAACGGTTCTGGGGGTTGCGTGAACGATCTCCTGGCCGATTTCGAAATCTTCGAAAAAATTTCCCGCATTCGTTTTCGTCACGAGGCTGCTTCCTTCTCCATTTCAACAATGGCCGTTGCCATTTGCACGATGCGCTCCGCGTTTTGCACATGCAGGTTTTCAATCAGCTTGCCATCGACGACCACCACGCCCTTTCCTTCGGCCGCGGCCGCCTTGTGGGCTTCGATGATCTTGTGGGAGAAGGCGAGTTCTTCTTCCGAGGGCGCGAAGGTCGTGTTGGCGGCGCCGATCTGTTTCGGGTGGATCAGCGTCTTGCCATCGAAGCCAAGTTCGGCGCCCTGTTGGCAGGCGGCGGCAAAGCCGTCTGCGTCGCCAAGGTCGAGATAGACGCCATCGACGATCGCCAGGCCATGCGCGCGGGCGGCCAGCAGGCAAAGGCCAAGGCTGGTCAGCATCGGCAGCCGCAGCGGCGTGTGGGCCGCCTGCAAATCCTTCGTAAGGTCGGACGTGCCCATGACAAAGCCGCCAAGCCGGGGGCTGGCGGCGGCAATTTCTTCGGCATGGAGGATGCCGGCAGGCGTTTCCATCATGCACCAGATGGCCAGGCCGTCCGGCGCGCCATTGGCTTCCAGGGTGGCTTGCGCGGCGTGCACCTCTGCGGCGTTACTGATTTTCGGCAGCAGTACGCCATGGGCGCCGCTGGTCGCGGCGGCAACGAGGTCGGCCTCGCCCCAGGGCGTATCGGCGCCATTGACCCGAAGCAAAAGCTCGCGCTTGCCATAGCCGCCCTCTTTGAGGGCTGCCACGACCAGCTTGCGGCCTTCTTCCTTCGCGTCCGGCGCCACGGCGTCCTCGAGGTCGAGAATCAGGCCGTCGGCGGGCAGGCTGCGGGCCTTTTCAAGGGCGCGGGCGTTCGACCCCGGCATGTAAAGGACGCTGCGGCGCGGGCGGGCGGTTATAGGCGCGGTTTCGGACATGGGGAACCTCGGTCTGACGTCGGGAGGCGGCCGAGACTACCGAAAAGGCTTGGGGCGAGGCAAGCGGCATCGGCCACGCGCTTAAGCGCCTAGCCGAGATGCTCCCTGACCAAGGTTTCGGCGATCTGGACCGCGTTCAGGGCCGCCCCTTTGCGCAGATTGTCGGCGACGACCCAAAGGTTGAGGCCGTGCTCGACGGTGCTATCCGCGCGCACGCGCGAGACGAAGACCCTGTCCTCGCCGGCGCATTCCTGGGGCGTCACATAGCCTTCTTCCGTCCGGTAATCGACGACGCCGACACCGGGGAAGGCCTTCATGGCGGCGCGGGCGGCGTCCACGGTGATCGGCTTTTCAAACGCGACGTTCACGGCTTCCGCATGGCCGATAAAGACGGGCACGCGCACGCAGGTGGCCGTCAGCTGAATGGCGGGGTCCAGAATTTTCTGGGTCTCGGCCGCCATCTTCTGCTCTTCCTTCGTGTCGCCGTTGTCGAGAAAGACGTCGATTTGCGGGATCACGTTGAAGGCGATCTGCTTCGGGAACTCTTCTTTTTCGACCGGGCCGTTGACGAAGATGGCCCGCGTTTGGTTGAAAAGCTCGTCCATCGCCCCGCGCCCGGCGCCGGAAACGGATTGATAGGTGGCAACGACGATCCGGCGAATTTTCGCCAAATCGTGCAGCGGCTTCAGCGCCAGCACCATCTGAATGGTCGAGCAGTTTGGATTGGCGATGATGCCGCGGGCGCGATAACCCGCAATCGCCTCGGGGTTGACCTCCGGCACGATCAGGGGCACGTCCGGCTCCATCCGGAACTGGGACGTGTTGTCGATGACGATGGCCCCAGCCGCCGCGGCCTTGGGCGCGTATTTTGCCGAAACGGCGGCGCCGGGCGAGAAAAGGGCAAGGTCGATGCCGGTGAAATCGAAGGTGTCGAGCGCCTGGACCTTCAGCTGCGCATTTTCGCCGAAAGACACCTCGCGGCCCTTTGAGGCGCTGGAGGCAAGGGCGACCACCTCGTCGGCGGGAAACGCGCGCTCGGCAAGGATTTGCAGCATTTCATGGCCAACGGCGCCGGTCGCGCCGACGACGGCGATGCGATATCCCATGGGTCGGTCCAAATTCGTTGGGTCAAGGGTGGGGAGTTAGATACGCGGCCCACCCCTTTTTTTCAAGCGGGCTTCAGGCGATGCCTTTGTCGAGGGCGCGCAGCAGGGCGTCTCCCATGACGGAGGTCGACACTTTCGCCATGCCCGGCTGCAAGATATCGGCGGTGCGCATGCCCCCGTCGAGGACGTCGCGGACCGCCGCCTCGATGGCGTCGGCTTCCGCCTGCCGGTCGAAGGAATAGCGCAGCAGCATGGCAAAGCTTAGGACCGTCGCAAGGGGGTTGGCGATGCCCTGGCCGGCGATGTCGGGTGCGCTGCCGTGGACGGGTTCGTACAGGGCCTTGCGGCCCCCGGCATCCGCCTGGCCAAGGGAGGCGGAGGGCAGCATGCCCAGGGACCCGGTCAGCATCGCCGCCTCGTCCGACAGCATGTCGCCGAAAAGATTGTCCGTCACGATGACGTCGAACTGTTTTGGCGCGCGCACCAATTGCATGGCGCAATTGTCCGCGTACATGTGCGCAAGTTCCATGTCCGCATATTCGGCCCCATGCAGTTTCGTGATTTCTTCCCGCCACAGCAGGCCGCTTTCCATCACGTTGCTTTTCTCGACCGAGCAGACGCGCCTGCCGCGTTTTTTGGCAAGTTCGAAAGCCACGCGGCCGACGCGGACAATTTCTTCGGTCGTATAGACCTGGGTGTTGACGCCGCGCCGCTGGCCGCCGCCGATGTCCTCGATGCCTTTGGGCTCGCCGAAATAAATACCGCCGGTAAGTTCGCGGACGATCAGGATGTCGAGGCCTTCGACGCGGTCGCGTTTCAAGGAGGACGCATCGGCAAGGGCGTCGAAGACGATCGCCGGGCGCAGATTGGCAAACAGGCCCATCTCTTTCCGGATACGAAGCAGGCCCCGCTCCGGTTTTTTGTCGAAGGGAAGCGCGTCCCATTTCGGGCCGCCGACGGCGCCGAGCAGGACGGCGTCCGCCGCCATGGCGCTTGCCATCGTCGCGTCCGAAAGCGGCGCGCCGCAATCGTCATAGGCGCTGCCGCCGATCAAGCCTTCTTCGATGGCGAATTGCACGTCCCTGTGCGTTGCCAGCCAATCGATCAGGCGGCGGACTTGCGCCATGACTTCAGGCCCAATGCCGTCGCCCGGTAAAAGAAGCAGCTTTCCGATTTGTGCCATCGTTTCCGTCTAATGGTTGGTGGGTTACAGGGGTTCGGCCCCAAGCCAGGCTTGCGTTTCGCGCCGGGTTGCTTCGAAGGCGGTGATCTTCGCTTCTTTTTGCAGCGTCAGCGCGATGTCGTCGAGGCCTTCCAGCAAGCAGTGCTTGAGGAAGGGGTCGATCTCGAAAGCGAAGGCGCTGCCATCGGCGCGGGTGACGGTTTGCCCATCGAGGTCGATGGCAAGCTTGCCCGCCTCGCCGCGCCCGGCGTCCTGCATCAAAACTTCCACGTCCGCCTGGGGCAGCCGGATCGGCAAAATGCCGTTCTTGAAGCAGTTGCTATGAAAGATGTCGGCGAAGGCCGGCGCGATGATGCAGCGAATGCCGAAATCGCGGATTGCCCAGACGGCATGTTCGCGGCTGGACCCGCAGCCAAAATTGTCGCCCGCCACCAAAATGGACGCATGGGTCCACGGTTCCCGGTTTAGAACAAAATCGGGGTTTTCGGTTTCGTCCTGGGCGTAGCGCATTTCGAAGAAAAGATTCTTTCCAAGGCCGGTGCGCTGAATCGTTTTCAGGAACTGCTTCGGGATGATCATGTCGGTATCGACATTGAGGATCGGCAGCGGCGCGGCTACGCCCTCGAAATTTTTAAATTTTTCCATCGCGTCGAATCCCTCAAGCGGTCTCGCGGATATCGGCCAAATGGCCGGCCAGCGCCGCCGCGGCGGCCATCGCCGGGCTCATCAAATGGGTGCGCCCGCCCCGTCCTTGCCGGCCCTCGAAATTGCGGTTCGAGGTCGACGCGCAACGTTCGCCGGGCTTCAGCTTGTCGGCGTTCATCGCCAGGCACATCGAACAGCCCGGCTCGCGCCACTCAAAGCCTGCCTCGACGAAAACCCGGTCGAGACCTTCCGCCTCGGCCGCCTGCTTTACCAGGCCCGAGCCGGGGACAACCAGCGCCGAGACGTTGGCGGCAATTTTCTTTCCTTTCACGACGGCGGCGGCGGCGCGCAGGTCTTCAATCCGTCCGTTCGTGCAAGAGCCGATGAAGACATGGTCGATGACGATGTCTTTGAGCGCCATGCCCGCCTTCAGCCCCATATAGTCGAGCGCGCGTTCCATGGCGCGGCGGCGGTCCGGGTCGTTCGTGTCGGCCGGGTCCGGGACGTGGCCGGTGATGGGGGCGACGTCTTGAGGGCTGGTTCCCCAGGTCACCTGGGGGGCGATCAGAGCGGCGTCGAGGACGATTTCCGTGTCGTAGCGCGCCTGCGCATCGGAAGGCAGTGTCTTCCACGCGGCGACGGCCTGTTCCCAAAGCACGCCCTTCGGCGCAAGGGTGCGGCCCTTCAGATAGGCGAAGGTCGTTTCGTCGGGCGCGATGAGGCCCGCGCGCGCGCCGGCCTCGATCGTCATGTTGCAAAGGGTCATCCGCCCTTCCATGGTCAGTTCCCGGACGGCGTCGCCGGCATATTCGATGACGTGGCCGGTGCCGCCGGCGGTGCCGATTTTTCCGATGATGGCCAGGGCGATGTCTTTCGCCGTGATTTCAGGGCCGGGCCGCCCCTCTACCGTGATGCGCATGTTCTTGGCCGGTTTTTGAATAAGCGTCTGGGTGGCCAGCACGTGCTCGACCTCGGACGTGCCGATGCCGAAGGCAAGGGCGCCGAACGCGCCATGGGTCGCCGTGTGGCTGTCGCCGCAGACGATCGTCATGCCGGGTTGGGTAAAGCCCTGCTCCGGTCCGATGACGTGGACGATTCCCTGGCGGATGTCCGCCATCGAAAAATAAGGGACTCCGAATTCCGCGCAGTTTTTCTCAAGGGTTTCGACTTGCAGGCGCGATTCCGGGTTCGTGATCCCGGCGGCGCGATCCGTCGTCGGCACGTTGTGGTCGGCGACGGCAAGGGTTGCCTTGGGGCAACGCACGGTGCGGCCGGCGGCGCGCAGGCCCTCGAAGGCTTGCGGGCTGGTTACCTCATGCACGAGGTGCCGGTCGATGTAGAGAAGGCTCGTGCCGTCCTCGGCAACGTCCACCAAATGGGATTGCCAGATTTTGTCGAATAACGTCCTTGGTCGCGCCATCGTCCTATTTGGTTTCCCCGGCCGGCTTTTTTCCACCGGCGGAGGCCTTTCCCTTCGCCGCTTTCGTCTTCTTCGGAGCGGCGGCGCGCGCCTGTTCCTGGGCGGCCACGCGCCGCGCCGCGTCTTCGGTAATGCGTGCGCTGCGGCCGGAACGTTCGCGCAAATAATAAAGCTTGGCCCGGCGGACGGCGCCGTAACGCACGACCTCGATGCCGGCGATGCGCGCGGAATAGAGCGGGAACAGGCGCTCGACGCCCTCGCCATAGGAAATCTTGCGCACCGTGAAGGACGAGTTGATGCCGCGGCTGGCGCGGGCGATGCACACGCCCTCGAAGGCCTGGATACGCTCGCGCGAGCCTTCGACGACCTTCACGTTGACGCGAACCGTGTCGCCAGGTCCGAAGTCCGGAACGGGGCGCTCGGCAGTTCGTTTTTCGATCGCGTCTTTTTCGAGCTCTTCGATGATGTTCATGGTCATTCCCCTTCAGGCTTTTCCCGGACGTAGCGGGCCCACAGGTCCGGACGTCGTTTCCGTGTAATTTCTTCCGCCATGGCCAATCGCCAATCGCGGATTTTCCCGTGATGTCCGGAAAGCAAAACTTCCGGCACCTCCCGGCCTTTCCAATTTTGCGGCCGGGTGTAATGCGGGTATTCGAGCAACCCGCCTTCGAAACTTTCCTCCACCAGGGCGTCCTGGCTTCCAATCACCCCCGGCAAAAGGCGCACGCAGGCGTCAATCAGCGCGCTTGCCGCCGGTTCGCCACCGGAGAGGACGAAATCGCCGAGGCTGATTTCTTCCATGTTCCACGCTTCCAGCACGCGTTCGTCTACGCCTTCGAAATGCCCGCAAAGCAACGTTACTTCTTTCTCCGAGGCGAGGCGGCGGACGCAAGGCTGGTCCAGCGGTCGACCCCGCGGGGAGAGATAAAGAACCGGCGCTTGCGGGTTCGCTTCCGCCTCGAGGGCCGCATCGATGACGTCGGGGCGGAGCACCATGCCGGCGCCGCCGCCAAAGGGCGTGTCGTCGACGGTGCGGTGTTTATCGCGCGCAAAATGGCGAATGTCCACCACTTCGAGGCCCCAAATCCCCGCTCTGCGTGCCTTTCCCGGCAAGGAAAGGTCCAGCGCGCCCGGAAACATCTCCGGGTAGAGGGTAAAAACCTTCGCCTGCCACAAGGGTGCCGCTTTCGCCATGGCTAGCCCTGCGCCTCCGGCGCGTCGGCGAGGCCGCCCGCCTCAAGATCGACCACCACCCGGCCCGCCTTGAGGTCGATTTCGGGCACGGCCAGGCGCGTGAACGGCACCATCGACGTTTTGCCGCTTTCGGTCCCCATCTCAAGAATGTCGCCGGCGCCGAAATTGTGGACGCCGCGCACGCGGCCAAGGTTCGCGCCGCTTTGGTCTTCGACGCGAAGCCCGATGAGGTCGCCGTGGTAATATTCGTCCTCGTCCGTTTCCGGCAGCGCCGCGCGCGACACGTACAGCAGCGTGCCTTTCAGCGCGTTGGCGCCGTCGCGCTCGGCAACGCCGGCCAGGCGCGCCAGAAGGTCGCGTTTTACCCGGCCTTCGATGGAAAGATCGAAGACGCGCTCGCCCGTTTCATCCGTAAGTGGCCCATAGGCCATCAAATCCTCCGGATTTTCCGTGAAGCTGCGCACGCGCAGCACCCCCTTCACGCCATGGGCGCCGACGATGACGCCGACGCTGACGCGGGTTTCCTGGGGTTCCGGGCGGGCCATGGCGGGCATCTCCGATAAGGCGTCCGTCAGGACGCCGTTTCTTCCTTGGCGTCTTCCGCCGGCGCTGCCTCGGCAGGCGCTTCCTCGGCGGGGGCCGGGGCTGCCTCGGCAGGCGCTGCCTCGGTCGGGGCCGCCGCTTTCGCCGGGGCCGCTTCGCCCGCCTGCTTGCGGTCCTTCCGGGGGATCGCCTTTTGCGGGTTGTTCCGCTGCGCCGGCATCGGCGCCAGGCCGGCCTCGCCTAAAAAGCGGGCGACGCGGTCGCTCGGCTTGGCGCCAACGGACAGCCAATGGGTGATCCGTTCGGAATCAAGCTTGATGCGCTCGGGATGGTCTTTCGCCACCATCGGATTGTAGGAGCCGACCTTCTCGATAAAACGGCCATCGCGGGGGTTGCGCGAGTCCGTCACAACGATGCGGTAAAAGGGGCGCTTCTTGGCGCCGCCGCGGGACATGCGAATTTTGACACTCATGGGCTGCTTTCTTTCCTTTAGGAGTTGCGTGGATGCAAGGGGTCGAGGGGAAGCGGGCCGCCGGGTTTGCCAAGCCCCATCTTCTCCATCTTCTTCATTCGTTTCATCATCGTCTGCATGTCGCGGAATTGTTTCAGCAGGCGGTTTATGTCGCGCACATCCGTACCGGACCCTTGCGCGACGCGCTGCTTGCGCGAGGCGTGAAGGATTTTCGGGTTGCGCCGTTCGGCGCGCGTCATCGACTGGATGATGGCTTCCTGACGCCGAAGGAGGTTTTCGTCGATTTTTGCCGACGCCAAGTTCTTCTGCATTTTGTTGAGGCCCGGCAGATGGGAAACCAATTCGCCCAGTCCGCCCATCTTGCGAAGCTGGCGAAACTGCTGCGCCATGTCGTCGAGATCGAAGCGGCCTTTTTCAAGCTTTGCGGTTAGGCGTTCGACGTCTTCTTCATCGGCAACGGCCTGCGCCTTTTCGACAAGGCTGACGATGTCTCCCATGCCGAGGATGCGCCCGGCGATGCGGTCCGGGTAAAATTCTTCCAGCTGATCGAGCTTTTCGCCGACGCCGACAAATTTGATCGGGCAACCGGTCGCCGCCCGCATGGAAAGCGCTGCGCCGCCGCGCGCATCGCCATCGAGACGCGTCAGCACGATGCCGGTGAGGCCGATGCGCCCATGAAACGTCTCCGCCACGTTGAGGGCGTCCTGCCCGGTCATGGCGTCGGCGACGAGCAGGGTCTCGATGGGCGACACCGCGTCGCGAACGGCTTCGGCTTCGTCCATCATGGCGTCGTCAATTTGCAAACGGCCGGCGGTGTCGAGCAGCACCAGGTCGAACCCTTCCTTGCGCGCGTTTTCCATGGCGCGCTTGGCGATCGCAAGGGGCGCTTCGTTCTCGATCGGCGGCAAGACGGCGATGTCCGCCTGCTTGCCGAGAACGACGAGCTGTTCCTGGGCGGCGGGCCGATAGACGTCGAGGGAACACATCAAGACCTTCTTCTTGTCTTTTTCGGCGAGGCGGCGGGCGAGTTTGGCGACGGTGGTCGTTTTGCCCGAGCCCTGGAGCCCGACCACCAGCATGGCAAGCGGCGGTTCCGCGTTGAAGTTCAGGGCTTGCGCTTCGGCGCCCAGCATTTCGACCAGCGCGTCGTGAACGATTTTCACGACCATCTGGCCAGGGGCGACGGCGCGGGTAATCTCTTCGCCGGAGGCCGCCGCCTCGATTTTGGCGAGGAAGTCCTTGACGACGGGAAGGGCGACGTCCGCTTCCAAAAGCGCGACCCGAATTTCCCGAAGCGCCGCCTTTATGTCCGAGGCGGAAAGCGCGCCGCGCTTCTTCAGGCGTTCAAAAACGTCCCCAAGCCGGCCCGAGAGACTTTCAAACATGCACTTCCTCGTGTCGCTACAACGCAAAACGCGCCAGTGCGCGAAACTCGCGGACTGGCGGACCCCCTCGAGAGTGAAAGGACCCAATGGGTAAGAAGAGGCGGCATGCTGGCGGCGGGCCGGCAAAATGTCAAGGCTTTCAAAGGATTCGCAGGCCGTCCGGCAGGCGCTTAAGATGGGGCGATGGTGGAAGTCTATGCGGAAATCGGCGCCCGGCTCGCGCCTCTGGGCCTGATCCCCCGGGGCGGCTTTCGGCCCGAACCGGCGGATGGCGTGCCTGCCCTTCGGGACGGCAGGACGGCGAAAACCCTAATTTTGGTGGGCAATGCCGGGGCGGCGCTGTGGGAGGTTTTTCCCGCTTCGCCGGAGGCCGACGACGGCCAGGCAAACCCTCTCGACCGCTGGACAGAGCGGGTGCTTGGGCCCATTGCCGCGGCGCTCGGGGCCGAGCTTTTCTTTCCCTTCGGCGATGGCTCGCACCCTTTTACCCGCTGGGCAGTGCGGGCGGAGGCGGTGGCGCCCTCGCCAATCGGCCTGATGATTCACCCCGAATATGGCCTTTGGCATGCCTATCGGGGCGCCCTTGCCTTTGCCGAGGCCCTGCCCCTGCCGCCGCGGGTCGCGGCCTTAAGCCCGTGCGAGGCTTGCGAAACGAAGCCCTGCCTCACCGCCTGTCCGGTTGGGGCTTTTTCGGGGGACGCCTATGACGTGCCCGCTTGTGGGGCGCATTTGACGAAACCCGCCGGCAAGGCCTGTCTGGAGGGGGGGTGCCTGGCCCGGCGCGCCTGTCCGGTGGCCCGGCCCAATGGCCCGGTCCAGGCGGGCTTTCACATGGCGGCCTTTTTCCGCTCCCTGACCAAGGCCGGCCTTGCCGGAAACGGATAGACTTTCCAAGCGCTTCGGCCATATAAGCGGGCATGAACGGAATTTCGTTTCAAAAGATGCAAGGCGCCGGCAACGACTTCGTCGTGCTGGACGGCCGCGCGCCGGGTTTCCCGGCCCAGGCCTTCCGGGCCGAGGCGGCCCGCGCCATTGCCGCGCGCCACACCGGCGTCGGCTGCGATCAGGTCATCTTGATCGAAGCCGCGCCGCACGCGACGGCGCGCATGCGCATCCGCAACGCCGATGGCGGCGAGGTTGCGGCCTGCGGCAACGCGGCCCGTTGCGTGGCGCTGTTGTTGATGGACGAACAGGGTTTGGCGCGCGTGACCCTTGCCACCCAGGCGGGCCTGCTGGAAGCGACCCGGGAAGGCGAACGCATCTCGGTCGACATGGGCGTCGCGCAAACGGATTGGCAGGCGATCCCCTTAAGGGAGGCCGTCGATACGCTGCATCTCGGCTTGCGCCATGGCGCGCTTCAAGATGGCGCCGCCGTTAGCATGGGCAACCCCCATGCGGTTTTCTTCGTCGAAGATGTGGACGCGGTGCCGCTTGGCGACATTGGCCCCGTTCTCGAACGCGACCCGCTTTTTCCCGAGCGGGCGAATATCGGCGTGGCGCAAGTGCTGAGTGAAAACCGGCTGCGCCTGCGCGTTTGGGAGCGCGGCGCCGGTTTGACGTCCGCGTGCGGCAGCGGTGCGTGTGCCGCCGTCGTTGCGGCGAACCGCCGCGGGCTTTTGCAAAGTCCGGCGGAAGTTGTGCAGGATGGCGGCAGCCTCGATGTGTGCCTGCGCGAAGACGGCCATGTGCTGCTTTCCGGACCGGCGGTCCGAAGTTTCACCGGCGAAATTCCTTTCGCGCTGTTCGACGCGGAGGCAGGGGCATGAAGGCGCCGGACGTTCTCACCTTCGGCTGCCGGCTGAACGCCTATGAGTCGGAAGTCATCAAGACCCATGCCCGCGCCGCCGGCGAGGAAAACACGGTCTATGTCAACACCTGCGCCGTCACGGCGGAGGCCGAGCGTCAGGCGCGTCAAGCCATTCGGCGCTTGCGCCGGCAACGCCCCGACGCACGGATCGTTGTCACCGGTTGCGCCGCGCAAATTTCGCCCGAGGCCTATGCGGACATGGAAGAGGTCGATGGCGTGCTGGGCAATGCCGAGAAGCTGCGGCCCGAAAGCTATGGGGCCGACGCGACCGCGCGCGTCGACGTCAACGATATTTTTTCCGTACGCGAGACGGCAAATCATCTTCTTCAGGGTTTCGAAGACCGTGCCCGCGCCTTTCTCCAGGTGCAAAATGGCTGCGACCATCGCTGCACCTTTTGCATCATTCCCTATGGCCGGGGAAACAGCCGCAGCGTTCCTTTGGGCGCCCTTGTCGAGGCGGCAAAGGCGTTGGTCGCC
>JAJFGH010000172.1 GCA_021776275.1 Alphaproteobacteria bacterium | reverse complement strand
GGGTTTACGGACCCGGAGAAAAAGCTTCTTCTCGAGGCGGTGAGCGTCGAAGCGATCGGCAAAATGGAGGCGCTGGATACCGCTTTCCTTGCCAAGGCGGCGAAGGGCGAGCCCCTCTCCCCGGAAAGGGAGATCCCCGTCCATCTTGACGGGGGCTTGCGCGAAACGCCGGTCTTTCGCCGCGACGCCCTTCGTCCGGGCCATTGCCTGGCGGGGCCGGCCATCGTGTTGGAAGAACATGGGACAGTGGTGGTGGAACCCGGCTGGACCCTGGACGTTCTATCCGAAGGCAGCCTGCGGCTTCGGCGGAGCCAAGCGCTTTTTGCCCGCGCCAGGGTGGGGACGGAGGCCGACCCGATCCTGCTTGAAATCTTCAACAATCTTTTCATGTCGATCGCCGAACAAATGGGCGAGACCCTGGCCAAGACGTCCCATTCCGTGAACATCAAGGAGCGGCTTGATTTTTCCTGCGCCCTTTTCGACGGCGCGGGCGGGCTGATTGCGAACGCCCCCCATATCCCTGTGCATTTGGGTTCCATGGGCGAAAGCGTGCGGGCCGTGCGCGAAACTTTTGCAGGAGACATGAGCGTCGGCGACGTCTTCGTTTCGAACGCGCCCTACAATGGGGGCACGCATTTGCCGGACATCACCGTGGTGACGCCGGTTTTCGATGGCGATGAAAGCGCTCCGCTTTTCTACGTCGCCGCCCGCGGCCATCACGCGGACATCGGCGGCAAGACGCCGGGCTCGATGCCGCCGACGAGTTGCCGGATCGAAGAAGAAGGAGTGCTTCTCGACAACCTTCGTCTTGTGCACAAGGGCCGGTTTTGCGAAGTGGAATTGCGCGCAGCCCTTGGCCGCGGACCTTATCCGGCTCGCAACCCCGATCAGAACCTTCGCGACCTGCGCGCGCAAGTGGCGGCGAATGCAAAGGGCGTCCAGGAAGTGCAAAAGCTTGTCCGCCATTTTGGCCGCGATGTCGTCCGGGCATATATGGGGCATGTTCAGGCCAATGCCGAAGAAGCGATCCGCCGCGTATTGGCGGAGCTGGAAGGCGGCCGTTTCGTTTGCGAGATGGACGATGGAAGCCGGGTCGTCGTTGCGGTGACGGTTGATCGAAAGAAGCGCCAGGCGCGCATTGACTTTGCCGGCACGTCGGCAGAGCGGCCGAACAATCTGAACGCGCCGAAAGCCGTGGCCCGGGCCGCGGTGCTTTATGTCTTTCGCACCCTCGTTTCCGAAGACATTCCCTTGAACGCCGGTTGCCTGAAGCCCCTCGACATCGTGATTCCGGAAGGCTCCATGCTGAACCCACGTTATCCGGCCGCCGTCGTTGCCGGCAATGTGGAAACGTCCCAATGCATCGCGGATGCGCTTTACGGCGCGCTGGGGATGCTGGCGGCTTCTCAAGGAACGATGAACAATTTCACCTTCGGCGATGCCGACCGGCAATATTACGAAACGATCGCCGGTGGCGCCGGGGCGGGCCCGGATTTCGATGGCGCTTCCGCCGTGCATACCCATATGACGAATTCCCGCTTAACGGACCCGGAGGTTCTCGAATGGCGCTACCCCGTCTTCGTCGAGACCTTCGCAATCCGGGAAGGCAGTGGCGGCGACGGACGCCGGCGCGGTGGCGATGGCATTGTCCGCCGCATTCGTTTTCGCGAGGCGATGATGGCGGCGATCCTTTCCGGCCGGCGGAAAATCGCGCCCCATGGCCTTGCCGGGGGCGGCGATGGTAAGCCGGGCGCGAACCGGATCGAGCGGAAAGATGGCCGCGTCGAAAAATTGCCTGGAACGGTTGCGGTGAAGGTGGCTCCGGGCGACGCCATCGTCATTGAAACGCCTGGTGGCGGCGGTTTCGGGAAGAAGCTCTAAAGGCCTTCGGTCAAGCGGGCGCTTTGGGATAGGCTGGAATTTGGAAGGGAAAGGGATCGCCCATGTTCGGCAGGCAGATCACGCTATTCCGTCTTTTTGGATTTCGCGTCGGGGTGGATTGGAGCTGGCTGATCCTGGCGATCCTGATCACCTGGACGCTGGCCGTCGGTTTCTTTCCGACCTTCGTGCCCGATTTGGGGCAAACGACCTATTGGGCGATGGCCATTGTCGGCGCGTTGGGCCTTTTCTTCTCGATCATCTTTCACGAGCTTTCCCATTCGCTGGTTTCGCGCCGCTACGACATGCCCATTCGGGGGATTACGCTTTTCGTCTTTGGCGGGGTTGCCGAAATGGAGGCGGAACCCACCAGCCCGAAGGCCGAATTTCGGATGGCGATTGCCGGGCCCATTGCCAGTTTTATTTTGGCGAGCGCCTTCTTCCTTGTCAGCGCCGGCGGCGAGCGGCTTGGCTGGCCGGCGGCCGTTCTAGGCGTCTTTACCTATCTCTTCTGGATTAACGGCGTGTTGGCGATTTTCAATCTTGTGCCGGCCTTTCCGTTGGACGGAGGGCGGATGTTGCGCGCCTTGCTTTGGGGATGGAAGCGCGATTTCCGATGGGCAACGCGAATCGCCTCCGGCACCGGCAGCTTTTTTGGCCTGGTGCTGATGGTTCTCGGCATCGTCGCTTTTGTCAGCGGCAATTTCGTCGGCGGTCTGTGGTGGTTCCTGCTTGGTCTTTTCGTGCGCTTTGCGGCAAACGCTTCCTATCAGCAGGTGGTCGTTCGCCAATCGCTTGCCGGAATTCCGGTCGCAACGGTCATGAAATCGGACCCGGTTACCGTCCTGCCGTCTTTGACCATTGCCGAGCTCGTCGAGGAATATTTCTACCGCCACTATTACAAGATGTTTCCGGTCGTCGAAGGAGGGCGGCTGCTTGGTTCCATCGGGCTTCGCGAAGTCAAAGGGATCGACCGGGCGGCGTGGGGCATGACCCGGGTCGGCGATATTTTGAGCCCGCTTTCAAAGGCGACGGCCGTTCCCCCGGAGATGGACGCCATCGCCGCCCTAGCGCATATGAACGAGACCGGCAATGGGCGGCTTTGCGTGGCCGAGGGCGATCGCCTGCTTGGCCTCGTCACCCGGAAGGACATGCTGGAATTTCTCTCCCTTCGGCTCGACCTCGGGGGCGACGACGCCCCCCGGTTTCCATCGGTCTTTTTTGGCGGCCGCGGGCGGGATGGCTAGGCAAAACTGCAAAAAAAAAGGCAGTTTTCTGCGGTTTCCGAACATTACAAAAATTTCATGCTGCCATCATTCGTCGGCAAGGTCGGCTCCCTTAAAACCTAGCGTAGAGCAGATCCTCAAACGCAGCTCTTTACATCGAAGCGAGTCCCTAAGCGCTTTCGATGTGCAGCCCGCCGCAGGACATTGTCCGCGGAGGTTTCCGGGCCCAGGCTTCGGTCCCCCTTTAGACCGGCCGTGGGGTCGAAGAACAAAAGCTCGGAACGGCGGCCCGTGAACTCCCTCACGGGCCGCCTTTATTTTTGGGGTTCTATTCGTCTTCCAGGCACCGCTGAAATGTAAGGCTTACCCGAAGGCCAGGGGCGTTGTCGTTCAGCGCAAGCTTGGCCCGGTGCAGCTTCGCGACGGCGGCGACAAGGCTAAGGCCCAGGCCGGTGCCCGGGGTCTCTGCCGTTTTCTCCAGCCGGACGAAGCGTTGCAGCACGTGTTCGCGTTCGGCCGCCGGAATGCCGGGCCCGGTGTCCTCGATGGTGAAGCGGACCTGCTCGGGCGTCGCCGTTACGTCAAGATGTATGGCCCCATCGGCGGGCGTGTATTTGATGGCGTTGTCGATCAAATTCGATAATGCCTGGGCGAGGGTCTGGCGGTTGGCCAGAACGGGGGCGGTTTCGGCGAGGGAGGATTCGATTCGAAGCCGACGGTCGTTTGCCACCGGCTCGTACAGTTCAAGCAAATCTTCGGCAAGCTCGGTCAGATTCAGGGGCTTCATCTCAAACCCCTTTGCGCCTACTTCGGCGCGCGCGATGTCGATCAGCGAATCGAACGTCGCGCGAATATGATCCGTCTCGTTGATCGCGCTTCTTAAGGTGGCCTGATAGGTTTTGATGTCGGGCGTGCCGCGAAGTGTCATCTCGATCCGGCTTTTCAGTCGGGTAAGCGGCGCGCCCAGATCATGGGCGACGCTGTCCGTTACCGCCCGCATGCCGACCAGCAGGCGCTCGATCTGGTCGAGCATCTCGTTCAAATTCGAAGAGAGTCGGTCAAACTCGTCGCCGGTCCCACGCACCGCGACGCGCTGGGTCAGATCGCCGTCGATGATCTGGCGGCTGGTTCTGGCGATGGTATCGACACGGCGCAGCAATTGGCGGCTGAGCAGCAGGCCGCCAAGAAAGGCAAGCATCGCCATGATCACGACCGACCAGGCCAGGGCCGCCTGCATCACCTGGCGAAAGCGTTCGCGTTCGCCGATGTCCCGGCCGATCAGGGCGTAATAGCCGTTCGGCAGGCCAATGATTCGCGCCCGCATCTGGCGGGAGATTTTTTCATCGCCCTCGCCCTGGCTGATGCGGAAATGCACCCATTGGCCTTCCTCTGTCTGGCCAAGGGGGGTGTCCTCGGCATCGGCCGGCCAGGCGCTTAAATTGCCGGTGATCGGCTCGTAATTGGAATTGGCGAGCAGGTAGATGGCGCCCGGTTCCTTCAGATTTGCGGCCCGGTGCTGGATGACCCCGGCAATTCCGCGCAGGCCGAAGAGGCTATATTGTTCAACCACCCCTTTCGTTTCGGCATCGATCACGTTGTTCGTTTCGCGGTCGATCAGCTCAATCGTGGCGTAATAAATGAAGCCGAGAAGGGCAACGACCGAAACCACGAAGACGGTCATGTAAAGAACCGCCATTCGGAATGTCGAAGTCCGGAAGAGTCTAATCAGCTGCACGAAGCGAATATCCTGCACCACGGATCGTGTGGATCAGCGGTTTGTCAAAGCCCTTGTCAATTTTTTGACGCAGCCGGCTTACTTGTGCGTCGATGACGTTCGTCTGGGGGTCGAAATGGTAATCCCAGACCCCCTCCAGTAGCATCGTCCGGGTGACAACCTGACCGGGATGGCGCATCAAATATTCAAGCAGACGAAACTCGCGCGGCTTCAGCTCGATGGGCTTGCCCGCCCGCGCTACCGTTCGGGCGATTAAATCCATTTCCAGATTTCCAACGCGAAGCCGGCTTTGTTCGCCTTCCGAATCCTTTCGCCGCAGCAAGACTTCGATGCGGGCCAGCAGTTCGGAAAAGGCGTAAGGCTTGGCGAGGTAATCGTCGGCCCCGGCTTTCAGGCCGCTTACGCGGTCGTCCACCTGGCTCAACGCGCTTAGAAGAAGGATGCGGCTTTTTATGCCCTGTTCACGCAATAGCTTGACGATGGAAAGGCCATCCGTATGGGGCAGCATGCGGTCGATGATCAGAAGATCGAAATCGCCGGTTGCCGCAAGAAAGAGGCCTTCGCGGCCATCCGCGGCGTGATCGACCGTATAGCCGTGTTCTTTCAGGCCCTTCGTGAGATAGGCCGCCATTTCACGGTCGTCTTCGATGACTAAAATATGCATGCAGCCTTTGCCTTCAGCGGGCGTGCCCGGTCTTGAATGGTTCGGCGCGGATTATACGACATTCTGAATAAGGATGGAGCGGGTGAAGGGAATCGAACCCTCGTCACCTGCTTGGGAAGCAGGAGCTCTACCATTGAGCTACACCCGCGAGGGGGCCCACTTTAGGCGGGGGCTGCGGGCTTGCGCAAGGGGCATGGAACGGCCAATGGCGCCCTCAGTGGCTGCTGTGCAGGCGGTCGAGGCGGAGGCGGTGGCGGGAATCCGTCAGCCGGTAAGCGCCGACCAGGACCGCCATGAAAACGCCGAGGCCGGTGCCGCCGGCAATCAGGAACATGATCAGCAATTGGTATTGAATCGCGTGCATCGGTTCGGCGCCGGCAAGAATTTGCCCCGTCATCATGCCCGGCAGCGAAACCAGGCCGGTTGCCGCCATGGCGTTGACGATCGGGATCAGGCCGCTTCGCATCGCTTCGCGGATGACGTTGCCGAAAGCGTCGCGCCATGGATGGCCCAGCGCCAACCGGGCTTCGATGGCGACGCGCTCGCGGGAAATCGTCGTCGTAAGGGTGTTTAGGCCAAGGGCGATGCCGGTCATCGTGTTGCCGAGGATCATCCCAAGGATCGGAATGGCAAAGCGCGGATGGTACCAAGGGTCCGGTTGAATCTGGGTGGTGAGGGCAAGCACCGTAACCAGCATGGCCGCCATCAGCATACTGGCCGTGCCAAGCCCATAGGTCCACCAGCCGCCGAGGCGCTTTTCCTGGCGGGCAAACACTTCGCGGCCGGCGAACAGCACCATGGCCAGGGCGGTGATGCCCGTGAGAAGGGGCGAGACGGTTGTAAAAAGCGCTTTCAGGACGAGGCCGACCAGGCCGAGCTGCACGACCATGCGCACCGCCGCAATCAGCAGCTGGCCTTCGAGGCGCAAGCGCAGGCCAAAGGAAAGCGCCGCGTTCAGCAGCACGAGAAGCGATGCGAGCGCAAGGTCGCCATAGCTTAGGGGGATCATGTCCGGGGCCATGTTCCCTCGCTTTCAAGGCGGCCCTGTTTGAAAGGAAGGCAGCGTTTTGCCAGGCGCTTTCCTTGCGCAAGGTCGTGGGTGACGAGCAAAATCGTGCCGCCCTCTGCCAGCATCTCCATCAGCACGCGTTCCACCGCCGCCATGCTTGCCGCATCCAGCCCGGATGTCGGCTCATCCAGAAGCAGCGCCCTGGGCCTCAGCAAAAGCGCCCGGGCCAGGGCCAGGCGCTGGCGTTCGCCGGTGGAAAGGCGCGCGACCTCCCAATCCAGCGCCGCCTCCGGCAGGGCCAGGCGCGGGAAGAGGGCGCGGGCCGCCTCCGCGTCCGGAAAATGCGCGGCGACGCGCTCCGCCCACCAGCCGGAATCCGGCGGCAAATAACAGATTTTTCGCCGCCATTCCGGGGCCGGCAGGCTTTCCCGGGCGCGGCCGTCCAGGGTAACCCGGCCCTCATTTGGGTCCAGATCGGCGATGGCGCGCAGAAACAGGGTCTTTCCCGCGCCGCTTGGCCCTATGACGGCGACGCATTCGCCATCGGCGATTTCGGCGTCGATCGCGGCCAGGTGCCTTGTCTGCAGGGCTTCGATGCGGAGCATTTTTTGGTTGTAGCGAATTGCGCCTTTGGCGTCACCGTTTCCGGAGGCCCTTTCCACGCGCCGGAAAGGGAAGTAGGTTTTTGGCGGCCTGGCTGTGACCGGAACGCGAGAAAACCCTTGGACGATTTTGCAACCGCCTTTGCCCTTGCCTTCGAGATGATCGGTGCCCTCGATGCCGACCTCGTCGAGATTGTGGGCCTCTCCTTAAAGGTAAGTCTGACGGCCGTTGGCATCGCCGCCCTGATCGGGCTTCCCTTGGGCGCGGCCGTTGCGCTCTTCCGGTTTCCGGGCGCGGGCCTTCTAACAATCATCCTGAACGCGATGATGGGCTTGCCGCCCGTTGTCGTCGGACTGGTCGTCTATCTGCTGATTTCGCGCGCCGGCCCCCTTGGGGTTCTGGAACTTTTATTTACGCCGGCGGCGATGATCTTCGCCCAGGTGTTGCTGGTAATGCCCATCATTGCCGCCTTAACGCGCCAGGTGGTCATCGATCTCTGGGAAGAATATGACGAGCTTTTGCTTTCGCTCGGCATTGGCCGCGGCCGGGCGATCGGCACGCTGCTTTGGGATGGGCGTTTCCGGGTGTTGTCGGTGGTATTGGCGGGGCTTGGCCGGGCGATGGCCGAAGTTGGCGCCGTCATGATCGTCGGCGGCAACATCAACCACGTCACCCGCGTCATGACGACGACAATCGCGCTGGAAACCAGCAAGGGCAATCTGACGCTTGCCCTCGGCCTTGGCATCATCTTGCTGGCGCTCTCGCTGTTGATCAACGGTGCGATTCACGTGGCAAGCGTCGAAGCGGCACGCAGGAGCGCAGGATGAGCCAGCCTATTTTTCCGCTTGTGCTGACGGGCCTCGTTTACGAGGCGGGCGGGCAGGCGTTGCTGAAGGGGATTACCGCGGAAATTCAGGCGACGGGCCGCACGCTTATTCTTGGCCCCAATGGCGCCGGAAAAAGTTTACTGCTTCGCCTTTGCCATGGGTTGTTGAAGCCGACCAGGGGGCGGATCGATTGGTGCGGGCAGACGGAAGCACGGCGCGATCAGGCGATGGTCTTTCAGCGCCCGGTAATGCTGCGCCGTTCGGCAATGGGAAATCTGACTTACGCCTTGGCGTGCCGAGGCGTTGGACGTGCGGAGCGCCGCCGCCGCGTCGAGGAAGTGCTGGATCGCACCGGCCTCGCCGCGAAGGCAAAATTACCGGCGCGCGTTCTTTCCGGTGGCGAGCAGCAGCGCCTGGCCCTTGCCCGGGCCTGGGTGCTTCGCCCGCAGGTGCTTTTTCTGGACGAGCCGACGGCCAATCTCGACCCGGCGGCAAGCCTTGCGGTCGAGGAGGTCATCCTTGAAATTCAAGCAAGCGGCACGAAAATCGTGATGACGACCCACGATCTTGGTCAGGCGCGGCGGCTTGGCGACGAAATTCTCTTCCTTTGCGACGGCCGCCTGGTCGAGCGGAAAGCGGCGGCCAGCTTCTTTTCCGGGCCGGAAAGCCCGGAGGCAGCGGCCTTTATCGCAGGCCGCCTGACATGGTAAGCTAGGCGTCTAGGCGGCGGCTTCCCAAACTCCTTTGCAGGCCCGCCGCTTTGAAACGAGGAGCGGATATCAATGCTCGATCCCTTTGGGCGCGCCGTCACCTATTTGCGGGTTTCCGTGACGGACCGGTGCGACCTGCGCTGCGTCTATTGCATGTCGGAAGACATGGCCTTTCTGCCCAAGCGCGAATTGCTGAGCCTGGAAGAACTGGATCGCGTCTGCAGCGCGTTTGTTTCCCTGGGCGTTCGCAAGATCCGTATCACCGGCGGCGAGCCGCTTGTGCGCCGCGACGTTCTAACCCTGTTTCAAAATCTTGGCCGTCACCTGGAAACGGGCGCCCTCGACGAGCTCACGTTGACGACGAACGGCAACCATCTTGCGAAACATGCAGAAACGCTTCGCAAGGCCGGCGTTCGCCGGATCAACGTTTCGCTGGATACGCTGGATGCGGAACGGTTCCGTGCAATCACGCGTTGGGGAAAGATCGAAACCGTGTTTGAGGGCATTCGCGCGGCCAAGGCGGCCGGGCTGAAGGTAAAAATCAACACCGTTGCCCTGAAAGGGGTCAACGAGGACGAATTCGACGGAATGCTCGCCTGGTGCGGGGACGAGGGCTTTGATTGGACGCTGATTGAAACCATGCCGATGGGCGAGATCGAAGACGATCGGATGGATCAATACCTGTCCCTGACGGAAGTGCGGCGGCGCCTGGAAGGACGCTGGACCCTTCGGGACAACGACCACCGAAGCGGCGGCCCTGCGCGCTATGTCACCGTCGCGGAAACCGGTGGCCGGGTCGGCTTTATTACGCCGCTCTCTCACAATTTCTGCGAATCGTGCAACCGGGTGCGGCTGACCTGCACCGGCAAGCTTTACATGTGCCTTGGTCAGGACGATCAGGCCGATCTTCGCGCGCCGGTGCGGGCAAGCGAGGGCGACGAACCGCTGCTGCAGGCGATCCACGAAGCGATCGGGCGGAAGCCGGAAGGGCATGATTTCGTGATTGAACGGCGCAACGCGGTGCCGGGCGTCCGCCGCCATATGAGCGTGACCGGCGGTTAGCCGCCGCCGCGCCGGGTGCGGACGATAAACGTCTTGAAGATGGCGTCCGCCTCTTCCTCGCTATAGCCGTGAAAGACGAAGTCAATCCGGGTTTCCGGCAGTTTGAACTCGGCGCCGAGACGGCGTTCGCGTTCCTCGCCGAGGGTGACGACGACCTTCTTTTCCCCTTCCGTCAGGGTGATGGTTGTTCCCTGAATCTGGGTGGCGAGGGATTCAAAAATTTTCGGAAAAGCGCGAAGCAGCTCGTTGTGGCTATAGGCAAGTTCGAGTGTGCGGTGCGGCCTTTCGCCATTTGGCGCCTTCGCCATTACCCGCCCGCAAGCGGGGGCCACATGGCAAGCGTATCCCCCTCTTTTAAGGGCTGTCCGCCAAGGTCGCTGGGCGCGACATAGACGCCGTTGACCAGCGTCAGATGGATCATGTTGGCGGCAATGCCAAGGGTGTCGACGACGTCTTTGACGGAAGCGCCGTCCGCAACCGTTATTTCGCCGACATTGCTTTTCGCGTTTTCAGGTAGGAACTTGCTAAGGGTACTGTAGAATTTTACGGTAATTTTCATGCTTGTGCCTGGGCCGTTGCAAGATATGCGGACATGATAAGGGTGGGGTCTTTGATCAGCTTGTCCTTCCAGGGACCGAGATGGGTTTGCGTCTGAATAAGCCCCCGCAGCACGCCGACATGCTGGGTTAGGCCTAAGGCCTGGGCGCCGACCAGAACGTCGTCTTTGAATTCAAGACGCAGATAGCGGAAATTGTCTTCGTCCAGAAGCTCGGCATGTTCGCCGCCTTCGGCGCCCATCCACAGCCCGAAGGAGCTGGCAATCAACCCAAGCGTATCCAATACGTTCATGTTCAACGAGCCCGGGTGGGCGGCTGCAATGCCCGCCATGTTTTGCGCGGCGATACGGCCATGTTCCGTTGCCGTCGGCTGAATGGCTTGCACTTCATAGCCGCCGGTCGAAAAATCGCGCCCCTCGGCGCAATCGCCGGCGGCATAGATATCGGTAACGTTCGTCTGCATATGCGCGTTGATTAAAATGCCGCTGTTTGTCTCGATTCCGCAGCCTTCGAGGTAATCGAGGGCAGGGGCGACGCCGGTTGAGGCGATGATCATATCCGCCTCCAAGGTTTTGCCGTCCTTCGTTTTGACAAGGTAAGCGGGCTTCTTGTCTTTTCGCTTCTCGATGCTGACGACCTGGGTCGAGGTGTGGACGTCGATCCCCTTCTTTTCGCACCACCGCTTGATCAGGCCACCGCAGGTTTCGTTCATCATGCGCGGGACCATGCGGTCGCCCATCTCGACGATCGTAAGGTCCACGCCCGTTTCCGCGATGGCTTCCATGATGATGCAGCCGATAAACCCGGCGCCCATCTGCAGGACTTTTACGCCCTTCTTGCAGTTTTTTTCGATCCGGCGCGCGTCCTCCAGCGTCCAGCAACCGGTAATGTCCGCATCGTTGATGCCGGGAACCGGCGGCCGCGTCGGATAGGCCCCCGTTGCCAGCAGCAGCTTGTCGTAAGCAAGGGTTTCGCCGTTTTCCAGATGCAGGGTCTTTTTCTTCGGATCAATCTTCGCAAGCCGCCCTTGCCGATAGGCGATGCGGTGTTGCTTGTAATAGGCCGCGTCGGTTTTGAGATGGGTTCCCTCTTCCTTGATGTTGCCGATCAGGTAATAGGGGATGGCCATCCGCGAATAGGGAGGCTCCGGCTCGCCGCCGATCAGAAGGATTTCGTCTTCCGGGCAAAGTTTGCGCAAATTGCTGGAAGCGATCACGCCGGCCGGACCGGCGCCAACAACGACATGTTTCATTTTTCTTCTTCCCCTTTTACGGCTGGTATTTCTTGGACCGAAAAAGAATCAGGGAAGGCGCGGATGCGCACCTTCCCTGAGATTCCGGCGATTTTCCACCTGGATGGCGGGTTAGATGCTAAGCCGCTTCAGCGTGTCGTTCGACGGTTGTCCGTCTTTGGTCCAGCCGCGAAGCTGGTAATATTCCGGAAGCATCTTGCCGAGC
>JAJFGH010000171.1 GCA_021776275.1 Alphaproteobacteria bacterium | reverse complement strand
ATCGGGTCCGTCGCCCAATAACAGAACCCGGTTTGGGCCGCCGCCCCGAACAATTCGGTCATGGTCTCCAGCACGCCGCGCCAAAGAGCCGCAGATTCGGGCGTGTAGGGCAAATGCCCCTCGAACTTCTCAGCCGCAATGCCGCAGAACCAGCACCCCATCGAGCATCCTTTCGAAAGCTCATAAGCAACCAGGGGATGGGTGATGTTGGGGCCGGAGGCGCCAAGCTCGCTCATCGAGCGGGCAATCTGCCGCTGCCGCCAGATGTTGAAAGCCGGGTTGGCATCCGTTGCATCGCCGGCATCGCGGAGATCTTCGCGATGGGCAAGCATCTCTTTCATATAACCGGACCACAGCTTTGAAAGCGGCCATTTTTCCTCGTCGTCGGTGTAGCGGTATTTCAGATATTGGCGATGGAACAAAGGCAGCATCGCTCCCGGGTCAACATCAAGGCCATATTCTTCGGCAATTTGTTTGAGGCCGTCCATGTTTCCCGCATTTTCACGCAGCTTGTCGCGAAATTGCGGGTCGGCGACGAGGCGCTCCATGAATCGCTTGATATGGGCGATCTGGTGAAGCTCTTCCGCGCTCCGCGAATCGAAAATGGAACGATAGGTATCGATTGTCTGGCTCATGGCGTTTTTTTTGTTCTAAGAATTTCAGGCACTAACACACGGTGGCGATAACGGATGCGGGGGGTGGATTGCCCCCTCCACCACCGCCATCGTTAACGGTGACAACCATCACAACGCCCACTTCCGTCACCGTAGGGCCGATGGCGTGGGTCGCCCTGTTGTCTCCCTTGCCGCCGGCGATGGCATCGAGTTGCTCGTCGCTCAGCTCTGCCTTTGCCTGGGCCTGAATGTAGGCCTTCGCCTCATCCAAGGTGACGTCATAGCCTTTGCCTTTGGCGATTTCGACGATGGATGCAATGCCGCCTGCGTTTTTTGTGATTTCGGCAAGAAGGTCCGGGTTTGCCTCCAAATCGGCAACAAAACGTTCCACGTCGGCTTGGCTCATAATGCCTCTCCTAAGCGTTGATGTTTTGGTGTGAGTTAGGTTACGACGGCGACGACAACAACAGCCACTTCAGCGCCTTCTACCGCTGTGGTCACGGTCTCGGCCGTTTGTACGGTCTGGACCTGTGTTACCGTCGAACTGCCATGGTGGTGGTGGTGATGATGATGACCCTTGCCGCCGGCGACGGCGTCGAGCTGCTCGTCGCTCAGCTCCGACCCTGCCTGTGCCTGAATATAGGCTTTTGCTTCCTCAAGGGTGATGTCATAGCCCTTGCCCTTGGCAATCTCGACGATCGAGGCAACGCCGCCGGCGCCTTCTTTAACTTCGGCCAACAAATCCGGGTTTGCCTTCAAATCGGCGACAAAACGTTCCACATCGGCTTGGCTCATGGTTTTTCTCCTGGGTTATTTTTACGCGTTCTTTACACCGTCGTTTCCGAGCGGTGCATCTATTCAAGACCAGCTATTTCGTCTTGAGCCTAGCTTGCAGGGCAGCCGTTGGCGATTCAAAAAAACATTACAATTGCGTGAGGTTTCAGAATGTTCTCCTTGCGTTGCTTTACTTCGCGTCTTGTCAACGCAGCGTTTGGAGATGTAGGCTTCGCGGCATGCACCGGCCATCGCCAAGAGTGCGTTGGCAAATGGATTTAAAGCAATATGACTATCCGATGGCGCAATAGCTTCATTTTACTGATGGTATCGGCTTCCCTTGCTGGGTTGCCCGGTTTCGAGGCGTTTGGGCAAAGCCTTGAGGCAACGCTTGCCTGGGCCTATGAGCGCAATCCGCGTCTGGCTGCCGCCCGGGCCAATTTGCGCGCTACCGTCGAGCAGCTTCCCCAGGCAAAATCGAATTTCTGGCGGCCATCGATTACCCTCAATGCCCAGGAGGGGCGTTCGCACATCACGCAGCATGACCGGGAAGTAGCCGCCGGTGTCGGCAGCACTACCGACAAGACGACGACGGATGCGACGGATCGAAAATTTGGCTATGACGTCACCTTGCCGATCTACCGCGGCGGCCAAACCATGGCGGCTATCCGCGAGGCGCGCGCCGAGATTACCAAGGCCGAAGCCGACTACATGGCTACCGAACAGCAAATCCTCAAAGAGGTCGTCATGGCCTATGTCGACGTCGTGCTTTATCGCACCCTGGTCGACGTTGTCGGGAAAAACGTCAATGGCCTTCGCAAGCTAGAAAAAGAATTGATAGAGATGGTCGCGACCCAACAGCGCACTGCCATCGACCTGGCCCAACTCCGCGATTCGTTGACCCAGGCCGAGGCCGCGCTGGCCCAGACCATTGGCCAGCGCGGCGTGGCGCATAGCCGCTTTCAGGCGGTCGTAAACGCGGCGCCCCAGACGTTGGACCGTTGGCCAGGATTTGCCAATCTGCCGGCCTCGCGCGAAGAGGCGCTTTCTCTTGCCAAGGCGAGGAACCCAACCCTTCGCGCGGCGGAGAGCCGCATTCGTACCAATGAAGCCACGTTGCGGCGCTTAACCGGCGTTTTACTGCCCGAAGTCAGCCTCTTTCACAGCTATACCCACGAAAGGGACAAGTCCCGCTATACCGGCAATACAGGCGCCTACGACGAAATCGACCGCGAGAATACGTGGAGCTATGGCGTGCGCATGACCATGCCGCTCTACGAAGGCGGCGCCAATCATTCGCGTGTGCGTGCGGCAAAGCAGAACCTGTCAAGCGCGCGCATGACCTTGAAGGCGGTGGAACTTACCGTCGCGAATCAGGTGAACAGCGCTTGGGAGCAGTTCACATCGGCGCAGCAGGTCGCCGCCATTAACCGGAAAAGGCTGGTCGAATCCCGAAAGGCCGAGGAGGGCGTGGCCTATCTGCTGCGTCGCGGCTCCACGACCATGCGGGAATTTCTCGACGTTCGCGAAAATTACCTGAATGCCATGACCGCCATTGAAAAGGCCGAGCGCGAAGCGGTGTTGGCTGCCGCCGATTTATATGCCTCCACCGGGGGGTTAACTGCCAAGGTGCTTGCCCTGCCGGTCGAGTATCAGGACCCCGAGGCCTACCGCAACCGGGTGAAGGATCAATTCTTTGGACTTGGCGACTGATCAGGCAGCGGCGTCCGTCGATGGGATCGACGTGGCGCTGGTGTCGATGCCATATGCGGCCGTGCAACGGCCCTCGATTGCGCTTGGCCAATTAAAGGCGGCGCTTTCCCAAGATGGCCTTCGCGCCAAAGCCTTTTATCCCAACTTGCTGTTTCTCGATTTTGTCGGGATGGAGACGCACCGATTGTTTGAAAAGGTGCGCACGGAAGATTTGCTTGCGGATTGGCTGTTCAGCGGGGCTGCCTTTCCGGATTTTGAAACGGATCATGCGCATTATCTCAAGCGGCTCATGGCGCGCAATCGTGGGCTTACCAAGGATCACGAAGCCGAGGCGTTGACGGCGCGATTTATGGAATTGCGGAAACAGATTCCAGACTTCGTCGATTGGGCGGCCGATAAGGTGCTGGCCGCCCGTCCGGCAATCGTTGGCGCCACCTCGACTTTCCAGCAACATGTGGCAGCCTTGGCGCTTCTGCGCCGGATCAAGGAACGCGCGCCGGAAGTGGTGACCATGCTGGGTGGCGCGAATTGCGAAACCGTCATGGGGCGGACCACCCATCGGGCGTTTCCCTGGGTGGACTACGTCGTCTCTGGCGAAGCGGACGGTTTCATCGCCAAGCTTTGCCGGGGCGTCTTGCGCGATGGGGCCGATCTTCCGGCGGCGGATATGCCCCATGGCACCTTCGGACCGGCACATCGCGTACAAGGCTATCCACGTGCCGCAAACGGGGATGGGCTTCCCCGTGCGACGACCCAGGATATGTCAAGCGTGCCGTTGCCCGATTATGACGACTATTTCCAGGCCCATGCCGATTCGCTCTACCGCAAGCATATTCGTCCCGGCCTGCCGATCGAGACGGCCCGCGGCTGCTGGTGGGGGATGAAGCAGCATTGCACCTTCTGCGGCTTGAACGGCGGCGGCATGGCCTTCCGGGCAAAGCCGGAGGCGCAAGTGCTGGACGAGATCGACGCTTTGGTTGCCCGGTATGGCATCCGCAATCTGGAAGCCGTCGACAACATTCTCGATGCAAATTATCTCAAGACTCTACTGCCGACCCTTGCTGATACGAAACGCGGACTCAATTTGTTTTATGAGACGAAAGCCAATCTCAAGCCTGCCGAGCTTCGCCAGCTTGTGGCCGCTGGCGTCAACTGGATTCAGCCTGGCATCGAAAGCCTGCACAGCGACGTGCTCAAATTGATGCGAAAGGGCGTGACGGCATGGAACAATGTGCGTCTTTTGCGGCTATGCCGGCAATATGGGTTGCGCGTTTCCTGGTCGCTCCTGACCGAGTTTCCCGGGGAGGACGACGCCTGGTATGGGGAAATGGCCGCCTGGATTCCATGGCTCAGCCATTTGCAGCCGGGAGGCATCGCCGCCTTGCGCTTTGATCGCTATAGCCCCTATTTCAACGAAGCGGCGCGCTACGATTTGGATCTCACGCCAAGCGAGCTCTACTCTTATGTCTATCCGTTGCCGCCAGCCGAACTTGCAGATCAGGCTTATTTTTTTGAGGATAGAGGCACGAATGACCATGGCCGAAGCTTGCTGCATGCCAATGCCACGGAACGCCAGGGTCTCGGGGCGGCCATGGATGCCATGCGCGACTGGGTAAGGGCGTGGCGGGACGGATCGGTGCCGATCCTGACCATGCGGGAAGAAGAGGACGCGTTGGTGGTTGAAGACACGCGGCCTTGCGCCGTCGCTTCCAAGCACCGTCTTGTTGGCACCGCCAAACGTCTCTTGGAAGCGGGCGAGGAGACGCCGCCGCGTTCCCGTTTGCTTGCCGAGCTGGCGCGCGATGGCGTTTTTGAAAACGAGACGGAAGAGGCGCTTGCCGAACTCGTCGAGCGCCGCCTTTTACTGGAAGTGGATGGGCGTGTGCTGACGCTTCCGCTGCGCGATCCGGTGCCGCCGCTGCCGTTGCTCGCCGATTTCCCGGGCGGATATTTTTTCCGCCACCCCCAAGAGGATGCGTTGATCTCGGTGGCATCGTGATCGTTCACACCGAGACCGTCGTTTTTGATGAGCCCTTGCATTTGGAATGTGGGCGCGATCTGCAGCCTTTCGAGATCGCCTATGCGCGCTATGGCGAATTAAACGCGGCGGGCGACAACGCAATTTTGGTGTTGCATGGGCTGACCACCGATCAGCACGCCGCCGGCCAGAGCGGGCCGGAAGGGCGGCCGGGCTGGTGGGATACGGTCATCGGGCCCGGCAAGGCCATGGATACCGACCGCTGGTGCGTCATCTGTCCGAACGCGTTAGGCAGCTATGGCGGCAGTTCCGGTCCGGCTTCCCTCGACCCCAGCACCGGCCGTCCCTATGGCATGCGATTTCCCATCGCAACGATCGCCGACAGCGTGGCGAGCCAGGCGCGCTTGGCGGATCATCTTGGCATTCGCCGCTTTCATGCGATTACCGGCGGGTGTTTTGGAGGCTTCCAGGCCTTGGAGTGGATGGCGCGGCATGGGGATAGGCTTGGCCGCGCCGTCGTGATCACGGCGACGCCTCGCACGTCGGCACATAATCTGGCGCTCTGGGCGGTTTTGCGCGACGCGATCCGAAGCGATCCGAACTGGCGGGGCGGGGACTATTACGATGGTCCGCCGCCCGATGCGGGTTTGGGGCTGACCGCGAAGTTCGGGGCGCTCTTTTGGATGAACCGGGCGACCTATGAACAGAAATTCGGTTTGAAACATCTTGCCGGCAAGGCGCCTGCTTATAGTTTCGAACCCGAATTCGAGGCCGAAGCTTTCCTGGAAAATGTGGGTCGAAACGCGGCTGGGCGGATGGACGCCAACAGCCTGCTTTATCTGACCCGGGCCGTCGATTATTTCGACATGACGCGTGGGCATGAATCCTTAAGCGACGTCTTTGGCGATTACCGCTCGCCGACATTGCTGGTCAGCTACGCCAATGATTGGCGTTACCCGGCCGAGGAAATGGCGGAAATTGCAGACGCGTTGGAAGCCATCGGTGCGCCGGTGCGCCAGGTTGCCCTGGACAGTCCCGGCGGCCATGGCAGTTTTCTTTACGATACGGCGGGATTGACGCCGTTGCTGGGCGATTTTTTGGCGGCCTGATCGCTTTCAGGCGGGCCGGTAATGGTCGAGCGAAAGGATGGGCGCGCCGACCATAGCGGCGCCAAGGTCGCGCTGATGGCATGGCCGAAGTCCGGCGCGTTGGGCGGCGCGCCGATGCACGTCGATCTCCACCAAATATTGACGGGAAAAGCCGTGGGTTGCTTCAAGGCAGGCCAACACGTTGCCGCCGATCCGTGCCGCCGCCAGTTCGGGGGCGACGACATGGGCTTCGATGACGATCATGCCGTGGCGGGAAATATGGGGCCGCCAGGCGGCAAACAAGGCGCGCAAATCCGCTTCCAGCGCCGCGGCGGGAATGAGGCCGCCATCGGGAGATACGAACACCGCCTGGGACAGTGGATCGGCAATGGGGTCTGCGCGGCCGCGAAAGTCGCGGTCGTGGATCACCGACTTGCTGACGTGGAGAACGTTCTTAGGCTCCAGTCCCGCCGTCGCCAGCGCATCGGCCAAGGCCGCCGGTTCGCCGATGTCGCCGGCCAAGGTTATATGCGGCACGCCGGCGTCCCGAAGCGTTTCCGACGTGATCTCCTGGGCGACGCGGTTGTATTCGACGCCCACCATCGTTAGGGGGTAGCGCGACAATTGCGCGCCCCGCCGAGTGCGCGTGACAATGGCTTGGTACAGTTCGCGCAACAGCGTGCCGTCGCCGGCGCCGCAATCGACGACGGCGCATGGCTGCGCGGACAAATCCGGATCGTCGAAGAGAGGCAGGGCCGCTTCGAAAAAAGGATCGCGGCAATTGCGCGCAAAGACCAAGCCGCTGAAGCGCACATCCATCTCGCGATCGACATGCCCTTCCATGTTCTCGTCATCGCGCGCAAGCTCAGGCGGCGCGCCTCCCTGCATCAATTCCGGCACGGCGGCCAGCGTTGCCAGATAGCTCACCGAGTGAAAATATTGCGGTGCCATCGCCATGGCTGCGACCCCTTCCGCCGTCAAGGCGACGCGCTGCGCGTTGCGCTCGATCCAGCCTTCCAGGAGAAGCAAGTCGAAAAGCCGGTCCAACGTTTCCGGCGGTGCCGGAAAATCGGCAGTGGCAAGTTTGCGGCCGGTTTCGGATCCAAAGGGCGTGAAGAGGCCGGTTCGTGTGCCGGTTGCCATCAGCGTCGCCAGGGCGGCCCCACGCAATTGCAAGGAAATGCGCTTGTTGCCTCCCCGCTCGGGGAGCGGCGGCATGGGCGCCAGCGGCGTCTTG
>JAJFGH010000018.1 GCA_021776275.1 Alphaproteobacteria bacterium | reverse complement strand
TTGCAATTTGTTCGGCGACGCGGGCCGAGCGTTCCGGCTGGCGGCCGATCCAATCGGCACGATGGGTTCCCATCATGATGTAGCGTGGCATCGTTTCCTCCCTTGGGAATCCGGGGTTCGACATTTCGGTTGTTTTTTATTGGGCCTTGGATTCCGAGCGCGGCCCTTCATGGGGTGTCATGAAATTCGGAATGTCGGGCTTTGCTTCCTCGGAGTGCATCGACGTGCAGGGCACCGGCCGACCGACATTGGGGTCGAAGCAAAGCTCTTCCGCTTTGGCTTCGGCGGCGGCGGCATCGGGCGAGGGGGGCTCGGCCTGCGCCGTGCCTGCAGCAAAGCAGAGGGCAAGGCCCAGAACGGGGAAAAGCAATCGGTTTTTCAAGGTGGCGATCGGCATGTTTGTAGCTCCCAATTGAACAGGCGGCCTTTCAAAGGAAGGCCCAGAATAGCCGATGCGCCCCCTTCCTTGAAGGGCTTATGCCCCGGCTTTCCTGGTGCGGGTCCCAGGCTATAATTGGGGTCGGAACGAAGGCTTTGCTAGGACTTTTTATGCCGGTCACGCGACGCCGCAACCCTGTAGCCAAGAAGCTTGCCGCCAAGCGCTTTCGCACGAAAATCGTGGCGGACAAGACGAAATACAGCCGTAAAAAGAAGCATGGAAAAAAAGGGGCGAAGGCGGGCGCGCCTTAAGGGCCGCCGCTCTTGTCATCGGGGCGCCACGCCCAGGGGCGCACAAAATCGCCCTTCCAGAGGCCGCGGTTTTTATTGCGAGCCGCCGCCTCGATCGACGCGTAATCGGAAGGCATCTTTGGTTCGGCAAGCGCCCAGCCGGTGTGAACCATGTTCGCGCCAATGTCGAACCCGTCGGCAAAGCAAATAGCCAGGGTTTCCGGGTGCGGAATGCCCGTTTTCTCCCGGCAGACGATTTTCCGGGCGCCTGCGACCAAATCCATCATCGCCGTTTTGGCTATTTCCCCACAAGGGATCGTCTTGCCGGGCCAGGCGCAATTTTGCCGCAAATCGGGGGCGGCGATGCCGTATAGACGGATCGGCTTTCCGTCGAGGGCCAGGCGTTGGCCATCGAGGACGCGGGCGATTCCCGTCCGCTCCGCCGCCGTGGCGGGGATGGCCGCGCAGAAGAGGGCGGTTATGAAAAAGAGCGCGGCGTTATAAATTGCCGGATGATTCTTCAATTTCACGGATTTTCTCGATTCCCTGGCTCATCTCCGATGCGATGAAGGCCGCCCTTTCCATGGGGCCGCCGCTGTTTGGATCCGGAAAAAGTTCGGTCCAGGCATTCATCTTTACGGTCAAGGCGCAAAGCGAACCGCCAATGACCGTGTGGTGGCCTTTGATCAGCGTTTCGACTTCGCGAAACCGGGTGGCGGTGATTTCCTTCCACATGCTTTTCGTCTGGATATCAAACGCGTTGAAACGGCTGGTGACGGCATCTTGCAGCCTTTGAATGGTGGCGGCGATTCGGCTGGTGCCTTCCTGCAAACTTGTGTCATCGGCGAATTGCCGTTTTTTCCGCAACGCCTGCATCGATTCCAGAAAGTTCGTGATCGATGGCTTGATTTGATCGAGGCACTGGCGGAAATATGCGATCGAAAGAAAAATGTCGCTGTAATCTTCGAGAAATTTCGGAACCTCGATCAGATCGATTTCCAGTTTCTCTGCCATGATGTTTAGCTTTTCGCGGGCCCGCTCCAGAGAAGGTTTGCGAAAAAGCGCGATGACATCCTGATAATCCGGAATATCCATGTCGCTTTCGCCATAGGTCTGCAGAATAAGCGGGCGGGTGAAGGCGCGCATGTATTCGGTCAGCTCGTCCTTCTTTTGTTCGGAAAGTTTTAGCTCGGTGTAATCCGTTACGGGAATGTCGTGGCGGCGAAAAAGAATACGAAGGCTATAGACGTCATAGCTTGGCAGTTCTGCGATGCGTTTCAAAAGCACGCGGTCCGGATGGGCAGGGTCGTCCGGCCAGCCGAACGCCTTGCCGACCGAATCGATGGGGACCTGGCCGCTGCCGATTCGTTTTCCCTTGTAAATCTCGACGACGCTTTCGAGGCGCCCGTTCTTAATCAGCCGCGCGCCCCCGATGGCAGGCGTCTTAAAGGGGACGAAAGCAAGGGGAAGCGTATAGAGCGAATCCCGATCGGCGTCGTCGATGGCACGAATATCTTGCTCAGACATATGGAAAAAGCATGTGCTTTCCCTGTCGTTGTTGCGGAATGCGTGTGCAGGCCAGGAAGCGGCGGGCTATCTATAGACGCTGCTGTTCTTTGGCTTCCATGCCGCAACCATTTCTTTTGCCCGGGCCAAATCCTCCGGTTCCAACTGTTGGCCGATGATGTCCTGGGCAGATCGGGCTTGCTTGCGCCCCTCGCTTTCCGGGAACGCCTTGGTTGCAAGGGCCATCCATTTATACGCCTCGATCAAATCTTGGGGCACGCCGTCGCCAAGCTGATACATGCGTCCAATGTTCAATTGCGCGGCCGGGTGGCCTTGTTCGGCGGCACGCTGAAACCATTTTGCCGCCTTTGCAAAGTCTTGGGGCGCGTCCTCTCCGGTTAAATAGACGAGGCCGAGAAGCCATTGCGAACGCAAAACGCCCTGTTTCGCCGAAGGGAGAAGCGAATCGACGATGTCGTCTCCGGCAAGCTCGGCCGGGTCTTCCTGAAAAATCTGTGTCGGAACGAAGCCCATTTCCACCAGGCCCCAAATGAGGACGGCGCCCAGGACGGCGATCACGCCAACCAAAGCGGCCTTTTGTACCTTGCCGTTGCCCATATTTCTTCCTTCTTACGCGTTGGTTTTCGGATAACTGCAAGTCCCCATTGCGTATATGCTATCACAAAAAGGAGTGCCAGAAGGGGAGGAAGCGGTGCAAATTCAAAAATCGATTGCCTTTGTCACGGGCGCCAATCAGGGCATCGGGCAAGCCTTGGTCGCCGCACTTTTGGCGGCGGATGCCGAAAAAGTGTACGGCGCCGATCTTCATACGGATTGGTTGGACCGCCAGGCAGACGCCCATCCGGGCCGTGTCGTCCCCCTCGAATTGGATATACGAAACGAAGCCGGCGTAGCGGCCGCGGCAAAACGGTGTCACGACGTCGATCTTCTCATCAACAACGCCGCCATCACGAAGCATATCGGCCTTTTCCATGCGGATTCCATGACCCATGGGCGAAACATCATGGATACGAATTATTTTGGCACCTTGCAGATGTGCCGTGGTTTTGCGCCGGTCTTGAAGGCGAATGGCGGCGGCATGATCGTCAACGTGCTTTCCATCGCGGCGCTCGTCCATATTCCGAGGGTGGGGCTCTATAGCGCCTCGAAAGCGGCGCTGCGTTCGCTTACCCAGGGCGTACGGGCCGAGCTGGCCGGTCAGGGGACGAAAGCGATGGCCGTTTATGTCGGGCCCGCCGATACGACCATGTCCACCCATCGCCCAAAGCCAAAGGCGGCGCCGGCCGACCTTGCCGAAGCCATTTTGGCGGGCATTCTTCGCGAGGTGGAGGATTTATACCCGGATCGCGTCGCCGAAGAGGTGGGCGCAAGTTTCAGGGAAGACCCAAAAGCACTTGAACGGCGGTTTGCTGCCCAGCTTCCAGAGGAGTGATTGCAAATGCGTGCGGCATGGTACGAGAAAAACGGTTCGGCGGCGGACGTCCTGCAAGTGGGCGAATTGCCGACGCCGACGCCAGGCCCCGGCGATGTGCGGGTGCGGATACACGCCTCCGGCATCAATCCGTTTGACGTCAAGACCCGTGCCGGCCTGCGGCAAAAGCTCAACTTTCCGCGGATCGTTCCCCATTGCGATGGCGCCGGCGTGATCGATGCGGTTGGCGGGGGCGTGGCGGCGGCCCGCATCGGCGAGCGCGTTTGGGTCTATGCCGCGCAATGGCAACGCGCCGGTGGCACGGCGGCCGAGCAGGTGGTGGTGCCGCAGGATTTGGTCGCGCCCTTGGCTGCCAACACGTCCTTTGCGGAAGGGGCCTGCCTTGGCATTCCGGCCATGACGGCGCACCGGGCCGTCTTTGCGGATGGCCTGGTGACGGGCTTGACGATCTTGGTTACAGGCGGTGCGGGCGGCGTCGGCCATTATGCCATCCAACTCGCGAAATGGGGG
>JAJFGH010000170.1 GCA_021776275.1 Alphaproteobacteria bacterium | reverse complement strand
CACCGCAGCTTGCTCGGCCCCGGCTTCGCTGGAAGCAGGTTCGCTGGAAGCAGGCTCGTTGGAGGCAGGTTCGCTGGAAGCAGGTTCGCTGGAAATTGCTTCCGTTGAGGCCTCCGTCTCGGTGACGGGAGCGTCCGTCTGCTCGGCCTGGGCGGCCCGAGCCCGCGAACGCCGTCTACCGCCACGCCGTCCACGGCGGCGCCGCTTGCGGGGCGCTTCCTCCCCATCTTCTGTGGCGGTGGCTTGGGTTTCTTCGCTTTCGGTTGCGGCTGCGGCTGTCGTTTCTGCCGTGTCCGCGGTTTCCGCTTGGGCTTCTTTTTCCGGCCGCCGCCGGCGTCTTGGCCTGCGGCCGTCCTTCGCGGTTTTTTCCTCGCTTTTTTCGCTCTCCGCGGTCACTTCCTCCTTAACGCCGCCCTGCGTCCGTGCCCGTTCCATCCGGTAGGCCGGCGGGAACAGTGTGTCGTCCCGGGCGATAATCACATGAAGGCTGTAGCGGGATTCGATTTCGGCCAAGGCCTGGCGCTTCTGGTTAAGCAGGTAAAGCGCCACGTCCGTCGGCACAAAGACGGAGACCTCGCTGCTGCGCTTGCGAACGCCTTCTTCCTCGATGGCGCGCAGCACGTGAAGGGACGTCGATTCGGTCGAGCGCACAATGCCGGTGCCGTCGCAATAGACGCAGGTCTCGGAGCTGGCTTCGAGCAGGCTTGGCCGCAGCCGCTGGCGCGACATTTCCAAAAGCCCAAAGGGGCTAATCCTGCCAAGGCGAATCCGCGCGCGGTCCGTCTTCATCGATTCTTTCAGGCTGCGTTCGATCTGCCGCCGATGCTTGCCTTCTTCCATATCGATAAAGTCGATGACGATAAGCCCGCCAAGATCGCGTAACCGCAATTGACGTGCGATTTCATCTGCCGATTCCTGGTTCGTCTTAACGGCGGTGCCCTCGATGTTGCGTTCCTTCGTCGAGCGCCCGGAATTCACGTCGATGGAGACAAGAGCCTCGGTCGGGCTGATGATGATGTAGCCGCCGGATTTCAATTCGACCCGCGGGCTATGAATCTCGTCCAGTTGCGCTTCGATTTGGTAGCGCTGGAAAAGCGGAATGTTCGGGTCTTTATAGGGCTGCACATGTTTTGCGTGGGACGGCATCAACATGCGCATGAAGTCTTTTGCCGTTCGATAACCTGCGTCGCCATCGACAAGAATTTCTTCGATATCCTTGTGATAAAGGTCGCGAATCGAACGCATGATCAAATTCGCTTCTTCATAGACAAGGGCGGGGGCTGTCGATTGCAGCGTCAACTCCCGCACCTTGTTCCAAACACGCAGCAGATAATCGAAATCGCGCCGGATCTCCGCCTTCGTCCGTTCAAGCCCGGCCGTGCGCAGGATGACGCCCATGTCGCCTTGGATGGCAAGGCCCTTGAGGATATCGCGCAGCCGTTTGCGGTCGCTGTGGCTGGTGATTTTGCGCGAGATGCCGCCGCCGCGGGCGGTGTTCGGCATCAATACGCAATAGCGTCCGGCAAGGGAAAGATAAGTCGTCAGTGCAGCGCCTTTGTTGCCACGCTCTTCCTTCACAACCTGAATAAGCAGGATTTGGCGCCGTTTGATGACTTCCTGAATTTTGTAAGTACGCACCGGGCGGCTGCGTCGGGCCACCTCTTCCAGCTCGTCGCCGCCGACGGTCTCGACATTCTCTTCCTGCGGTTCCGTGCCCTGGGATTTTGATTCCCCCCCCTTTGATTCGGGCGCCGCTTCGACCGGCTCGGCCGCTTGTGCGCTCGCCGCTGGTTCCGCGCCTTCCTCTACGCCTTCCGATTCATGGATGGCCGCTTCTTCTTCAAGCAGCGCCTGCCGGTCGGCAATGGGGATCTGGTAATAATCCGGGTGGATTTCGTTGAAGGCCAAAAAGCCATGACGGCCGCCGCCATATTCTACGAACGCGGCTTGCAGGGACGGCTCAACGCGCGTCACCTTCGCGAGGTAGATGTTTCCTTTTAATTGTTTTTTGGTGGAAGTTTCGAAATCAAATTCTTCGATTCGATTTCCGTTTAGGATGACGACCCGGGTTTCTTCTGGGTGCGTCGTATCAATCAGCATTCGCTTTGCCATTCGGCAAAAACTCCACGCCGCTGGCCGGTCTTTCGTGCGATGGCGAAAGTCGGGGCGGCGAATCTACGAAACCGGCGGCGCCTGGCGTGGTCAACCCGTCGAACGCCAACCGCTTGCTTGGGTCAGGACGGGGTCGCTTCGGCGACCTACCCCAAATGGGGATATGGCCGACTTCTAGGTTCAACATTACATCGCAAAGCCTTGACGCCGTTAACCGATTGCCGGGGGAATAAATTTAAAATCCCGGCCATAAATCGGCCACCGCGCCCCTGTCGCAACCTCCAAAATGGGGGTCGTGACAGACGACTTGCGAAACATCGCTAGGGGGAACATACGCTGCCCCTTCCCCTTTCGCCAAATAAATTTGATAATCCCATGAAATTCCTTCTGTTTTCGTCCCTGGCGCGGGCCGTTCCAAGGGGCTTCCGGCCGAGAATTCCGCATTTTAGGCCAGATATGGTATGAAAAACCTTCTTCGATCTCTAGATGTGGCGAAATTTCGGTTGCGACCCCTAGCTTTTTGGATGCTGCTAACGATCGCGGCGTGGCCTTTTGGGCTCGCGGCGGAACCCGCCGTCTCGGGCGTGCGGGCGGGCGAGCATCTTTCCATGACCCGCTTCGTCCTCGATCTTTCGGAAAAGATCGAATTCCAGGTTTTCACCCTGGCCAATCCCTACCGCGTGGTGATCGATTTTCCGGAGATGGATTGGCGGCTGCGCCCGGATGCGCTGGGTGCAGGGAAGGGGCTCATCAAGGGCTTTCGGTTCGGCCTCTTCACGTCGGGCACGTCGCGGGTGGTGCTCGACGTTGGAAAGCCGGTGGCCGTGCGCAAGGCCTTTCTTCTCAGCCCGATCGGACAGCATGGCTATCGCTTCGTTCTCGATTTGGAGGCGGTGAGCAAGGAGGCTTTCAAAAAAAGCCAGGGCAAGGCCGTGCGCCCGAAGCCGGAGAGCGCGGCGCTGCCCGTGGCATCCCTCCCAAAAAACGGGGAAAAACCTTTGATTGTCCTCGATCCGGGCCATGGGGGCGTGGACCCCGGGGCCCATAGCCGCGCCGGACTGCTTGAAAAGAAAGTGACCCTGGACGTTGCCAAGAAATTGAAGAAAAAGCTCGAGGCTACGGGGCAATACCGCGTTCAGCTGACTCGAAATCGCGATATTTTTATTCCCCTTCGGCAAAGGGTCTCGATTTCGAGGCAGGCGGGGGCAGCCCTGTTCATCTCGCTGCATGCGGATTCCCACGGCAATCCCAAGACCCGCGGCGCGTCCGTTTACACGCTTTCCGAGAAGGCCTCGGACAAGGAGGCGGCGGCACTGGCCGCCAAGGAAAACAAGGTGGATATCATCGCCGGCATCGATTTCACGGACACGGACCCGGTGCTGACGGACATCCTCATCGACATTGCCCAGCGGGACTCATTGAATTCGTCGCTCAACTTCGCCAATTTAGTCGTGAAGGAGATGGGCAAGGTCACGCGCCTTGTACGGAATACGCGCCGCTCGGCCGGATTTGCGGTTTTGAAGGCGCCAGACGTTCCCTCCATCCTGGTCGAAATGGGCTACCTTTCGAACGCAAGGGAAGCAAAGCTTCTGCGGGACAATTCCCATCGCAACCAGTTGGCGGGCGCGCTTGTGAAGGCGGTCGACCGCTTCTTCGATGGGCGCAAGCTTTAAGGCGCGCTTGCGCGCCGCTTGCCCGTGAAATGGAACAGATTGTAGTGCCATGCCGCGTTTGATCTTTAATCTCTTTGCCGCTGTCGCGTTTGTCGTTTTTCTCGGCTTCGTGAGCATGCTCGGCGTTTTCTTTTATTTCGGAAGAGGTTTGCCGGATTATCAGCAATTGGCGGATTACGAGCCGCCGACCGTTACGCGCTTCCACGCGGGAGATGGGCGGTTGCTGGCCGAATACGCCGTCGAAAAACGGGTGTTTGTACCGGTAAGCGCCATACCGAAGCGCGTTGTAAAAGCGTTTCTTGCGGCCGAGGACAAAAATTTCTATGACCACCCGGGCGTGGATTTTCTTAGCGTCATTCGTGCGCTGGTCGATAACCTCTCCCATCTCGGACAGAACCGCCGGCCAAAGGGGGCTTCGACGATTACCCAGCAGGTGGCGAAGAACTTTTTGCTGACGAACGAATTGAGCCTGGACCGCAAAATCAAGGAGGCAATCCTCGCATTCCGGATCGAACATGCCTTCACGAAAGACCACATCCTCGAACTTTACTTGAACGAAATTTACCTTGGCCTCGGTTCGTACGGGGTGGCCGCCGCTTCCTTGAATTACTACGATAAATCCCTGGATGAGCTTTCGATTGCCGAGGTCGCTTACCTTGCCGCCTTGCCGAAGGCGCCGAACAACTACCATCCGACCCACAAGGCCGATGCGGCGCGGGCGCGGCGCAACTGGGTTATCGATCGCATGGCGGCCCAGGGCTTTGTCAGCCGCTCGGAAGCAAAAGTGGCGAAGGCGGCGCCGTTGGGCGTGGCACGCAAACGCGGCACGGCCGATTTTGCCAAAGCCGATTTCTTTGTCGAAGAAGTGCGCCGAGAACTGCTGGAACGCTATGGCGAGGAGGGGCTTTACCATGGCGGCCTTTCCGTTCGCACGACCCTGGACCCGAAGCTGCAGCAAAACGCCGAGGCGTCGTTGCGGAACGGCCTTCTTGCCTATGATCGCCGCCATGGCTGGCGCGGGCCGATCGCCCGGATCGAAATGGGGCCTGCCTGGCCGGAATTGCTGGCGGCGGTGCCGAAACCCGATGGGCTCGGTACGTGGCCGCTTGCGGTGGTGTTGAACCTGGATGGGGAAGCGGCGTGGATCGGATTTGAAGATGGCGGCTTCGGCAAGGTGCCGCTTGGAAAGATGCGTTGGGCGCGGGCCTGGCTGAAGGGCGAATATCTGGGACCGAAGGTGCAAGCGCCGGCGGATGTGCTTGCGGTCGGGGACGTGGTGGCCGTTGAGGCCGACCGCAAACCGATCGATGGTGCCACGCCACCGCCCGGCACCTATGGCCTGCGTCAGATTCCGGAAATCGAAGGCGGCCTTGTCGCCATGGACCCGCATACGGGCCGTGTCCTTGCCATGACCGGGGGTTTCAGTTTCGAAAAATCGGAGTTTAACCGTGCGACCCAGGCCAAGCGTCAGCCTGGCTC
>JAJFGH010000169.1 GCA_021776275.1 Alphaproteobacteria bacterium | reverse complement strand
GTTGTCGGCATGGAAGGTGAGGTCATTACGACCCAAGAGCTGTTCCGCTTTGACTTCGAAAGCGAAGGGGACGACGGCATTCTGCGCGGCAAGTTCCACTCCGGGGGCATGCGGCCGAACTTCCTGCAGAAGGCGGAATATTACGGGCTTGGCCGGGCATTGATGGAGGCGCTTTGATGAGCGCGTTGGTGGCCAGCGATAATTTTTTGACGTTGGTGGTGCTGTTCGGTGTCGGCGGCGCCTTGATGGTGCTGGCCCTTGCCGTTACTGGCATCCGCACGCGGCTTCGCCTGGAACGCCGTATCGCGAAAATCAGCCAGCGCATCGAAGTGCGGGTGGAGGAGGCGGCGCGAACGGGCCTAAGGCCGGAAAAAAGCTACAGCTCGATCGGCGCCTTCGACCGGCTGCTCCGGCGCTGGTTGCCGAACCCGGCGGTGCTGCAGCAGCGTCTTGAAAAAACGGGCAGGCGCATCGTTCCAGGCGAATACATCCTGATTTGCGGGCTGCTGCTTGCAACGGTTTCGCTGCTTTCGGCAAAGCTGTTCGGTTTTCCGACTTTTCTGGCCCTTTCGTCGGGCGTCTTTGCCGGCGTTGCCGTTCCGCATTTCGCCATAGGCTATTTGATTGCCCGGCGCATGGACCGTTTTACGGGCCTTTTTCCCGAAGGGATCGACTTGATCGTGCGCGGGTTGAAATCCGGGCTACCGGTTTCGGATTCCATCGCCGCCGTGGGCCGGGAAATTGACGAACCGGTCGGCGCGGAGTTTCGCAGAATCGACGAACAGATGCGCATGGGGCAAACCCTGGAACAGGCATTGCAAAACGCCGTGAAACGAATCGATACGGCCGAATTTAAGTTTTTTGTCATTAGCCTGGCGGTGCAGCGCGAGACGGGAGGCAATTTGACGGAAACGCTGGATAATCTCTCCGATATTTTGCGCCGCCGCCGGCAAATGAAATTAAAAGTGCGCGCCATGTCGTCGGAGGCGCGCGCAAGCGCCTACATCATCGGCTCCCTGCCGTTTTTGATGTTTGCGATTCTCTACGTAATGAACACGGATTACGCGATGACGCTGTTTCTCGATTCGCGCGGGAAATTTCTGCTCGGCGCGGGCCTCGGCACAATGGGACTCGGCGTCCTCGTGATGATGAAGATGGTGAGGTTTCAAATCTGATGTGGCTCGATCTCATCCCCTTTGGCCTGGCGCCGGAAGATTTCGTTGCCATGCTGGCCGCCGCCGCAGCCTTGGCCAGCGTGCTCGCCGTTTGGGCCGGGTTGCTGGCGCGCGATCCGATGGCGGTACGGGCGCGCAATTTGCTGGCGCGCCGGGGCGAACTTCGAACCGGCCTTCTTGCCGCGCCACGCCGCCATGAGCGGCGCGAGTTCAGCATAGGGATCATGCGGCGCGTTGTGGCGCGGCTTAACCTGATGCGTTCCGCCAAGGTCGATGAGATTACGCAGCAGCTTTCCCAGGCCGGCTGGCGCCGACGCGACGCGCTGGTCGTCTTTCTCTTTATGAAGGCGGCGCTGCCGCTCGTTTTCGGGGCCGTTGCCGCGCTGCTGATCTATGGCGGCGGAATTCTTGGCGAGGCGCCGATGGTGAAGCTTTTCTTCGCGCTGGGCGCAGTGCTGGCGGGGGCCTATGCGCCCGAAATTGCGGTGAAAAATAAAATGCGCCGCCGCCGCTTTCAAATTCGGCTGGCCATGCCGGATGGCCTCGATCTGATGGTCATTTGTGCGGAGGCGGGCCTAAGCCTGGACGCGATGCTGGAACGCGTCTCGCGCGAGCTTGCCATTTCCTGGCCGGAATTTGCTGACGAGTTGGGTTTGGCCACCGTTGAGCTTGGGTTTTTACCCGAGCGCAAGCAGGCCCTCGATCATTTGGCCGCACGCGTGGACATTCCTGAAATTCGTGCGATTACCAACACGTTGTCGCAGACGGAAAAATACGGCACGCCGCTTGCCCATTCGCTTCGGATTCTGGCAAAGGAGTTTCGCAACGAACGGCTGACCCGCGCGGAGGAAAAAGCGGCGCGGCTCCCGGCCATTCTTACCGTGCCGATGGTCGTCTTTATTTTGCCGGCGCTTTTTATCGTACTGATCGGGCCCGCGGCCCTCAAGGTCGTCGACGGCTTGGGGGGGTTGTAAAAGGATGGAACGGTGTGCGGTTTTTGCAGGGGCCTCAGGGGGTCGGCTCGCTCTCAGGCTGGCCCGTCAGGGCGGCGTTGGCTTTCGCCGCGCCGGAAAGGGTCTGCAGGTAGCTGTAATAGGCGAGGTTGTTTTGCACGGCCGGTTCCGTCAGGTCGATGCGCCCAACTTTTGCCGCCGCTTCGGAATTTCCAGCCAGCCCATAGACGAGCGCCAGATTCTGCCGTTCGCGCGGCGAGGCCCCGGGGTCGGTGGCGACGTCCTTCAAAAGGGCGATGGCCGCGTCATGCTCGCCGGCAAGGGCCATGGAAAGCCCAAGATTGTTGCGAACGGAACGGCTTTCCGGTGCCAGGGCGAGGGCTTCGCGGTAATGGATCTGTGCGGCGCGGTGGGCGCCGGCACGGTCAAGGGACACGCCCATTCCGTTGAGCGCGGCAATGTTTTTCGGATCCAGCTGCGCGAGCTTTTCAAAGGTTTCATAGGCGAATTGTGGCTGGCCAAGGTCCAGCAGCGTGCGGCCCAGTTCGCGCATGGCGTCGGCATCGTCCGGTTTTATCGTCAGCACGGCGCGGAACGCTTCCGCCGCTTCGTGATGGGCGCCGGCGGCGTTCAACGTGCGGCCAAGTTCAAACAGCGGAATGGTTTGGGTTGGATAAAGTTCATGGGCCCGGCGATAGATGACCGCTGCCGAGGCAAGATTGCCGCTGGCACGGGTGGTCGCGGCCACCCGCAGCAGGGTCTCCACCGGTGCCGTTTCCATCGCCGCCGCCTTTGGTTTCGGTGTCGGCGCGGGACGCCTTTCGCCCTCGCTCGAAGCGCAGGCGGCGGCGAGAAAGCCAAGGGCAGCCAGCCCAAAATAATTCAACAAAACCATGCCTCGAAAAACTTACCCCACGCCCC
>JAJFGH010000168.1 GCA_021776275.1 Alphaproteobacteria bacterium | reverse complement strand
GCGCCGCCGCCAGCCACACCCGGAACGGCACCGGACGCCACCCCGTAAGCTTTAGGAAACCCGGACAAGGGCGTGGCGTTTCTTTCCAGCGCTAAGCTTGATGACGCCGTCCGCGTCCAAATCGTTTACGCCTATGGGCGTGGTTTCTTCCGCCGGGGCCTCGTCGTTGATGCGGGCGCCACCACCGCGAATGAGGCGCCGCGCCTCGGCATTGCTGGCGGCAAGGCCGCTGCGTTGAAAAAGTTCGAAAGCCGGAATGCCGGCTTCCAACTCGGCCCGAGGCACCGCAAGGGTGGGCAGGCCGGCTGCCGTTTGTCCCGCGAAGGTTTGCCGCGCCGTTTCCGCGGCCGCGTCCGCAGCTTCCTTGCCATGGCAAAGGGTGGTGGCGGCGTCCGCCAGAATTTTTTTCGCGTCGTTTAATTCGCTTCCCTGAAGTTTCTTCAGACGGTCGATTTCCGCCATCGGAAGTTCCGTAAACAAGCCAAGAAAGGTGCCGACGTCCGCGTCTTCGGTGTTTCGCCAGAATTGCCAGTAGTCGTAAGGCGAAAGCTTGTCGTCATCCAGCCAGACGCTGCCTTTGGCCGTCTTTCCCATCTTCGTACCGGCGCTGGTCGTGATCAGTGGCGAGGTAAGGCCGAAAAGTTCGTCCCCATCGACGCGGCGGCCAAGCTCGACGCCGTTGATGATGTTGCCCCATTGATCCGAGCCGCCCATCTGAAGGCGGCAGTCGTGGCGGCGGCGCAATTCCAGAAAATCATAGGCTTGCAGAATCATGTAGTTGAATTCGAGGAAACTAAGCGGGTGCTCGCGTTCGAGGCGCAGCTTGACCGAATCGAAACTCAACATCCGGTTGACGGAAAAGTGGCTTCCGTAATCGCGCAGGAATGCAATATAGGAAAGCCCGTCGAGCCATTCGGCATTGTCGAGAAAAATGGCGTCCGTCGGGCCATCGCCGAACGTGAGAAATTTTTCAAAGACCTTGCGGATGCCTTCCCGGTTGTGGGCGATTTTCGCTTCGCTCAGCAATTGGCGGCTTTCGTCCTTGCCGGAAGGGTCGCCCACCTTTGAGGTGCCGCCGCCGAGAAGGACCACCGGTTTGTGCCCGGTCTTTTGGAACCAGCGCAGCAGCATGATCGGCACCAGGCTGCCGACATGGAGGCTATCGGCGGTGCAGTCAAAACCGATATAGCCCGTGACCGGCGCCTTGGCGTGGAGAAGCGTATCCAGGGCTTTCAAATCCGTGCATTGATGCACGAAGCCGCGCGCGGCCGCAGTCGTCAGAAAATCGGATCGGGTATCGGCTTTTGCCATTCGGATGCTGTCGGTTTCCTCAATCCTTGCCGGATGTGCCGTGATTTAACACAATCAACGCAGGCCGGACAATGGAACGGCGAAAAGATCGGGGTTTGAATGGAAAAATTTGAGGCCGTTTGGGCCTTGGGGCTGATGAGCGGCACGTCGATGGACGGCATCGACGCGGCGCTGGTTCGCACGGATGGCGAGCGCATAGCCGAAATCGGCTCCGTCCATATGAAAGCCTATGCCCCGGCCTTTCGCAAAAAGCTGAAAGGCTTGCTGGGCGCCGCCACGGAGCCGCCCGGCGCGCTTGCGGAAATTTCGCGGGAACTAACGGAATTGCACGCCGAGGCCGTTCAGGAATTGCTGGCGGCATCGGGATTTTCGGCCAGGGACATTGCCGTTCTGGGTTTTCATGGGCAGACCGTGTGGCACGCGCCGGAAAAGCGGAAAACCCTGCAAATCGGGGATGGCGAGCTGCTGGCAAAACGGACGGGGATCGACGTCGTCAACGATTTTCGCTCGGCCGATCTTGCCGGCGGCGGCGAGGGCGCGCCGCTGGCGCCCCTTTATCACCTGGCCCGTGCGGAAAGCCTGGCGCGCCCGGTGGCGATCCTGAACCTTGGCGGCGTCGCCAATGTCACCTGGATCGGCGAGGGCAACGCCTTGCTGGCGTTCGACACCGGGCCCGGCAACGCGCTGCTCGACGATTGGATGGCGGCAAGGACGGGGGAAACGTTGGATCGCGACGGCCGGCTGGCGCGGCAGGGAAAAATCGACGCCGCCCTTTTGGCGGAGCTGATGCAACATCCCTATTTTCGCCAGCGCCCGCCAAAATCGCTGGATCGCAACGCGTTTGCCGTGGATTCCTTAAGCGGCCTCGCGCCTGCGGACGGGGCAGCAACCCTGACCGCTTTTACCGCCGCCAGCGTTGCTTTGGCGTCGGAGCGTCATTTTCCCTCGCCGGTTGAACGTTGGCTCGTCACCGGCGGCGGCCGGCACAATCGGACGTTGATGGCGGCGCTTCGCGACCGGCTGAAGGCCGAGGTCGTGCCGGTTGAATTGGTTGGCTGGGATGGCGACGCGCTTGAGGGCGAGGCTTTCGCCTTTCTTGCGGTGCGCGCCTTGCGGGGGCTGGCGCTGACACTGCCGACGACGACGGGTGTGGTGAGGCCGACGCCGGGCGGCGTCCTTTACAAGGCCAAAAAAGCCTAAGCTTCGAGGGAATTGCCGAGATAGCCGTCGACGTTTTTGATCAGTTGCTCCAGCTTGTTGCTGAACAGATGGTCGGCGCCGGGGACGACCCGATAGTCGATCTCGATCCCGCGTTGGTTCGTCAGCTTGTTGGCAAGCTTGGCGACGGCTTCTTCCGGAACGACGTCGTCCTGGCGGCCCTGAACGATCAGGCCGGAGGCCGGGCAGGGCGCGAGGAAGTTGAAGTCGAACGTATTGACCGGCGGGGCGATGGAGATAAACCTCGAAATTTCGGGCCGCCGCATCAAAAGCTGCATACCGATCCAGGCACCGAAAGAAAATCCCGCGACCCAGCATCCGGTAGCGTTCGGATTTTGGCTTTGCAGCCAGTCGAGGGCCGCCGCCGCATCGCTGAACTCGCCGGTGCCGTTGTCGAAGCTTCCCTGGGAGCGCCCGACGCCACGAAAATTAAAGCGAAGCGTCGAAAAACCGCGTTGCGAGAAGGTCCGGTACATGCGGTAGATGACACGGTTGTTCATGGTGCCGCCCTGCCGGGGATAGGGGTGCAGCATCAGCGCGGTGGGCGCGTTCTCCGCTTTCCCCTGGGTGTAGAGCCCTTCCAGGCGGCCTTCGGGGCCATTGAAAATGACTTCCGGCATTTTTTCTTCGTACTCCTCGACGGGCGCGTCGGCGCCTAAATTCGATTTTTTCTAAGTGGAATTTTCGCTAAAACCTTGCTATTCCACGGAAATATCCGAGGAAATAGTTGATCGAAAGACTCGGGAATAGTAGACTCTCCGCAAGCGGCATCCACAAAAAACGGCACCAACCCAGCCATAACGGGCTGAATTGGTGATGGATAACAACGCATTATAGCATAACGAGTTTGGCCATGTTCAAAAATCTGATCGACGAAATCGACGCCACCCTTGCCCGGGATCCTGCGGCGCGGTCGCGTTTGGACGTCGTCTTTGCCTATCCTGGCTTTCAGGCGATGCGGATCCACCGTCTTTCCCACTGGTTTTGGAGCAACGGCTTCCATTTTCTGGGCCGTCTCTTCTCGCATATGGGGCGATTTTTCACAGGTGTGGAGATTCACCCGGGCGCCAAGATCGGCAAGCGGCTTTTCATCGACCATGGCATGGGCGTGGTGATCGGCGAGACGGCGGAAATCGAAGACGACGTCACCCTTTATCACGGCGTTACCCTTGGCGGCACATCGACGGCGGAGGGCAAGCGCCACCCAATCTTAAAAAAAGGTGTGATCGTCGGGTCCGGGGCCCAAATCCTCGGGCCGATCACGGTGGGCGAATGCGCGCGGATCGGGGCGAACGCCGTTGTGCTGAAAGACGTGCCCGAGGGCGTGACGATGGTCGGGGTGCCGGCGCGCATCGTGGCGGCGCGCGATGAAAGCAAGGCCGACGATTTCTGCGCCTATGGAACGCCGTCCTCGAATTTGCCCGACCCGGCGCTTGGCGCCATCGATGGACTGCATGGCCAATTGAACGCCCTTGCCGAGCGTGTGCAAAAACTGGAAGCGCAGCTTGAGGCCGAAACGAAGACGGCTCCGGGCGAAGCGCGAAAAAGGGCGGGAGAAACCTCATGAGGCTCAGCACGAAAGGCCGTTATGCCGTGACGGCGATGGTGGACCTTGCCGGCCATCCTTCGGGGTCGCCCATCGCCCTTGCCGAAATTGCTGCGCGTCAGGAAATTTCGCTTTCCTATCTCGAACAGCTTTTCGGAAAGCTTCGCCGGGCCGGATTGGTGCGCAGCGTGCGTGGGCCAGGTGGCGGTTATTTGTTGGCCCATCCAAGCGAGGGGATTCGCATTTCGGACATCATCCTTGCCGTGGACGAGCCGATCCGCGCGACGCGCTGCAAGCTCGGCTCGCCTTCCGGTTGCCGTCCCGACAAAGGGCGCTGCATCACCCATGATTTATGGGAAGAGCTTGGCAATCATATCCACCTCTTTCTAAGCGCGGTTTCCCTTGCCGACGTATGCGAACGCCGCGTCCTTGGCACCAGCGGCAAAGTGCATATAGAAGGCGTGAACGCGCCGGCGGAAAAGCCCAGCGCCGATGTGGTTACCCTGAAACAGGTGGCAGACTAGCCACCCAATTTTTTCCGAATCCAAAAACCCGGCACGCACATGGCGAAACGCGCCATCTATCTTGACTACAACGCCTCGGCGCCGATGAAGCCGGCCGTCTGCGAGGCGGTGGCGGAGACCCTTGGCTGGACCGGCAACCCTTCCTCGGTGCATGGGTTCGGACGCGCCATACGCGGCGCGTTGGAAAATGCGCGTGGGCAGGTGGCCGAATTTTTAAGCGTGCAGGCCGAACAAATTATTTTCACGAGCGGGGCGACGGAGGCAAACCATCTGGCGCTTCGCGGTGCCGGGTTTGCGCGGCACCTTGTTTCGGCCATTGAACATGATTCGATCCGCAAGGCCGTTCCCGGTGCCGAGACCGTGCCGGTGGATGGGAACGGGGTCGTTGACCTTGCTGCCCTGGAAGCGTTGTTGCAGAAAGACGCGACGCCGGCGCTGGTTTCCATCCTGTCGGCAAACAACGAGACGGGCGTGCTTCAGCCCATCAAGGATGCCGCAAAGATCGTCCATGCCCACGGATCAAGGCTGCTTTGCGACGCCGTGCAGTCGGCCGGAAAGCTGGCTCTCGATCTTTCGGACCCGGATTACCTGACCCTTTCCTCCCATAAACTTGCCGGACCGACCGGCGCGGGCGCGTTGATTCTTGGGCCCAGGGCGCCTTTTACGGCGCCGGTGTCCGGCGGTGGGCAAGAGCGTGGCCGCCGGCCGGGAACCGAAAACGTGCCCGGCATTGTCGGGTTCGGGGTGGCGGTCTGCGAGGCGGCCAAGGATTTGTCCCGCTTTCAGAAATTGCAGCACTTGCGCGAAAAATTGGAAATGGGCGTGCGCGCGATAGCTCCTTTGGCGAAAATTTTTGGCATGGATGCGCCGCGGGTTCCAAACACGTCTTCCATTTGCATGCCGGGCGTGCCTTCGGAAACCCAGGTGATGGCGTTCGACCTTGCCGGCATCGCCGTCAGCGCGGGCGCCGCGTGCTCGTCCGGAAAAATGGACCCCTCTCATGTGCTGTTGGCGATGGGCGCGTCTTCGCAAGCGGCATCTTCGACCATCCGCGTCAGCCTCGGCTGGGAAACGAAGGCCGGGGACATTGCCGGTTTCCTGAAAGAGTGGGAGGCGATCTATCATCGCCTGGGCAAGCAGGGCGCGACGGCGGCGTAAAGGGCATGGCAGTCAAAGCAAAACACGAAAAAGGGAAAGTCAAACTTCCCATCTATCTCGATTACCAATCGACGACGCCGGTTGACCCGCGGGTCATGGCGGCGATGCTGCCTTTCTTTACGGAAAAATTTGGCAACGCGCATTCGCGGACCCATGCGTTCGGCTGGGAAGCCGAGGCGGCGGTGGAAAAAGCGCGCGAGCAAATCGCCCGGACAATCGGCGCGGACGCAAAGGAAATCGTTTTTACGTCGGGCGCAACCGAGGCAAATAATCTGGCGATCAAAGGCGTCGCGCGTTTCTACAAATCGAAGAAGCGGCATCTTGTAACGTGCCGAACCGAGCACAAATGCGTTCTTGAAAGCGTGCGCGACCTTGAAAAGGAAGGCTTTGACGCAACCTTTCTGGACGTGGGCGCCGACGGTTTGATCGATTTGAACGCCCTTCGCGCGGCCATTACCGAACAAACGGCGCTGGTTTCCATCATGACGGTCAACAACGAGATCGGCGTCGTTCAGCCGGTGGAAGCGATCGGTGCCATCTGTCGCGAGAAGGGCGTTCCCTTTCACACGGACGCGGCGCAAGCGGTCGGTAAAATTCCCTTCGACGTGGCGGCGGCGAATGTTGGCCTGGCCAGCCTTTCGGGCCATAAGATCTATGGGCCGAAGGGGATCGGCGCGCTTTACGTGCGCCGTCGGCCGCGCCTGCGCCTGGAGCCGCTTTTCAGCGGCGGCGGCCAGGAAGGAGGCTTGCGTTCCGGCACCCTGCCGACCGCCCTTTGCGTCGGCCTTGGCGAGGCGCTGGCGATCGCCGGGAGCGAACGCGAGGCGGAGGCGGCGAAATTGCTCGATTTGCGCACGCGCTTGCTCGATGGCCTGCGTGCGGAGCTTGCCGGCGTCACGGTGAACGGCGCCCTGGATGCGCGTATTCCCGGCAACCTCAATTTGAGTTTCGCGGGCATAAACAGCGAAACCCTGATGATGGAGCTTCGCGATCTGGCCCTTTCTACCGGTTCTGCCTGCAGCTCGGAAAGCCTTGAGCCTTCCTATGTCCTGGAAGCCCTTGGCGTGGACGCGGCGATGGCGCGGGCCTCGATCCGCATCGGCATCGGGCGTTTTACCACGGTGGATGAGATCGACCATGCCGTTTCCGCCTTTGCCGAAAAGGTCGCCAAACTCCGCCGCGCCGGCGCCCCTGCATCGGTGGCGGCGGGCTGAATTTTGCGGTTCTCGACTTTTTCCTCCGATCTTTCTATCTAAGAGGACCGATTTCGCCATAAGGGCCAAATATGCCGAAAATGACCTTCATCACCCCGGACGGGGCGCGGCGCGAAGTCGATGCGCCGGTCGGCCAGTCGCTGCTTGAAATCGCGCGTGCCAACGACGTGCCGATCGAAGGGGCCTGCGACGGCTCGCTTTCTTGCGCCACCTGCCACATCCACGTGGACCAGGAATATTATGCGCGGCTGGAGGCGCCCTCGGAGGACGAGGAAGACATGCTCGATTTGGCCCTGGGCGTGACGAAGTTTTCACGCCTTGGCTGTCAGATACAGATGACCGAAGCGCTAAACGGCCTGGCCGTGACGCTGTCGGAGGAAACCGTCAATTGGAAAAAAGGAGTGGGGACGTGAACTCCCTTGGCCTTGACAGCAAGCCGGAAGCAACCCGCGTCGTCGTCGCCATGTCGGGCGGCGTCGACAGCTCCGTCACGGCTGCGCTTTTAAAGGAAGAAGGCTACGACGTCGTCGGCATCACCTTGCAGCTTTACGACCATGGCGCCGCCACCCACAAGGCGAAGGCCTGTTGTGCCGGTCAGGACATTTACGATGCCAAGCGCGTTGCCGCCCGCCTCGATATTCCCCATTACGTTCTCAATTACGAAGACCGGTTCCGCAAAGAGGTGATTGAAACCTTCGCGCAAAGCTATGCGGAGGGCGAAACGCCGATCCCCTGCGTGCGTTGCAATCAGACGGTAAAATTTCGCGATCTTCTGGCGACAGCCAGGGATTTGGGCGCGGCCGCCATGGCCACCGGCCATTATGTGCGCCGCGTTTCCGGCAAGGCCGGGTCCGGCGGGACCGGGGCGGAGCTGCATCGGGGCAGGGATGAAAGCCGCGATCAAAGCTATTTCCTTTTTACGACGACCCAGGCCGAGCTGGATTTTCTGCGCTTCCCCTTGGGCGATCTGGAAAAGGACGCAACGCGTGCTTGCGCGCGGCGTTTTGGCCTCGATGTGGCGGAGAAAGCGGACAGCCAGGACATCTGCTTCGTGCCAGACGGGCGCTACGCGCGCATCGTCGAGCGCTTTCGCCCGGATGCGGCGATGCCGGGCGAGATCGTCGATGCGGCCGGCCAGGTATTGGGGCAGCACGAAGGCATCCTTCATTACACCATCGGCCAGCGCCGTGGCCTTGGCCTAAGCGGGCCTGCGCCGCTTTACGTGCTGCGGATCGACAAAGCGGCGAACCGCGTCGTCGTCGGGCCGAAATCGGCCCTTGCCACGCCAAGGCTTCGTTTGCGCGACGTGAACTGGCTTGGCGAGGACGCGCTGCCGGAGGGCAATGTGGCGTGCGAGGTCAAAATCCGTTCGACCCAGGCGCCGGTGCCGGCGGTGCTTTCGCTGGACGCTTCGGGCCAGGCGGAAATTGCGCTTCGCGCGCCCGAATTCGGCGCTTCGCCGGGGCAGGCCTGCGTCTTTTACGCGGGCGAGCGGGTCCTGGGCGGGGGCTGGATTGCAAAGACCTATGTGCAGGAGGCGGCAGAAGAGGGAACGGCGGCTTGACAAGTCTGGCTTCTTCCCGCAAAAGCCCCGCTTTCGGCTAGAATGTGCATCCCTTCAAGAAGGACAGGCCAAGGCCCTGGGGCGGAGTAGCTCAGCTGGTTAGAGCAGCGGAATCATAATCCGCGTGTCGGGGGTTCGAGTCCCTCCTCCGCTACCATTCCTATTCCTTCTTTTCCGAAGTCATTTCCGACCAGGTGCCGATGCCGGTGGCGTTCGGAAAGAAAAGCTGTTCGCCGTCGATCTTATATTCCGCGATCGTTTGTTGCCCTTCTTCGGAGACGATCCAGTCGATGAAGGTCTTGCCGCTGGCGGCTTTCGTATGGGGATGTTTTGCCGGGTTCACGAGGATCACCCCATATTGGTTGAACAGCCGCCGGTCGCCCTCGACGGCAATGGCAAGGCCTTGCCGGTTCATGAAGCTGAGCCAGGTGCCACGGTCCGTAAGCGTATAGCCGTTCATGGCGGCGGCCGTGTTCAACGTGGCGCCCATGCCGGCGCCCGCCTCGCGGTACCACGCGCCGGAATGTTCCTTCACCGCAATGCTTGCCGCGGCCCAGTAGCGTTGTTCCGCCTTGTGGGTGCCTGAATCGTCGCCCCTGGAAACAAACGGCGCTTTCCTTTCCGCGATTTTCGCAAATGCGGCGACGACGTCCGTCATGCCTTGAATGCCGGCCGGATCGGTTGACGGCCCGACGACGACAAAGTCGTTGTACATGACGTCATAGCGGTCGACCCCAAATCCCTTCTCCAGAAATTTGATCTCGGATGGTTTGTCGTGGACGAACAAGACGTCGGCGTCGCCCTTTTCGGCAAGCCGGATCGCCTGGCCGGTGCCGACGGCGACGACGCGGACGTCAAGGCCGCTGGCTTCCTTGAATTTCGGCAGCAGAAAATCGTAAAGGCCGGAATTCTGGGTCGAGGTCGTCGAGGCGATGGTGAGGTACGGCGTATCGGGGTCCGCGGCCGCGCTGAGCGCGCCGCCAAAAAAGAAAAGGGCGCCGAGAAGGGCGTTTCGAAAGGCGGGCATGGTTTCTCCTGAGCCAGGGGGAAAATAGGCGAGGGCCGGGCATTCCGCCTTTTCCAAGGCCTTGCTTGCGCAGCCCGTAAAAAAAGCATAAAAAACATAAAATAACAATAATTCACAGGATTTCGCATGAAAAAAACGCGCTTTTTTACCAATGTGACGGCTATTGCTGCCGTCGGCGTCTTTGCGGCGATGCCGGCCTTCGCTCAGACGACGGAGGCGCAATTGCAGCATCTCTTGCGCCAGCTCGAGGCCCAGCAAAAAACCCTGGCGGCCCTGAGCCAGGAAGTCGCCCGCCTGAAAAAGGCCCAGGCGCAGGAAAAAGCCGCCAAGCAGGAAACGGTGGCCGCCGCGCCAGAGAAAATGGTGAAAAGTGGAAATGAGAAGGTGCGTCTGACCCTGAAAGGGCAGGTGAACCGCGCCGTCATGGTCGTGGACGATGGCAAACAGTCGGAAGTCTTTCACGTCGATAACGATTTTTCCTCGACGCGCTTCAGCCTCCTTGCCGAGGCAAAGCCGCAAAAAGATCTGAAAATCGGCGGCCATATCGAAATGGAATTGCAGTCGAACGCCTCGAACAAGGTCACGATGGCGCAAAGTTCGACCGTTTCGGCGTCGCTGACGGAACGTATCGTCGAGGTCTATTTCGATAGCCGGGAATTCGGTCGGCTGACCCTGGGGCAGGGGAAGATGGCCTCCGACGGCACGTCGCAATCGGACCTTTCCGGCACCGGCGTTATCGCGCTATCGAAGATCCAGGGGCTGGCCGGCGACATTGCCTTTCGCCAAAAGGGTGCCGCCGGCACGGCGGGGCCGACGATCGACGCGGTTTATAGCGACATGGACGGCCTTAGCCGCGAGGATCGCATCCGCTACGACACGCCGCAATTCAAGGGCTTTCAACTCTCGTCTTCCCATGGCGATGGCGGCGAGGTGGATCTTGCCCTTCGCCACAGCGCGACGGTGGACGGCATTCAGACAAAGGCCGCCATTGCATATGCGAATTCCAGTTCCGTCGACGATCGGAAACAGATCAACGGCTCCGTTTCGGTGCTGTTCCCGGTCGGGTTGAACCTAACCTTCGCGTCCGGCACCCGGGATCCGGATGCAGCGATGGCTGGCGACAGCGACCCGATGTTTTGGTGGGGGAAGCTTGGCTGGCAAGCCCGAATTCTGAATTGGGGCAAGACGTCCTTCTCGGTCGATTATGGCCAGGCAGACGACCTTGGCGCGGAAGGCGACGCGTTTGAATCCATTGGGGCGGCTGTCGTGCAACGCCTTGACGATTACGGCATGGAAATTTTTGTTAGCGGCCGCAATTACAGCCTCGGCCAACCCGGCCTGGATTACCACGATATCTTCGCTTTTGTCAGCGGCGCCCGAGTTAAATTTTAATTGCGCGAGCCATGAGCAAGACAACGCAAGCCACACTTTCAAAACCGGAATTTCTGACGACCCAGGAAGTCGCAGCCCTTTTGCGCGTTAAAGAACGAAAGGTCTACGAATTGGTAGCTGCTCGCGCGATTCCTTTCCGCAAGCTTACCGGCAAACTGCTTTTTTCACGCATGGATATGGAGGCGTGGATGGGCGGCGGGGAAAAACC
>JAJFGH010000167.1 GCA_021776275.1 Alphaproteobacteria bacterium | reverse complement strand
TGTGGCTGGCGGCGGCGCGGCTACGCCCTCGAGCTCTTCTTCAAAGACATCGAAGAATTTGCGCAGGAAGCCGGGCGCCAATGCCGACAGCGGGTTGACGGAAACTTTTGGATCTTCCCGCGACCCTTCCACCTTGTAATTGACGGCAAAGACTCCCTCGCCCTCGCCGCCAATCAAGATGTTCCCGATAAGCGGGATTTTTCCGAGCAGACGGTTGATCGTATAGGCCGGCACGATGGTGCCGCGAACGTCCAGGACATCTTTTTCCTTGTCGACCTTGCCGGCAAAGGTAATGCCGATCGAAGGCCCAAAGGCGCGGCCCTGATCCAGATGAATTTGGGTCTGCGTGCTGGTGAAAGGCACGTTGAGGCGCGTAAATTCGACGCCCTTGCCCTTCAGCATATCCACCGCCCCGGTCAGCGAGGCAACCACCAGCAATTTGGCCAGTACCGGCACGTCCACGGCATGAAAATTCTTCATTTTGATCCGTCCGCGAAGCGGTATTTCCGGTTCTTCGTCGTCGTGGAACGTGCCCGAGATAACCAGCGCACCGCCGCGTAAATTCTCCATCAGGCCCAAGGCCTCCAAGACCGTGCCGCCGGCATCCGAGGTGACGGTCAACCGCCGCACCTTGCCATCCGGCTTTACGGTGAGTTTCATCGTGCCCTGTTTTTCAAAAATGCCGTCGAGCAGCATCGAGCGCCAGCGCTTGCCGTCATATTCCATCGAACCCACGACCCGATCGATTTTCTGTCCGGGACCAAGGCGAACATGGTCCATGGCGGCGGCAAGTTTCATCGGCGGCAAATCCGAGTCGGATTCATCCTGTTCGAGAAGCTGTTCCGCATCCAGGCCGCGGCCAACGAGATTGACATCGAAGCTGCCATCCGATTTGCGCGCGGCCTTGCCTTCGACATCCGTCACGCCGAATTTCAGGCGTTCAAGCCGTATCCATTCCATCGTTTTCCCATCGGCGCCAAATAAGATCGCCCCTCTGGCCTCCAGATCCTCTGCCGCGATGGTAAGTTTGCGGACCCGCTGCAGCTTGCCTTTGTCAAATTCGATCTGCACCTTTCCCTTGCCCGGCACGCCGGCCGGCTTTGTCCATGCAAAACCGGGAACGCGCAGTTCCGAAGGCGCAAGGTCCAAATCGATCGCAAGCTTTCCCTTGCCGTTCCGGCTCGTATAGACGAGGTCCACCCCTGCCGGGCCATGCAGGAAGGGTGCGCCGCTATAGCCGAAGGTTTCGCGCGTCCGATCCCCCATCTGGGATTTCAGGGTGTAGCGGCTTTGGAAAGCCGCGTTCTCGGAAAAATTCTCCTGCCAGGTAATGTCCGCCGGCGCGCCGGCAATTTCCGCCTGGCCCGACATGGAAAGAAACGACCCTTCGAGTTTTATCGTCACTTCGCCTTTGCGAAGGTGCACGTCCGGAAGCGCATGTTTGAAGGAAAGGTCGCGAAGGGTCGCCTCGCCTCCCACTTCAAGGGCATCGAGGGAAAGGTCTTCCAGCAGGGGAAACTGGAAAAGCACGCGGACGGACGCCTTGCCTTCGAAACGGTCCGGCGTAAGCCCCATTTTCTGGAGATAGCGAAGCCTGGAATGGTCAAGAGTATCCAGGGCACTGCGAAGGGGGCCCGAGACGGTAACGTCAATTTCCGCGCGATGGTCCTCGCCATCCAAATCAAAGAGGCGCACCCTGCCTTCCGTCAGGGAAAGGCCTTCATGGGTGCCGGCGGTCAACGCCAAATTGACGCTTTCAAGATCGAACGTTCCCGTCCCTTCCGCGCCCACCACCGTTGGAAAGTCTGGCACGTACACCACGTCGATGCCGGAATAGCTCATCCAGCCCTTCAACTCCGTCACGTCGAGGGAAAGCCCGTTCGCCATGTCCAGCGTGGCAGAAAAAACGGCGCGCGTTTCTTTGGCGTGGCCGAAGGAGAGGCGTTCGCCGATCCACTCCCGCGCATTTTCGGCGGCGCCTTTCGGCCAATATTTCGGCAAAGCGTCCACCGGCATGTTGAAGATTTCGACATCGCCATTGAAAAGAAGCTTTTCTCCTTCCCGGCTTTCGCGCAAAGCCGCCTTGATGGTTGGGCCGCCGAGATCGACGAAAAAGTCCTCAATCATGCCATGACGTAAATCGCCATCGATCGTTCCACTTAAATTCGCGAAGGCGATCTCAAGCCCATCGTCGTAAACCCCTGGAATGACGATGCGGCCTTTCTCGCTGGAAATATCCAGCGCCACTTCCTTCAATCGGCCATCCGGAAAAAGGGAAAGAACCAGGCCGCCGCTTACAGGAAGGTTGAGGCCGGACAAATGCTTGAACGGCAATGCCTCGATCGCAAACATTGCCGGCTCGACGCCATGAAAATCGACGCCGACACGCAGGGTCTCGGTCGCATTGCGGTAATGGATGCCACCGGTAAAGCGGGCGCGTTCGTTTCGGCGTTCCACCTCGACGGCATAATCGCCGGAAATTTCTTCATCGTCGCGGTAGAGGCGAAGGTCCGTCCGTGGCAGCCACCAGGCCGTTTCCAGCACCTGGTCGTCGATGGTGACCTTCGCGCCGATCAGGCGAAATTCGGAAAGGTAGTCAAGCGGGCTTGCCTCCGGCGACGTGCCGAGCAGGCCCGCCATGAGCACGGCAACGGCGGCCCCCTCGGCGGCAGCGTCCCCGGCCTTCGCTTCCAACGGCCCGTCCAGGCGCCGCAGCAGCTTTATGGTCGGCTGTTCTACCCAGATATGGGTAGGCGCCAGCGTTCCATAAAGCAGCGCGCGGAAGCTGAGCCCCATCCGGACCTTTGGCACGTCGCCGAGCAGGTCCCCTTCCGCGTCCGTTATCCGCGTCGTAATTGCCACGAACCCCAGGCCGCCGACGACCCCCTCCCAGGTGAGCAGCAGCTTCTCCATACGGATTTGGTACGCGCCGTCCTCGGCGCTTAACGCCGCCTCGACATCTTTTTTCAGGAAATCCAGGGCAATCGGGCCGGCGGAAAGCCGCAAGCCCAGAACCAGGGTCGCAACGACAAAGACGAAGGCCGCGAAGCCAGCTATCTTGAACAACGCTCTCGAAGTGCGGAAAATCACACGGGACTCACGGCTAGGTGCTAAGGCAGAACGGTTAAAAACTATGCAGCAATCGGCGCTTTTGTCCAATCCTGATGCCTGGCCTCGGCCAGGAGACCCGGCACGCGCCGCCCTGGGGCGCGAGCGCTGGCGCGAACAGGCGGATCGCGCCACGGAGAATGCCCTCAAAGCCTTTGCCGAGGCCTTCGCCGACGAACCCGCTGGGCAAGTCGTTCTCGACGCCGTTTTCGGCAACAGCCCCTATCTTGGGGACAGCCTCCTGAAGGAACTTGCCTTCTTCCGCGACCTGGTGGCGAACGGCCCGGAGACAATGGCGGAACGCGTGCTGGAAGATTTGCACGCGGCCACGATTACCCTGGAAGACGAGGCGGTTCTGAAACGCCTGCTTCGTGTCGCCAAGCGCCGCATGGCCTTGCTGACCGGTCTTGCCGACATCGCCAATTTTTGGACGGCCGAAACGGTCATGACGCGGTTAAGCGAATTTGCCGACACAGCGCTTCGCCTAAGCGTCGACGTGCTGCTTCGCCATGCGGCGAAGGATGGCAAGCTCACCCTTGCCGACCCGAAAGATCCTGCCCTGCATTCCGGTTTTATTGTTCTGGCCATGGGAAAGCTGGGCGCGGGCGAGCTGAATTATTCAAGCGACGTCGATTTGATCGTTCTTTACGACTGCGAGCGCGCCGATTTGCAGGACGACGCGGGCGTACAACGTTTCTTCGAGCGGCTGACACGCAGCCTGGTCGCCATTCTCGAAGAGCGCACCGTGGATGGCTATGTTTTCCGCACGGACCTTCGTCTGCGGCCCGACCCGGGCGCCACCCCGATCGCCCTATCCGTCGCCGCCGCCGAAACCTATTACGAAAGCACCGGCCAAAACTGGGAACGCGCCGCCTTCATCAAAGCCCGTCCGGTGGCCGGAGACATCGCGGCGGGGAAAAAATTTCTGGAAGGGTTGCGGCCTTTTCTTTGGCGAAAATCCCTCGACTTCGCGGCCATTCAGGACATCCATTCCATCAAGCGCCAGATCGAGACCCACCGTGGCGGCTTTACCATCGCCTTTGCCGGCCACAATGTGAAACTTGGCCGCGGCGGCATTCGCGAAATCGAGCTTTTTACCCAGACCCAGCAATTGATCTGGGGCGGACGCATGCCGGAACTGCGCCAGTCCAAAACCTGCGACACGCTTCGCGCCCTGGCGGAAGCCGGCCGCATCGAGCCCGCGACGGCGGAAGAACTGATCGAAAGCTATTTTTACCTTCGCCGGGTCGAACATCGATTGCAGATGGTGGCCGACAAGCAAACCCACACGCTTCCCGAGGATTCAGGCGCCCTTCGCGAAATCGCCATTTTCCTGGGCTATGCCGACAGGAACGCCTTCGAGGACGCGATCAACCGGCATCTCTGCCGGGTCGTCCATCATTCCGCTTCCCTCTTCAAAGAAGCGCCCGCCCTCGGGGCGGAGAAAGGCAAGCTTGTTTTTACCGGCGGCGAGGACGACCCGGAAACCCTTGGCACCCTGAAAGAAATGGGCTTCAAGGATGCGTCGAGCGCCGCTTCCGTGATTCGCGCCTGGCATCACGGCCGCTACCGCGCCACGCGCGCCGAGCGCACGCGTCAAATCCTCACCGAATTGATGCCTATGCTGTTAAGGGGGTTTGCGAAGACGGCAAACCCGAACGCCGCCCTGATGAAGTTCGACGAGTTTCTTTCGAAACTGCCGGCTGGCGTGCAGCTGTTTTCGCTTTTTCAGGCAAACCCGTTGCTGCTGGACCTTGTCGCCGAGATCATGGGAAGCACGCCCAGCCTCGCCGAGAGCCTGAGCCGCCATCCGATCATTTTGGATGCGGTGCTGGCGGAGGATTTCTTTGACCCCCTGCCCAAGCGGGAACGTCTGGCGGAAGATTTGGCCCATGCCCTGGAGCAGGCGCCTGATTTTCAGGACGTCCTCGACGTTTCCAGGCGTTGGGCGAACGATTGGAAGTTCCGCATCGGCGTGCAGGTGCTGCGCAACCTGCTGCTATCGGATGCGGCGGGCGAGCCGCTTTCGGACATCGCCGAAGTGGCCGTCGCTACTTTGCTTGCCCATGTGGAAAAGGACTTCGAGGCGCGGCACGGGCGCTTTGCCAGTGGTGGCATGGCGGTCATCGCGATGGGCAAGCTTGGCGGGCGCGAGATGACCTTCCAATCCGATCTCGATCTCGTCTGCATTTATGACGCGCCGGAAACGGCAGAGATGTCGGATGGCGAGCGTGGGCTCTCTCCCAGCCATTATTTCATCCGCCTTGCCCAGGCGTTGAGCAGCGCGTTGACGTCGCTTACCGGCGAAGGGCGGCTCTACGAAGTCGACATGCGATTGCGGCCTTCCGGCACAGCCGGTCCGCTGGCCATCCGCCTGGCCGCCTTTGAGGAATATTTCCGCAGCTCGGCCTGGACGTGGGAATTTCAGGCCCTTACCCGGGCACGGGCGGTCGCCGGACCAAAAGACTTGCGCGCAGATGTGGAAAAGGCGATCGCTGGCGCTTTGCAACGCCCCATTGCGGTAGCAACCCTTGTCACCGATTTTGTCGAGATGCGCGCGCGCATTGCCCAGCAGCGGCCCGGAAAAGAGTTCTGGGACATCAAATATCGGCGCGGTGGCCTGGTCGACGTCGAGTTTCTCTGCCAATATCTTGTGCTTTCGCATCTCGCCCAGCATCCGGAAATTCGCGACCCCAACACCCACGCGACCCTTACCCATATTCGCGATGCTAAGCTTCTTGACCAAAAGACGATCGAACGCCTGATCGAGGCATCGCATTTTTGGCACCGCCTGATCGGGCTTTTGCGCCTTTCTTTCGAAGGCCGTTTTGAAGAAGGCGACATCCCGGAAGGCCTGCGTCAGGCCCTTGCCCGCGCCGTCGCATGCAAAGATTTCGATCACCTGAAGGTCCGCATCGAAGAAATCGCCGATAGCGTGCACCAGATTTTCGACAATCTGCTAACCATTCCTGCGAAGCAACTTCCCCCGAAGGAGAAAGGAACGCCCAATGGCCCTTGAACCCGGCGACAAAGCCCCAGATTTCTCGTTGCCGACCGATGGCGACGGCACGCTTTCTTTAAAAGACCTTCGCGGCAAGAAAGTGGTGCTCTACTTCTACCCAAAAGACATGACGCCAGGCTGCACCCGCGAAGCGTGCGAGTTTGGTGAGGCCTTCCCAGGGCTGAAGCGAAAAAAGGTGGCGGTTGTCGGCGTTTCAAAAGATAGCGTCGCGCGCCATGACAAGTTCAAGGAGAAATACGATCTCCCCTTCCCTCTATTGGCCGACGAAAAAGGCGAGGCCATTAAAGCCTATGGCGTGTGGAAAAAGAAAAGCCTCTATGGCCGAAGCTTCATGGGGATTGAGCGCACGACGTTTTTGATCGATGAAAAGGGAATCGTCCGAAAGGCCTGGCGCAAGGTGAAGGTGAACGGCCATGTGGACGAGGTAAAGGAAGCCATCCGGGCGCTTTAATCGGCTTTCGACCCGGCGCCCACCCGTTCCGCCAGAGAAGCCGAAAGAAAAGGATCGAGGTCGCCGTCCAGCACGGCTGGTGCGTTTCCGGCTTCAACGCCCGTGCGCAAATCTTTCACCATCTGATAGGGGTGCAGCACGTAAGAGCGGATTTGATGGCCCCATCCGATTTCCGTCTTTTCCGCTGCTTTCGTTTCCGCCGCTTCTTCACGCTTTTTTAGCTCAAGCTCGTAAAGACGCGCGCGCAGCATGTTCATCGCCTCCGCCCGGTTACGATGTTGGGACCTGTTCGACTGACACTGGACGACGATATTGCTTGGCAGATGGGTGAGGCGCACGGCGCTGTCCGTCTTGTTGACGTGCTGGCCGCCGGCGCCCGATGCGCGATAAGTATCGACGCGAAGGTCCTTGTCCTGAAGTTCCACTTCGATGGACTCGTCAATGACCGGGTAAACCCAGACGGAGGCAAAACTTGTGTGCCGCCGCGCGCTGGCATCGAAGGGGGAAATCCGCACCAGACGGTGCACACCGCTTTCCGCCTTTAGCCAGCCGAAGGCATTGGCGCCAAGAATGCGGATGGTCGCCGATTTCACGCCGGCCTCTTCGCCGGGGCTTTCCTCCAGCCATTCGACCTTGCAACCGTGCTGCTCTGCCCAGCGGACATACATGCGCAACAGCATTTCGGCCCAATCCTGGGATTCGGTGCCGCCAGCACCGGCATGCACTTCGAGGAAGCAATCGTTCCCATCCGCCTCGCCGGAAAGCAGGCTTTCCAATTCCAGCTTCGCGGCGCGGCCCTTAAGGGCCGCCAGCGCCGCCTCGGCCTCGGCCACCACGCCGGCGTCGCCTTCCGCCTCGCCAAGCTCGATCAGATCGAGATGATCGGTCAGCTCGCGCTCAATCCCGCGGCAGGCCTGGATCGCCGCTTCCAGCCGCGTGCGCTCTTTCAAGATGCTCTGGGCGTGTTCGGGCTTGTCCCAAAGGGCCGGATTTTCC
>JAJFGH010000166.1 GCA_021776275.1 Alphaproteobacteria bacterium | reverse complement strand
CCCTTTTTCGGAAGTCGCGAAGATTCGCATGGCTTGCATATAAGGCACGCGGCTCTATATAGAGAGCGCAATCCTTGCGACTTAGCAGCGGCGGCAATTGCAACGGCCCCCATTTAGGAACGAAAGCGCCATGAAAACTTGCCTGTCCATTTTTTTCCTGTTCCTTCTGGCGCTCGCGCCGGGGGCCTGCAAGAACACGGAATTCGCCGATACGAGCGAATCGGAGGACATCCCCGAAGGCGGCGGCCTGATTACCGGCGAGGACGGCGAATTCGTTCTCTACCGAAAATAGTGACAAGCGCCAGCCCACGCCTCTTCCCCACCCCCATATAATTTTCCTCTCCGTTGCGAAGGCGGCGCGGCCGTTTTCGCGCGCCCATCCGGCGCGTCATCAATCCGTCACATTCCTGTCATGGGATTGCCACGACGCGGCCCTAAACCCTGCAGAGTTAATTTTTGCACCGCCCAAGGCGGTTTAGGGAGATGGGAGTACCACCCGAATGAAACGATCAAGCCTTTATACCGGCATTTTGGCGGCATCCGTTGCCAGCGTCATCGCAGCAACGCCGGCCTTTGCCCAAACGACCCAGGAACGGCTGGAGCAACTTCTGCGCCAGCTTGAAACCCAGCAAAAGACCCTCGAGGTCCTCAGCAAAGAGGTGGACCGTCTGAAGACAGCCGAAAAGGATGACATGTCCAAGGCGCCGACGCCGAAGAAGATGGTGAAGAGCAAGAGCGAAAAAGTAAAGCTCACGCTGAAAGGCCAGGTCAACCGCGCCTTCATGGTCGTGGATGACGGCAAACAGTCCGAAGTCTTTCACGTCGATAACGATCTCTCTTCCACCCGCTTTGACATCATCGCCGAGGCGAAGCCGAAGAAGGACCTGAAAGTCGGCGGCCATATCGAGATGGAAGTACAGTCGAACCCCTCGAACAAGGTCACGATGGGCCAGAACAAACCGGCAAGCGGCACGACCTTTGCGGAACGCATTGTCGAAGTCTATTTCGACAGCAAGGAATTCGGCCGGTTGACCCTGGGCCAAGGCAAGACCGCCTCCGACGGCACGTCGGAAGTGGACCTTTCCGGCACCGGCGTCATCGCGCTTTCGAAGATCCATGAGATTGCCGGCGACATCACCTTCCGCGAGAAGAATGCGGCCGGCACGGCAGGACCAAGCATCGACAAGGTCTTCAGCAACATGGACGGCCTCAGCCGCGAGGACCGCATCCGCTACGACACGCCGAAATTCAACGGCTTCCAGCTCTCCACCTCCCATGCCGATGGCGGCGAGACGGACTTTGCCATTCGCCACTCCGCGAAAATCAACGGCATCAAGACGAAGGCCGCTATTGCCTACGCGAATTCCAGCTCGGTTGACGACGAGAAGCAGTTCAACGGTTCCGCTTCCGTGATGTTCCCGATTGGGCTGAACTTCACCTTCGCCGCAGGCACCCAGGACGCCGATGTCCAGTCACCGGGCGACGACGATCCTAAATTCTGGTGGGGCAAAGTTGGCTGGCAGACCCGGATCGTGGAATGGGGCAAGACGTCCTTCTCGGTCGATTATGGCCAGGCGGACGATCTCGGCTCCCAGGGCGACGAATTCAAGTCGATTGGCGGGGCCATCGTGCAGAAGCTTGACGATTACGGCACGGAAATCTTTGTCAGCAGCCGCAATTACAGCCTCGATCAGCCGACGACGAAGTACCACGATGTCTTCGTCTTCATCAGCGGCGCCCGCATCAAGTTCTAAAACGTGAAGCGAGACAACCTTCCCTAAGGTGCAACAAATGCTTCCAGGATCCTATCTCCCAAGCCCGGGCTCCCCTTAAGCGGTATCGATTGAACCGCCTCCGGCACCTAAGAGAATAGCGATGTCCAAACTTTTCCCCCTCCCGCACCTTTCGGGAGGGGGTTTTTCTTGGCTGGTGCGGTGTCCGCGTGCGGAATTATTCGCCTTCGAATTCGACCAATGTGCGTATGCGCTGCCCCATCGCTTCAAGCAGGCGCTGGCCGCCCAGATCCGGCAAACCGATTACGAAACTACTGCCGATCACCTGGCCGCCGGCGCGCTCGATCAATTTAATGGCCGCCGCCGCCGTGCCGCCGGTCGCGATCAGATCGTCGATCAAAAGGACCTTGTCTCCGGGCGCAATGGCGTCCTCGTGAATTTCGACGCAATCCGTTCCATATTCGAGCTCGTATTCCTCGCCAAACGTCTTCCATGGAAGCTTGCCTTTTTTCCGCACCGGCACGAAACCGATGGAAAGCTGGTGCGCAACGGCACCGCCCAGGATGAACCCCCTGGCCTCGATCCCGGCAACCTTGTTGATCGCCAGCCCGGCATGGGGCTGGACCAGCTCGTCAACGGCCTTGCGAAACCCGACGGCATCCTGCAGCAGCGTCGTGATGTCGCGGAAAAGGATACCGGCCTTCGGATGGTCCGGAATGGTGCGGATTTTTGTTTTCATGTCCATGGATCGGCTGCTCCTTCCTCCCCACCGCCCGGCGGAGGGAAAATGATTTGTGGCGAGTGTAAAAGCTCAAGCGCGCGAAAGCCAATGCCGTAAATGCCGTTCAACCGCTTGATTCCCGAACATAAAATACTTTCCGAATGGCTCGGGGGGGATTAGGGTTCCGCCATGCAGACGAGACGAAAAGCAAAAATCGTTGCCACCCTGGGCCCGGCATCGGACGACCCGGCAAAAATCCGTGCCCTGGTCGAGGCCGGCGTCGACGTCTTTCGGTTGAATTTCAGCCACGGCACCCATGCCGAGCACCGCAAGCGCTTTGCCGCAATCCGCAAGGCGGAAAAGGACGCCGGGCGGTGGATCGGCACGATGGCGGATTTGCAAGGGCCCAAGCTTCGGGTTGGCAAGTTCAAAGGCGGCAGCGTCGAACTGCAGGCGGGGAAATCTTTTCGCCTTGATCTTTCAAGGCGCGAAGGCGATCGGACGCGCGCGCCCCTTCCCCACCGCGAGGTGTTCGCGGCACTGAAACCAAAGATGGATCTTTTGCTGGATGACGGCCAGATCCGTCTTCGCGTCCGCAAATGCGGGCCCGATTTTGCCGACACGCGCGTCATCACCGGCGGTAGTTTGAGCGACCACAAAGGCGTTAACGTCCCGAATGTGAAACTACCGATTTCATCGCTGACAACAAAAGACCGCCAGGACCTTCGCGCCGCCCTTGAGATGGGAGTCGATTGGATCGCGCTTTCCTTCGTCCAGCGCCCCGACGACCTTCGCAAGGCACGCAAACTGATCGGCGACAAGGCAGCCATCCTGACGAAGCTGGAAAAGCCGGCGGCCATCGATTCTCTCGATGAAATCGTCAAACTTTCCGACGCGGTCATGGTGGCGCGCGGCGATCTTGGCGTGGAATTGCCACCCGAAGACGTGCCAAGCATTCAACGGCAAATCATTCGCGTGTGCCGGCGTCGTGGAAAGCCGGTCGTGGTGGCGACGCAAATGCTGCTGTCGATGGTTGGCTCGCCCACGCCGACACGGGCCGAAGCTTCCGACGTCGCCAATGCCGTCTACGAAGGGGCGGATGCCGTGATGCTATCGACGGAAACGGCGGCCGGCACCTATCCGGTTGAATCCGTGAAGATGATGGACCGCATCATCGCGCGTGTGGAACGCGACTCCCATTATCAGGCCATCATCGACGCCGAGCGCGCCACGCCCGAAGCGACGGCCGCCGATGCGATCACCGCGGCGGCAAGGCAGGTGGCGCAGACGATCTCGGCCGCCGCCATCGTCACCTACACGACCTCCGGCTCGACAACGCTTCGCGCCGCCCGCGAACGCCCAGACGTGCCCATTCTTTGCCTGACGACCCAAAAGAAGACCGCGCGACGGCTGGTCCTGGCCTGGGGTGTGCACGGCGCCTTAAGCAAAGAAGTCAAAGATTTCAACGATATGGTTGACAAGGCCCAGCGCGTCGCGCGCGAGGAAGGCATCGCCCGGCCGGGCGAGCAGATTATCGTGACCGCCGGCATGCCCTTCGGCACGCCAGGCAAGACGAACATCTTGCGGATCACAACGGTCAAAAAACGCTAGCAACCCATTGGCGCTGCCGGGTGTGGCCTAAATGTTTCCGCTTTCAAGCGGCTCGGCCAGCTCTTCGACCCGTTGGCGCGCCTGATCGAGATGGGGGTTCACCGCAAGCGCGCGTATGAACGCTTCCAACGCTTCTTTTTTGCGGCCCATATCCACATACATCATGCCAAGGCCGACCAATGCGCCGAAATGGCGCGGTTCCAGTGCCAGGGTTTTTTCGACATCTGCGATGGACGAATCATAATCGCCCAACGCATAGAAGACCGTTGCCCGAAGGTTCCACCCTTCGGCATGATCCGGGGCCAGATCTATAATTTTCGAAGCAATGCCGAGCGCCGTCGCATAATCGTTGTTGCGCAGCACATCGCGGCTTTCTCCAAACAGGCTCGCCACCTCCTTGTTGTCCGTTTTGACCCAGATTTTCCAAATATATTCCTGCAGACTTTCGGCCTCCGCCGAATTCTTCGTTTCCTGCAGCCGGGCGAAAAGCCCATCCAAATCCGGGTCCTGCTGGGTCGCCAGGGCCGGAACGGCGGCAACAAGAAAGAACGCTGTAACGAAAATGGCAAATAGCTGTTTCATGGAATGAAGCCTTTCTAATGTGAATCCAGGCTGTCTTTTTTCCCGGCACGCGCGACCAGTTCGTCCATGATCGCCTGCGCCTGAACAAGATGGGGGTCCACTTCAAGCGCCTGGCGAAGCGCCGCGACGGCCTCCTCGTCCGCATGCTGCTGCATATGAATGACCCCAATCCCCATCAAGGCCGGGAAATGGCGCGGTTCCAGCGCAAGCGCCTTTTTTGCGTAGCGCAACGCAAGCTCCATATCGCCGATCCGATAAAGGATGGTCGAACACATGTACCAGCCTTCCGCAAAGTTCGGCGCCTGACGCACCACCCGCGTGCTGTAGGTAACGGCCGTTTCTATGTCGTTGCTCAGCAGCGCCTGGCGGCCACGGGTAAACAATTGGTCGATGCTTGAATCGCCCGACTGCATCCATACCAGCCAGATGTTGTCCTCGATCGTCTGCGCCTTCCCCAGATCCGTCTCGGCGCGCAACTCGGTGAAAAGCGCGTCGAGCCGGGGGTCGTTCTGATCCGCGTAGGCAGGCAGCGCGCCTACGATGGAAAGAAAGGCCAGCAGGGCAAGGGTGATTTTCATGCAAACAGCATAAGCGGCGCCATCGACCCCACCAAGCAACGGGCAATCACGATTGCGTCAACCGTCCGAGAGCGTGCGAATCCCTGCCGGTTGCGGTCCGCCGCTCGCCCAATCGAGAAGTTCGACGACGTGGACGACCGGCAACGCACTCCCCCTGGAAAGCCAGTCCAGACAGCCGATATTGCCGGTGGCGACCACGTCCGCCGTCACGCCTTCGATGGCGCGAAGCTTGCGCTCCCGCAACGCCTCTGCAAAGGCCGGCTGCAGCAGGCTATAAGGCCCGGCGCTGCCGCAGCAAAGTTCCGGCTCGGCAAGCGCCGCTATTTGAAACCCCGCCCGCTCGAGAAGCATCGGCGGCAACCCACCGATCTTTTGACCGTAATGAAGGCCGCAGGCCGATTGATACGCAACGGTGAAACCCGAAGGCAATGCCTTCCCAGGCGGCACCCGCCCTGGTGGCATGCCAAGGGCCTCGACGATCTCGCTGATGTCCTGGGCAAGGCTTGCGACGCGCGCCGCCTTTTCCCGATAGGCGGGGTCGTCTTGAAAAAGCGCCGCGTAGTCCTTCACCATCGTTCCGCAACCGGCAGCGTTGATGACAATCGCGTCGCAGCCTTCTTCAATCGCCGCCATCCAGCAATCCAGATTTTTTCGCGCGAATGCCTTCGCCCGGTCCGCCTCGCCAAGATGCTGGCTGATGGCGCCGCAACATCCCGCCCCCTCCGGCACCACGACCTCGCAGCCAAGGCGGGTGAGCAGCCGCACGCTTGCCCCATGAATGGCCGGCCGCAAATTTTGCTGAACGCAGCCTTCCAGAAGAAGAACCCGGCGGACGGGGGTGCCTTCGGCGCGGGGAACGCCTGCCCCCACCGGCGAAGCGGGCGGCGGCGGCACGAGAGCGGCGGCCCGGCCGAGACGCCCCGGCAGGCGCGCCAAAACCGGGCGCCCCAGCCGGACTAGGCGAAAGAGCGCGCGCAAGCGCGCCGGATAGGGAAGAACGCGGCCCAAAAGCCTGCGCAAGAGACGCTCAACCAGCGGGCGGCGCTGGTCGGCCGCCACGCGCGCGCGGCCGCGTTCGAGCAGGCGGCCATAATCCACACCGGCCGGACAGGCCGTCTCGCAGGCAAGGCAGCCAAGGCAGCGATCCAAATGGCGCACGCTGGAAGGCGACGGCGCGGCACCGCTTTCCAGCATGTTTTTTATGAAATAGATCCGCCCGCGCGGGCTGTCGCGCTCGTCGCCATTGACGACATAGGTCGGACAGGTAGCAAGGCACATGCCGCAATGAATGCAGCTACGCAAGATGCGGTTTGCCTCGGCCACTTCCGGATCCGCCAATTGCACGAGGGTAAAATCCGTCCGCATCTTAAATCCCCGGATACATCCGGCCGGGATTGAGAACGGCCTTGGGGTCGAAGGCAGTTTTCATCCGTTCCGTCAGGCGAAGCAACGCCTCCGGCAAAGGCGAAAAAACGGGCATGCGCAGACGCGTTTCCAAAGGTGCGCGCACAAGAAGGGCATGGCCGCCGGCGTCGATCGCCGCCTTATGAACGAGGGAAGCAAACGCCCCCAGCCCCGGCGGCAAACAAAGCCAGACCAGCCCCCCGCCCCAATCGCGGAAAGCCTCGCCCGTCATTTCCTCGCCTGCCACCTGATCGAGGACGCGTTGGATCGCTTCTTCGGACGCCGCCGGCGGCAGCGAAAGCCGCCACACGACGCGATCGTCCGCGTCCGCGAAATACTGCACGTCGCGCACCTCCCGCCAAAAGGCGATGGAGCGCGTGCGGTGAAGCTCTTCCGTCTTGCCAAAGCCTGCGCCCAATTCGTGCAAGGCTTCCGTCCGCTTCAGCACAGAAGGCCCATGCCCTTCGACGCGAAGGGCCGTCACCGATTTGCCGCTCGCCGCTACATGATCAACGCTTGATTTTGCGGCAAGGCCGGCCGGCAAATGCGCCGCACCGGAAACTTCGTTCGGCGACCCAAGGGCTGCCTGCATCGCCGCTGCCGCCGTCATGCCGTCAAGGCCATAGATCAGACCGG
>JAJFGH010000165.1 GCA_021776275.1 Alphaproteobacteria bacterium | reverse complement strand
TTGATGATTTTGATCATCGGGTTTATGGCAGGACCCGCCGTGTCCTTGTACGGATCTCCGACCGTATCGCCGGTGATGGCCGCATGGTGGGCCTCGGAGTTCTTGCCACCGCAATTGCCTTCTTCGATGTACTTCTTCGCGTTATCCCAGGCACCGCCCCCGGACGTCATGGAGATGGCGACAAAAATGCCGGTCACGATCGTACCCAGTAGCATTGCGCCCAGCGTCGTAAAGGCCGCCGCCTGACCAGCGACGAACGAAATGACGAAGTAAAGAGCAATTGGCGCCAATACCGGCAGCATGGAAGGAATAATCATTTCCTTGATCGCCGAACGGGTCAGCAGATCGACGGCGCGGCTATAATCGGGCTTTGCCGTGCCTTCCATGATGCCAGCGATTTCCTTGAACTGGCGTCGCACTTCAACGACGACGGAACCCGCCGCCCGGCCAACCGCCATCATGGCAAGGGCGCCAAAGAGATATGGCAACAAGCCACCCAGGAAGAGACCGATGACAACGTATGGGTCCTGCAAGCGGAAGGTGATCTCCAAGTCCGGAAAATAATGATGGAGGTCTTCCACATAGGCCGCAAAAAGCACCAGCGCCGCAAGGCCGGCCGAGCCGATGGCATAGCCTTTCGTCACGGCCTTCGTCGTATTCCCGACCGCATCCAGGGCGTCGGTCGTCCTGCGCACGTCTTCGGGCAATTCCGCCATTTCGGCAATGCCGCCGGCGTTATCGGTAACCGGCCCATAGGCATCCAATGCCACCACAATGCCGGCAAGCGCCAACATGGCCGTCGCAGCAATCGCGATGCCGAAGAGGCCTGCGTTCATATAGGTGAAAATAATCGCGGCGCTAATGACCACCACCGGCAGAGCCGTCGCTTCCATGGAAACGGCAAGCCCCTGAATGATGTTCGTCGCATGCCCGGTTGTGGATGCCTTCGCGACGCTCAAGACCGGACGGAAATTGGTGGACGTATAATATTCCGTAATCCAGACGAGAAGCCCCGTCACGACCAGGCCCGTAAGGACGCAATAGAAAAGCTCGCACCCGGTAAAGGCAAGTTCGCCGATCTGAAATTCTTGGCCGAACGTGCCCAAATAATGAAAGACCCCGCCGATGAGAAGCGCGGAAAGCACGGCCGATCCGACCAACCCCTTATAGAGGGCGGCCATGATGTTCCCCGATTTTCCAAGCCGGACGAAGAAGGTGCCTACAATCGAACCGGCGATGCAGGCGCCGCCGATTGCAAGCGGCAGCATCATCATTTGCGACTGGGTCTCGCCCGTAAAGAAAAGCGCCGCCAGCAGCATCGTCGCGACAATGGTCACGGCATAGGTTTCGAACAGATCGGCCGCCATGCCAGCGCAGTCGCCAACGTTGTCGCCAACGTTATCGGCGATCACCGCGGCGTTCCGGGGATCGTCCTCCGGGATACCGGCTTCGATCTTGCCGACGAGGTCCGCGCCAACGTCCGCACCCTTCGTAAAGATGCCGCCGCCGAGGCGCGCAAAAATCGAAATCAGCGAGGCGCCAAAGCTTAAGGAAACCAGTGGAACAATCAGGTCGCGGCCTTCAAGGTTCGTCTGCAGCAGAAAATGGTAGTAGATAGCCACCCCAAGCAGGCCGAGGCCAACGACGAGAAACCCCGTCACGGCGCCGGCGCGGAAAGCGAGCTGCAGCGCAGGATTTGCACCGGAGCGCGCGGCTTCGGCGGTGCGCACATTCGCCCGAACCGAGATGTACATCCCGATATACCCGGCAGCGCCCGAAAGGACCGCCCCGATGAGATAGCCAATGCCGCTATAGAGGCCAAGCTGCCACCACAGGAAAATGCCGATGGCGATGCCAACGACGGCAATGGTGCTGTATTGACGATTGAGATACGCGCTCGCGCCTTCTTGAATGCCGGCAGCAATTTCGCGCATCCGGTCCGTGCCCGCCGGGGCACTGAGGATTTGGCGGCTTGTTACAATTCCATAAAGCACCGCCAACACACCGCCAGCGATAACGTAGTACAGCAAATTCTCCATTTATCTTCCCCTTGGACCGTCGTCCCTTAACGGCCCGTCTAGTACAGCGTAAGAGCCCTTGAGTAGTCTGAAATCGCGCGGAAAATGACAGAATCGGAGGCAGGGCGCAACCCACCTCTCGCCGCTTGACCTCGACCTGCCTTGGCCTCACCATGGCCGTAAGTTCCTAGGGGTACCCCATGGCGGGTTGAGAGCCAGGCTTTGCCCTGCAACCCTTTGAACCTGATCCGGTTGCACCGGCGTAGGGAAGGAACCGGCATGCGCGGCGCCGAGAACTGCTTTTCGGCCCGCCCCCGTTCTTGACTGCGCAGATCCCGGATCTCCTGAAAGGCGCCGATTGGAGGAGACCCTTGATGTCAGATGCGCGTGATTTTTCCGTAACAACCGGGCCTTTGCCGGCCTCGAAAAAAATCCATATCCCAGGCCAGATGCACGCCGATTTGCGCGTCGCCATGCGCGAAACGGCCCTTTCGGCGGGCGAAGCGGCGGTTCGCAGCTATGACCCTTCGGGCCCCTATACGGACGCGGCGGAAAAAATCGACATCCGTCAGGGGCTGCCCCCCCTGCGCCAGGCCTGGATCGAAGGCCGGGGCGACGTCGAGGCCTATGGGGGACGCACCGCGCGCCCGGAGGACAATGGGGCGAAGCCGGACGAAGCAGGCGCGTTCGAGCGCTTCTCCCGCGGCGACCGGCAGCCGCTGCGCGCAAAGCCAGGCAAATGCGTGACGCAACTTCACTATGCCCGCGCCGGCATCGTGACCCCGGAAATGGAATATGTGGCCATTCGCGAAAATCTCGGCCGCATGGACGAACGCGCTAAGGACCCGGCACCGCGCGACGGAGTCGGTTTCGGTGCGACCATCCCGGATGTGATCACGCCACAATTTGTTCGCGACGAAATTGCCCGCGGCCGCGCCATCCTGCCCAACAATATCAACCACCCGGAAAGCGAACCGATGGCCATCGGGCGAAATTTCCTGGTGAAGATCAATGCGAATATCGGCAATTCCGCGATCGCCTCCACGGCCTCCGAAGAAGTCGACAAGATGGTCTGGGCGACGCGCTGGGGCGCCGATACGGTGATGGACCTTTCAACCGGCAACAACATTCACAACATTCGGGAATGGATTTTGCGCAATTCGCCGGTGCCGATCGGAACCGTGCCTATCTATCAAGCCCTTGAAAAGGTTGATGGAAAGGCGGAAGAGCTGAGCTGGGATGTGTACCGGGACACGCTCATCGAACAGGCGGAACAGGGCGTCGATTACTTCACCATCCATGCCGGTGTGCTACTGGAATACATCCCCCTGACGGCCAAACGCATTACCGGCATCGTCTCGCGCGGCGGGTCGATCCTTGCAAAATGGTGCCTTGCCCATCATCGGCAGAATTTTCTCTACACCCATTTTGAAGAGATCTGCGAAATCATGGCTGCCTACGATGTAAGCTTTTCCCTTGGCGACGGCCTGCGGCCTGGCGCCATCGCCGATGCCAACGACGATGCCCAATTCGCCGAGCTACACACCCTTGGCGAACTTTGCAAGATCGCGCAGCGTTTCGACACCCAGGTCATGATCGAGGGACCGGGCCATGTGCCCATGCACAAGATCAAGGAAAACATGGACGAACAATTGCGCCATTGCGACGAAGCGCCGTTTTATACGCTTGGGCCGCTGACCACGGACATCGCCCCCGGTTACGACCACATCACCAGCGCCATCGGCGCCGCGATGATCGGCTGGTATGGCTGCGCCATGCTTTGCTACGTCACCCCGAAAGAACATCTGGGATTGCCCGACCGGGACGACGTGAAAACGGGCGTCGTCACCTACAAGATCGCCGCCCATGCGGCAGACCTTGCGAAAGGCCATCCCCAGGCGCAGACACGGGACGATGCCCTGAGCAAGGCGCGCTTTGAATTTCGCTGGCGGGACCAGTTCAACCTTTCCCTCGACCCGGAAACGGCCACGTCGTTTCACGACCAGACCTTGCCCGCGGAAGGGGCAAAGCTTGCGCATTTCTGTTCCATGTGCGGACCGAAATTTTGCTCGATGAAAATCTCGCAGGAAGTCCGCGACTATGCGAAAGCCGGCATGGAGGAAATGTCGCAAAAATTCCGGGACGGCGGCAGCGAGGTCTATCGCAAGGATTCAAAAAGCGAAGAGAAACTCGACGAGGCCGTCTGAGGCTGGTACGGTTAAAGGATCTTGCGTTCGAGCGTGTTCTCGATGAGGACATCGTTGAGCATGCCCTCGCCGAGCAACCCATTGCCGGCTTTGCGAAGCTTGCGCTTGAGCTTTAGAAGGTCTTGAACGGTGTCCGGATCGCGCCGGCGCGACATATGTTTATGCAGTTCGCGCAAGACCACGTCTTTCACGCGCGGCAGCATGTGTTCGACTTCCGCTTTTTTTTCATCGCCTGTGACTTCGACGGAGATCGCGAGCGAAACGTGCCGCGTTACCTGACTGCCGTTGATGACCGGAACGACGAAGGCGCCAAGCTCGATAAAATGCACGCCGGGCGTCTCTGCGTCGGGCATTTCTGCGTCGGCCGCCCAAGCCGGCGCGTTGGGCCCGCAAAAAAATCCCGCGCCGAGCAGGAACCCGGCGATAGCCAGGCCTCTGGCAAGATTGCGCCTATTCATTCCATGCATCGCTTGCCGTCCCGGTGGTGACGTTTCGTTCCAGAAGCCATACGCGAACTTCGTAAATTTTCGTTAAACATGGCGCGGCCTGCCGCCGGAAAATGGCCTAAAAGTGGCTGTAACCCTTGCGTTTTATGGAAATCTCACCCCCTTGCCCATCCAGCACGCGGACCCCCTCTCCCGGCCCCATGGCGCCGATGCGCGCAATCGGCACGCCTTCGCGTTCCGCCAAAGCCGTCAGAGCCGCTTCTTCCGTCCTTGCGGCCGTGAAGAGAAGTTCGTAATCGTCGCCGCCGCCAAGAAGGACTTCCAGCAGATCGCCGTTCTTTTCAAGGGCCGCCCGCGCGGCTTCCGAAAGCGGCAAACGGGCCGCCTCGAGCGTTGCGCCGAGACCGGACTGGCTGGCGACATGGCCGAGATCGGCGACAAGGCCATCGGAAATATCGATGGCGGCATGGGCATGGGGGAGTAGGCCCGCGCCGATGCCAAGGCGTGGGCTGGGCAGACGATAACGGGCAATGAGCGCTTCTGCGTGAGCCTTGGAAAGGGGCAGCGAATTTTGCAGGACCG
>JAJFGH010000164.1 GCA_021776275.1 Alphaproteobacteria bacterium | reverse complement strand
TGATCGGGCCGGCCCTCGCGCAAATGGTCGCGAATCTTGGTCGAGGAATAGGCTTCCCCGTTCGTCATGACCGGGGCCACCGCCGTGTAGCCGAAGCCAAAGCGCACGGCCAGCGTCTGCAGCATCGCCGCATCCCCTTTGCGCCCCTGGCCGAAACGAAAATCGGAACCGGTGGCGGCATGGGCAATCGCAAGGCCCGTGACGAGTTCCTGTTCCACGAAGCGTTCCGCCGATTGCGAGGCGAACGCCTTGTCGAACTGCCGGACGATCAGGAAATCGACGCCGAGGCGCTCGATTGCGTGGGCCTTGTCGCGCAGCGACGTCAATCGAAAGGGTGGGGCCGCCGGCGCGAAGAAGCTTCGCGGGTGCGGCTCGAAGGTTAGCACGGCGGTGGCGGTGCCAAGGGCTTGCGCGCGTTGAAGCGCTGCGTCGAGAACGGCGCGGTGTCCGCGATGAACGCCGTCGAAATTGCCGATGGCGACGCTTGCCCCCTTTGCATCGGGCGGCACATCCGAACTATGGCGGAGGATTTGCATCCTTGCCGGTCCGCCCCTAGGAGGCGGCGGGTGCCTGGTCTTTTGGCGTGACCATGACGACGGCCTCGCCCTCGATGACGGGCTTGTCGTTGACCAGACAGACCGTTTTCAGGCGCACGCGTTTCTTCTCGGGGATGATTTCCTCGATCGTCACCCGCGCCCAAACGGTTTCCCCCGCCCTCACCGGTGCCTTGAAGCGCAGATCCTGGCTTAGATAAATGCAGCCCGGCCCAGGCAGCTTCGTGCCGATCACCGTCGAAAGAAAGCTTGCCGTAAGAAAGCCATGGGCAATCGTCCCCTTGAACATTGTCTGGTCGGCGAATTCCTGGTTGAGATGAACCGGGTTCGTATCGCCGGAAACGCCGGCGAACAGCGTGATGTCTGCTTCCGTGATCGTCTTTGCGTAGACGGCGGACATGCCGACGGAGAGGTCTTCGAGGTAATAGCCGTGCAATTCTTCCATAGGATTGGGTTCCGATAGGGCTGAAAGGGCCGTCTGGGTGGCCCATGATGCGGTGCAATACGCCGTGCAATATATCGGAAGCCGCCCCTTTTCGGCAAGGCGGACCGGCCCGCCGCCGAAGCCGGGTTAACCCAGGGTTAATGGGATGGGCCTAGGCTGCCAGAATCGTAGAAGGGTCAGACCTTTATGAATGAGATCAGCAAGCACCGCATATTGCGCAGGCCGCCGAAGATTCCGAAGATTCAGGAGCGCGTCGAGATCACGATGCACGACGGCACGGTGCTAAACGGGCACGTCTTCATCGAGGCGACCATGCGCATTCAGGACCTGTTGAACGATACGCTTCACTTCTTCCCGCTGATGGACGATAGCCGCGAGGTGCATCTGATCAGCAAGGCAGCGGTTGCGCGCGTGCGTCCCCACGACGACTAGGTTTTGTCCCGCTCCCAGCTTCCCAAACGGTTTTCCGCCGCCTTTTGGCGAAAGGGCAGCATGAGCAGCTTGCCAAGCCCAAGCTTGGCGCCGTCGCGATAGGCGTTCAGGCCGATCGCCATCCCAAGATGCCCCAGTGCCGGCGCCTGCCGGTAGGTGCCGCCGAGACGGTCCCAAATGGAAAGCGCGAAGCCGAAATTCGTATTCGTTTCGCCCGGGTCCGTCGAATGATGGACGCGATGCATCTCCGGCGTGACGACGAAAAAGCGCAAAGCGCGTTCCAACTTCGCGGGCAGGCGAACGTTGCCGTGGTTGAAAAGGGCCGTGCCGTTCAAGATCACCTCGAAAAGAAGAACGGCAAACGCGTCGGCGCCGATGGCGGCAACCAGGCCTACTTTAAAAACAAGTGACACAAGAATTTCGACCGGGTGAAAGCGCACGGCGGTTGTCGTATCGAAGTCCATGTCGGAATGGTGGACCTGATGCAATCGCCAAAAGACCGGCAGGGCGTGGGAAAGGATGTGTTGCAGGTAAATCGCAAAGTCGAGAAAGGCCACCGCCAGCGCAATCTCGATCCAGCTCGGCCAATCGAGCGCGTTCAGCAAGCCCCAGCCGGCCGCCTCCGCATGGATGGCCATGGCAATGGCTGCGGCGCCAAGGGTAAGGCGCACGGCCAGGCCATCGATCAGCAGGATGCCGAGATTGGCTAGCCACCGGCTGCCTTTTGGCTGGCTCAAGGGCCGCCTGGGCGCGGCCAGCTCCCAAAGCGCCATGGTGGCGAAAATCGCAAAGAACGCGCCGAGGCGAATCCAGTCTTCCATGAAAGAAGGCCCTCCTTTTGGGCGTTGATCCCTACCCAATGTGGGGTGCCCATGTGCCATAGGCAACCAGGCGACCGAAGGCAACCAAGCCGATCGAAGGATGACGGAAGCTGGCAAAAGAGGCAAACTGCCGTCCGGTGAGCCGGTGAAGAAGGGTGGAAACGCGTGACGGAACTTCTGCGCAATCTTTGGTATTTGGCCCTGCCGGCGCGGCAATTGAAGCGGGGCGGCATGCACGCGAAGGTGCTGCTGGGCGACCCCATCCTCTTCGGCCGCGACCGCGACGGCGGCGTCTTCGCCCTTCGCGACATCTGCCCGCATCGGGGCATCCCTTTAAGCGACGGCACCTTCGATGGCTGCGAGGTCATGTGCGACTATCACGGCTGGCGGTTCGATACATCCGGGCGCTGCACGGAAATTCCTTCCCTCGTCGAAGGCCAGAAGCTCAACCTCTCGCGGATCGGCGTGACGCGCTATCCCTGCCGGGAAGTGCAGGGAAATATCTGGATCTATATGCACGATGGAAAAGGGGATGACGACGCGGCATTGCCGCCGGTGCCGGTGGCGCCCGATATCGGGGAAAGGCCGGCGAATGTGCAACTCGCCATGGATTTTGCCTGCAACATCGACCATGCCGTCATCGGCCTGATGGACCCAAGCCACGCGCCTTATGTGCATACGTCCTGGTGGTGGAAGTCGAAGGCGCGCCGCCGCCTGCGGCTTAAGGAAAAACATTACGAGCCGACGCCGATGGGCTTTCGCATGGCGCGCCATCCAAACCCGCGCGGCGGTCAGGTCTACCGGCTGTTCGGCAAGGACGTGACAACGGAAATTAGTTACGCGCTTCCTGGCGTTCGGATCGAACATGTGAAGGGGGATCGCCATTCGGCGGTCAGTCTCACGGCGGTGACGCCGTTGACGGCGACCGAAACGGAAGTGCATCAGTGCCTTTATTGGACGGTGCCGTGGCTTGGCGTCTTTACCCCGGTCGTGCGCCGCCTTGCCAGGACGTTTTTGGGTCAGGACCGCGACGTGGTCATGCGCCAGCAATGCGGGCTTCGCTTCGAACCTTCGCTCATGCTGATCGACGACGCGGACACCCAGGCGAAATGGTATTTCAAGCTGAAGCGCGAATATCAGCAAAGCGCGGCGGAAGGGCGGCCTTTCGTCAACCCCATCGAGGCGACGACCCTGCGCTGGCGCAGCTAATCCGTCTTTTACGGCGAGAGCGTCATTTTGTGGGGGAACGTCTGCTTCACCGTTTCCAGGCGCAACGGCACGCGAAGGGCCTTGCCCATTTGCCAAAGGGGCAGTTGATCCAGAAAAGTGGTGCTGCCCAGCCAGCCATCCTGGCCGCCGAGAAGCGCAAAATAATTTTCGTCCGGGTCGGAAAGGTCGGAAACGTGGCGCGCGGTCGAGCCATAACGCGCCCCGTGACGTTCGTTCGTCGTGGCATGGGCGGTTTTTAAAACCGTTTGCGAGCTTCCGGCGGCGGGTTCGTCGGCGAAACGGTATTTGCCTCCCAACAGGGGCAAAAGCCCAAGCGGATGGGAAAGTTCCAGGCGGTGCATCTCGCCCCAATTCTTGAATTGGCCGGCATCCTCGGTGGCGCGGCGCAGGGTTTCGCGAAGGTCACCCAGAAGCAGATCGTTGTTCGCCGCGCGAATGTCTTCCGCCAATAGGGAGTTGACCAGGACGAGCTTGGAATAATCCGCCTTGCCACCATCGGCGGAACGATGCCCATAGAAAAGGTCGCGAAAGTGGTGGAGAAAAAGCTCGAAGGCGACGGCCCCTTGAGAGTCGGGCGTGTAGTTTCCATCCCATTTACGGAAACGCTCAAGAAATTTGCGGGCGTCCGTGTTTAGGGAGACGGCGGCGTTCAGCCGCGCGATTTTTTCAAGAAAAAGCTCGCGCAGGGCAAGGGAAGACGCCATGTGCACGTCCCGTTGCACGCGCTGAAGATCTTCGACGCCAAGGGTCGCTTCGGCTTCCAGAAGGGCGGTAATCCGTTTTGCCCGGTCGTCGAGAGAGAAAAAATAACCGATCGGTACATCCGTTTCCGCCGGGCGGTTGTTGGCGGAAACCAAAATGCCCGAGGGCGGGTCCAGCATCGCGGGCAATTGCGAGGCATCCCGGAAGTCCTTCCAGGCGGCTTCCTTTTCGAGGGGAAGGAGCAGATCCTTTGGCGGCGTTTTTTCCCGGACCGGCAATTGCACCGCCATGGCCTGGCCGATATGGCCTTTTATATCCGCGTAGAGCATGTTCTGCCCCGGCACCGAAAAGCCACGAAGGGCCGTGCGAAACTCGGAGAAATTTCGGGCGCGGTTGACCCGCAGCATCGCGGTGATCTCGTCGCTTGGACGATGGCCCATCCATCGCAACGCGAAGGGGGGGCCGTCTTCCAAATCGAGCACGGGTGCATCGGAAAGCAGCGGCCCATGCGGCGTCTCGCGGATCCGGACGTCGCGGTCGAACCACCAGCGCACGCGGATGCGCTCGACCCGTTCGGTTATGGCCGTGGTTTCAAGGGACGGGATTTCGAACAGATCGCTGCTGATGGCACGCAAATTCGTGCCGCCCCAGGCAATATGCGCGTTCCGCCCGAGGGCGAGAAAGGGAAGCCCCGGCACCATCAGGCCGACGGCCTGATAGGAGGGCGAACGCATTCCGGCGATCAGCCATAGATTGGGCAGGGTGATCCCAAGATGGGGATCGTTTGCGAGCATCGCCGCGCCCGTCTGGCTGCGCTTCGCGGCAATGGCGAAGGAATTGCTGCCGGAACGGCCAAGGCCGTGAAGCAGTTCTTCCATGGCTTTCTTCGGGGCGGCGGCGAAATTCGCACCCGTGCCGCGGCCTGCGCGCAAAAGGCGCACCCATAATTCCGGCCAGTCCGCGCGCTGGCGAAGGTCGAGAAGCTGAAGCCAGACCAGCCAGTTGACGTCGCTTGCCGCCAGGCGGGCAATCGTCAGCACGTCCTGCACCGTCCAGGGCTCGCGCGTCAGCCTTAGCACCGCATATTCATGGGGAAGCGTTTCGGCGGCCATTTGGTAGTGGTTGATGCCGCGAACATAGGCGGCGAGCCAGGTCTTGCTTGCGTCGGGCAGGCCGGCTTCGACCTTCGCCGCCGTCCGGCTGAAATTCAGGATGCGCAGGCTGTGGTCGATGTCCACCGCAGCCGGGCCCGCCATTTCGGCGATCCGGCCATGGGCGATGCGTTTCAGGATGGCCATCTGGCCGAGGCGCAGATGCGCGTGCACCAGCCCCAGGACGAAGGCAAGGTCCGCATCCGTCTTCGCCTCGATATAAGGAACGTGATGGGCGTTCCAATAAAGGGTGGCGCCCTCTTCGAGGGGCAGATTCTCGGTCGGGAATTGGGCCAGGCGTTCCGCAAGGGTCCGGGTCGGCGGCAGCGGCTCGAAAAAAGCGCAGCCGGCCAGAACGCCAAGCATTCCAAGAAACGCGAAAGAACAAACCAGCCGTTTTTTAAAGCGCGTTTTCATGTGCGATGTGCCATCCCAAAGGGAATGTGCGGAATTGCGAGCGCCATTATAGGAGAAAGCCCGGCCGCCTTCGATCCTTCAACGGATTGTGAAGCCTGGCTTGCGCCCATCGGGGGTAGCCTATGCGTCATAGAGCGGAAGGAAACATGCGCGCACAAAGATTCCATTGGGGTTTTTCCCTGCTGATCGGGCTGGCCTTGGGAACGCTGGTCTTGGGAGCCGTGGCCCTGCCGGCGAAGGCCGGCCCTCTGGATGCCCTTTTCGCACCGCAGGCTGCGCAATGGGAGCGCTGGGAAGCCTTTGATTCGGATTCGAAGATTCGGGTCAAGCATTTGGCCTGGGTCCGCTTCCTTGCCCGCTATGTCGAGCTTGGCCCGGACGGGATCAACCGCGTCGCCTATCACAAGGTCACCGAAGCGGATCGGGCAACCCTTGAAAATTATCTCGCCGCGCTGGGCCAGACTTCCGTGAAGGCGCTCAACCGCGATGAACAGCTTGCCTATTGGATCAATTTCTACAACGCGCTCACCGTTAAGGTCATCCTCGACCACTATCCGGTGGCAAGCATTCGCGACATCGACATCTCGCCCGGCCTTTTCGCAGATGGGCCTTGGGACGCGGCGCTGGTTACCGTGGATGGGACCGCGCTTTCTCTGAACGATATGGAGCATCGTATTCTGCGGCCCATCTGGAAAGATGCCCGCGTCCATTATGCGATCAATTGCGCCTCGATCGGCTGTCCCAACCTTCAGACCTTTGCTTTCGAAGGCGACAAGATCGACGCAATGCTGGAAGAGGTGGCGGTGGAATACGTCAACCATCCGCGGGGCGTGCGGATCGAAAACGGCAAGCTGATCGTTTCCAGCATTTATTCCTGGTTCGAAGCGGATTTCGGCGGCGAAGAAGGCGTGCTGAAACACATCCGCGCTTACGCCGGCCCGGAGCTGAAGGAAAGCCTCGCCGATGTCCGTTCGATCGATGGGGACGCATATGATTGGTCGTTGAACGACGTCGCTGCATACGAAGCGGCGACAAGCGGTCTCGTGCCGCCGCCAGACGGCCTCACGGTGCCCGAGGCCATCGCCTTCGAGCAATGGGAGGCTCACGCGTCCGAGGGGATGGAAAGGATTCCCCACGCCGCCTGGGCCGCCTTCCTTACCAAATATGTCGCGCCGGGAGAGGATGGGATCAGCCGCGTCGATTACGGGGCGGTGACGGAGGCGGACCGAAAGGCGCTTAAGGCCTATGTAAAAAGTCTGGAGGCGGTCCCGATTCGACGCTACCGCCGGGCCGAGCAGTTTGCCTATTGGGTCAATCTCTACAACGCGGCCATCGTCGATCTTGTTCTCGACCATTACTGGTTGGGCAGCATTCTCGACATTGAGGAGGAAGGCGCGCTGGCCGCCCATAGCGGGCCATGGGATGCGAAGCGTGTCACCGTCGAGGGCGTGAAGCTTTCGTTCCATGACATCGAAAGCCGTATCCTGCGGCCCATCTGGAAGGATCCGCGGATCCACTATGCCCTAAGCTCCGCCACCTATGGGTGCGCGGATCTCCAATCCGTTCCCTTTACGGCGGCGAACGCCGAAGCCCTGCTGGAGAAAGCGGCTGCCGCCTATGTGGGCCATCCGCGGGGCGCGCGCATTCGCAAAGGCAAGCTGATCGTTTCCGCCATCTATGCCTGGTACCTGGAAGATTTCGGCGGCGATGACGAAAGCCTGCTGCGTCACCTTCGGCAATATGCAACGCCCGAGTTTGGCGAAGCGCTTGCCAAGATCGAACGCGTTGCCAAGGTGGATTACGACTGGACCCTAAACGACGCCGCGCGGGCACCCTGGTCGGAAACGAAAAGCCGCGGGAGCTTTAGCAAATAACGATTCCCCATGCCGAAAGGATCGTGCCAGCCGCCTGGGTTGCGCTTGGGCTTGCGTTGGTCGGGGCCCAGCTTTTTCTGCTCGATCTTTCGGCAAGTTTTGGGGGCGTGCAGCAACTCCCCGTACCGGCGACGTTGCGCGTTGTTGCAACCGGCGTCACGGCGGGGGCGCTCTTTCTCACTTTGCCGGCGCTTATCCGGCGGACGGCAAACGGGCGCGCGCTTTTTTTCTGGATGCTTGGCGTCGGCCTTGCCATGCGCCTCGTCCTTCTGCCTTCGACTCCCATATTGGAGGACGACTACCACCGCTATTTCTGGGACGGTGCCGTCGTTGCGGCGGGCCACAACCCCTATTTATATGCGCCGGCCGAAATTTCCGAAGGGGAGGCGCCGGAAAGTCTGAACCAACTTCGACACCGCGCCGGAGATGGCTTCGGGCGCATCAACCACCCGGAATTGCGAACCCTTTACCCGGCCTTGGCGCAAATTTTCTTTGCGGCCGCCCATGGGCTGGCGCCCTTTCATTTGGAGGCGTGGCGAGGCGTGCTGTTGTTTGCCGACGCCGTTTCCCTGGCGCTGCTGCTGACGCTGCTGAAAACCCTTGGGCGCTCGCCCTTTTGGGCCGCGCTTTTCTGGTGGAACCCCTTGCTTGCGAAGGAGCTCATCAACTCCGCCCACATGGACGGCCTGGTGCTTCCATTTCTGATCGGCGCGATCCTCCTTCTGCTGCGCAAACGCCATGGGCTTGCGAATTTCGCCCTGGCCTGCGCCGCCGGTATAAAATTCTGGCCCGCCATGCTGTGGCCGTTTTTTCTTCGTCCGTGTTTTGAAAAACAGGGGTTCAAGCGCCGCGGCGCGTTCTTTCTTGCCGTTCTTTTCTTTGCGGTGCCCTTCGGCCTTTTTCTTCTGCCCCAGCTTGCCGGGGGCCTCGACAAGGGAGCGGGCTTAGCCGCCTATGCCCGGCAATGGGAGGCGAACGATGCCCTCTTCCTTCTCGTGCACGCGCTTGCAAACGGGATGCTTGCGGCTTTTTCGCTTGTGGCTGCGGCACTTGTGGTTGCGCCACCGGATTTGGCGCGCGGGCTGGTCCTTTTTGCCGTTCTCGGCACAAGCGTGTGGCTGGCGCGCGCGTCCGACGAAGCGTCGCTTTGCCGCG
>JAJFGH010000163.1 GCA_021776275.1 Alphaproteobacteria bacterium | reverse complement strand
CCGATGGCGGGCGACGAGTTTGTCGTTGCCGACAACGAGGCCCATGCTCGCGAGATTGCGGAATACCGCCAGCGGCGCGAACGCAAATTGGACGCGGCAACGAAAACGCGCGGCACGCTTGAGGAAATGCTTTCCCAGATTGCCAGCGGCGCGGCGAAAGAGCTGCCGGTGGTCATCAAGGGCGATGTGCACGGCTCCGTGGAGGCCATCGTCAACAGCCTGGAGAAGCTTTCGCAAGAAAGCGACGAAGTTTCCGTCGTCGTGCTGCATTCCGCCGTCGGCGGCATCAACGAATCGGACGTGACCTTGGCGACGGCTTCCAACGCCCTGATCGTCGGGTTTAACGTGCGGGCAAATCCCCAGGCGCGCGACCTGGCAAAGAGCGCCGGGGTCGACATCCGCTATTATTCGGTCATCTACGATGTCACCAGCGATGTGAAGGCGGGCCTCGAAGGCATGTTGTCGCCGGTTCGCCGTGAGGAATATATCGGCAACGCCGAAATTCGCGAGGTGTTCAACATCTCGAAGGTCGGAAAGATCGCGGGCTGCATGGTGACGGATGGCCTGGTTCGGCGCGGCGCCGGCGTCCGGCTGTTGCGGGACAGCGTCGTCATCCACGAAGGCAAGCTGAGCACGTTGAAGCGGTTCAAGGACGAAGTAAAAGAAGTCCGCGGCGGCAACGATTGCGGGATGGCATTTGAAAACTATCAGGACATCCAGGTCGGGGACGTGATCGAATGCTTTGAGGTCACCGAGACCGCCGGGAAGTTTTAAGCAAAGCGTCTTCGCGCCCCGCCCGACATTCGGAAACAATTATGGCTTCTTCCCGGGGCAAGGCCCCCTCCCAGCGGCAACTTCGCATCGGCGAAGAAATCCGGCACGCCCTCGTCGAGATTCTAAGCCGCGGGCATTTCCGCGACCCGGTGTTGCGCGCCACGCCGATCACGGTGACCGAGGTGCGCGCCACGCCGGATTTGCGCCGCGCCATTGTTTTTGTCACGCCCCTGGGCGGCGAAGGCATGGAGGAAAGCCTTTCGGCGCTTCGCCGCGCCGCCCCCTATCTGCGCGGCCAGCTCGGCCATCACGCCAAGCTTCGCTTTTTGCCGGAACTTGCCTTCGAGCCGGACGTTACCTTTGAAGAGGTGGCGAAGATCGACGCGTTGCTGCACCCGAAAAGCCCGCCCAAGGGCGGCCAGGGCGACGACACGTAAAGATGCCACGTAAACGCAAAGGGCTGCCGATCCATGGCTGGCTTGTGCTCGACAAGCCGAAGGGCCTGACCTCGGCCAAGGCGGTGGCGGCCGTCCGCAAGCAACTGGACGCGGCGAAGGCGGGCCATGGCGGCACCCTCGACCCGCTGGCGACCGGCGTGCTGCCCATTGCCCTCGGCGAGGCGACGAAGACGGTGGGCTATGCCATGGAAGGCCCAAAAACTTACCGTTTTCAGGTCCGTTGGGGCGAGACCCGGGACACGGACGATCTGGAGGGCGCCGTGACGGCGGAAAGCCCGGTGCGTCCGACCGGGGCACAGATCGAGGCGGCGCTGCCGGCCTTTCGGGGCGCCGTCGCACAGGTGCCGCCGGTCTATTCCGCCATCAAAGTGGCGGGCAAGCGGGCCTATGCCCGGGCGCGGGCGGCGGAAAGCCTGACCCTTGCGGCGCGGACGGTCCAAATCCATGGCCTGACGCTGGCGGCCATGCCGGACGCGGACCATGCGGTTTTCGAGGCCGTTTGCGGCAAGGGCACCTATATCCGCAGCCTCGCCCGCGACCTTGGCGCCGCCCTCGGCACCCTTGGCTGCGTCGCGGAATTGCGCCGTTTGGCCAGCGGTCCGTTCACGGAAAAACAGGCAATTTCACTGGATTATCTAACTTCCCTCGGGCATGATGCGCCCGCGACGGAGCACCTACTTCCCGTTGAGACCGGGCTGGACGACATCCCGGCTCTGGCCTTGACGGAACAACAAGCGGTCCAGCTTCGGCATGGACAGGCGGTTCAGATGCTCTTGCGCGAAGATCACCGGCAGGTTCGTACGCGTGCGGCCACCGAGGAGGAGGGCGCGGTTGTTTGCGCCATGTTGGCGGGTCGGCCGGTTGCCGTTGCCCGCTTGGCCAAAGGCCAGCTTCGCGCGTTGCGTGTGTTAAATTTGTAGGGATAGAGAGACGATGTCGATTGCACCGGATAAAAAACAAGACCTTATCAAGGAATATGCTCAAAAAGACGGCGACACGGGTTCGCCTGAAGTGCAGGTCGCGATCCTAAGCGAACGGATCAAAAACCTGACGGAGCATCTTAAGGATCACAACAAAGACACCCATTCGCGCCGCGGCCTTTTGAAGATGGTCGGCCAACGGCGTCGGCTTCTCGACTATCTGCTGAAGATCGACGGCGGGCGCTATGAGAATGTGATCAAGCGGCTTGGATTGAGGAAGTAGCGATAACGTTACGGGCCTTTTCGGGAAGGGCTCACCCGGTAAGGCCACCCTTTGAAAAACAGGAAAGAGCTTCGGCCGCAAAAACGGCCGATTGTCGGATGGAAGGAATATCTGAATGTTTAACGTGACTCGTAAGGAAGTTAATTGGGGCGGCCGGAAGCTCGTTTTAGAAACCGGAAAGATTGCAAGACAGGCGGACGGCGCCGTGCTGGCAAGCTATGGCGAAACCTCCGTACTGTGTACCGTTGTCGGCGAGAAATCGCCGCGGGAAGGGCTGGATTTCTTTCCCCTTACGGTGAACTACATAGAAAAGACCTATGCCGCGGGAAAAATTCCCGGCGGCTTTTTTAAGCGCGAAGGCCGGCCGGGGGAAAAGGAAGTCCTGGTTTCCCGCCTGATCGACCGGCCGATCCGTCCCTTGTTTCCGGATGGGTTTCGCCACGAAGTGCAGGTTCTCTGCACCGTTTTTAGCCACGTTTTTGAAAACGATCCGGACATAGTCGCCCTGGTTGGCGCCTCGGCGGCGCTGGCAATTTCCGGCATCCCTTTCCAGGGGCCGGTCGCGGCTGCCCGGGTGGGCTACATCGATGGCAAGCTGGTGTTGAACCCGCAGATCGATGAAATCCCGAACACGGATTTGAACCTGGTCGTCGCCGGAACGAAGGACGGCGTGCTGATGGTCGAATCGGAGGCGAGCGAGCTTTCCGAAGAGGTGATGCTGGATGCCGTGATGTTCGGCCATCGGGAATTTCAGCCGGTCATCGAGGCAATCGCCGAAATGGCAAGCGAGTGCGGCAAGACGCCGTGGGAATTGGCGCCGCCTGACGCGACCGCCGAGACCCTTGGCGCCGCCGTTCGGGAAAAGGGCGAAGCCGATTTCCGCGAGGCCTATAAAATTACCGAAAAACAGGCCCGTTCTACTCGGTTGAGCGAAATTCGCAAGGCGCTTGCGAGCGCCCTGGCGACGGAAGAAATCGGCGAGAACGCCGTCGGCAACGCCACCAAGAAAGTGGAGAAGGGGATCGTTCGCAATGCGATTCTCGAAACCGGCATTCGCATCGACGGGCGCGACACCGAAACGGTTCGTCCCATTCAGGCGGAAGTCGGCATCCTGCCGCGTTCCCATGGGAGCGCGCTTTTCACCCGCGGCGAGACCCAGGCCCTTGTGGTGGCCACCCTTGGCACCGGTCAGGACGAACAGTTCATCGATGCCCTGGACGGGGAATATCGCGAGCATTTTCTGCTGCATTACAATTTTCCGCCCTTCTCCGTTGGGGAAACGGGCCGCGTCGGTTTCACCGGGCGCCGGGAAGTTGGCCTTGGCAAGCTGGCCTGGCGTTCGCTGCGCGCCCTGATGCCGCCGAAGGAAGATTTCCCCTATACGATCCGCGTCGTTTCCGAAATTACCGAGTCCAACGGGTCGTCTTCGATGGCCACCGTTTGCGGATCGTCCCTTGCGTTGATGGATGCCGGCGTGCCGCTGCCGCGGCCGATTGCCGGCATTGCCATGGGGCTGATCAAGGAAGGCGATAAATTTGCCGTGCTTTCCGACATTCTCGGCGACGAGGACCATCTTGGTGACATGGACTTCAAGGTGGCCGGCACCGACAAGGGTGTCACGGCGCTGCAGATGGACATCAAGATTACCGGCATCACGGAAGAGATCATGAAAACGGCCCTCGCCCAGGCGAATGGGGGGCGGCTGCACATTCTTGGTGAAATGACGAAAGCGCTGGACCATGCCCGCGAGGGCGTCAGCAGCCACGCGCCACGCATCACGACGCTGTCCATACCGAAGGACAAAATTCGGGAAGTGATTGGCACCGGCGGCAAGGTCATTCGCGAAATTTGCGAAACGACCGGCGCGAAGGTTGATATCGACGATGACGGGACGATCAAGGTTTCCTCGGTGGACAACGAATCTTCCGAAGCGGCCATCAACTGGATCAAGGATATCGTTGCGGAACCGGAAATCGGCCATATCTATTCCGGTAAGGTCGTGAAAGTCGTCGATTTTGGCGCATTCGTGAATTTCCTCGGCGCCCGCGACGGCCTGGTGCATATCAGCGAATTGGCACAGGGGCGCGTGGCCCAGGTGACGGACGTCGTCAAGGAAGGCGACGTGGTGAAGGTGAAGGTGCTTGCCGTGGACGACCGCGGGAAGGTGAAGTTGAGCCTCCGCGCCGTCAACCAAGAGACGGGCGAGGATCTTCAAAAAGCGGAAGCGAAGGCCGGTTAGGCCGGAGGACGGCTTTCCGGTTGCAAGCAATGCTGGGAACGGCATGAAAGGCAAGGAGGACGCTGCGTGAAGGCCTTGAACCCCCTTCTTCTTTCCGGAAGAGAGACGCTTCCTCTTGTCGAGGGCGGCAAAGGGGTTGCCATCTCCAATGGCGAAAGTTCGGGCGCCTGGGCGGCGATGGGCGGCATCGGCACGTTCTCCGGTGTGAACGCGGATAGTTACGATGCCGACGGCCATCCCATTCCTTATGTCTATCAAGGTCACAATCGCCGCGAACGCCATCAGGAACTGATCGAACAATCCATTCGTGGCGGCATCGAGCAGGCGCGGATCGCCCATGAGATGTCGAACGGCCAGGGCCGGCTGCACGTCAACGTGCTGTGGGAGATGGGCGGCGCGGAAATCGTGCTTCGCGGCATTCTCGAGGGCGCGAAAGGGCTCGTTCACGGGGTCACCTGCGGCGCGGGGATGCCATATCGCCTGGCCGAGATCAGCGCGCGCTACAGCATCTATTATTACCCGATCGTTTCGTCGGCCCGCGCTTTTCGGGCGCTGTGGAAACGGGCCTATCACAAATTCTCGGATCTTCTGGGCGCCGTCGTTTACGAAGACCCCTGGCGCGCCGGCGGGCACAACGGCCTCAGCAACAGCGAGAACCCGGAAATGCCGGAAGACCCCTATCCGCGCGTGCGCGCCATGCGCGAACAAATGCGCGAATTCGGCCTCGGCGATACGCCGATCGTGATGGCCGGCGGGGTTTGGTGTTTGCGCGAGTGGGAAGACTGGATCGACAACCCGGAATTGGGCCCGATCTGTTTTCAATTCGGTACACGGCCCTTGCTGACGAAGGAAAGCCCGATCCCGGAAAAATGGAAACGCCGCCTGCTGCAATTGAGCGAGGGCGACGTTGAGCTAAACCGGTTCAGCCCGACGGGCTTTTATTCTTCCTGCGTGGGCAATGCGTTTCTTCGCGATCTTCAAGGGCGGAGCGAGCGCCAAATTGCCTATACGGTCGAGCCGGTAGGCGAGCACCAGGTTGCTTTCAGCATCGGCGCGCGCAAGAAGGGCGTCTTTCTGACGGCCCCCGACAAGACCCGGGCGGATGGCTGGGTGCAGGCGGGGTACACGGAGGCACTGCGCACGCCGGATTCGACTCTCGTATTCGTCACCCCGGAGAACGCAAAACAGATTCGCGCGGACCAGACCGGCTGCATGGGGTGCCTTTCAGCCTGCCAGTTCAGCAATTGGTCCCAGGAAGGAACGGGCACGACCGGGAAGAAGCCGGACCCGCGCTCCTATTGCATCCAGAAAACGTTGCAAGCCATCGCCCATGGGGGCGATTTGAACAACGAGCTGATGTTCGCCGGGCACAACGCCTTTCGCTTCAAATCGGACCCTTTCTACGCCAATGGCTACGTTCCGACGGTGCGCGAGCTGTTTGAGCGGTTGCTCACCGGCGATTAATTTAGGATACTTCCAAAAAAGCGAATAAAGCCGATGCTATCCCTTGACTTTTAAGGGGTACCCCTATTATTTTTAGGGAAATTAACGCGAGGATGCCATGGTGCCCGATCGTCCCTATGCAAACGCCTACGACCTCTTGAGGGAATCGGGCCTGCGCCCGACCCGCCAGCGCCTGGCGCTGGCGAAGCTGTTGTTTGATGGTTCGGACCGCCATGTGCGGGCGGAGCAATTGCATGGCGAGGCCTTGACCGCCGGCATCCGGGTTTCCCTGGCGACGGTCTACAATACCCTTCATCAGTTTACCGAGGTCGGCCTGCTTCGCGAGGTCGTGGTCGAATCGGGCCGCGCCTATTTCGATACGAATATCAGTGACCACCATCATTTCTTTTACGAAGCCAGCGGCGAGCTTCGCGACGTTCCGGCCGACCAGCTGGTTCTCAGCCGCTTGCCCGAACCGCCGGCCGGCAAGCTTTTGAAGCGGGTGGACGTGATATTGCACGTCGCCGATTCGGACGGCTGATTTCCCAAACTTCAAAAATAAGCATTGCGTATCAGGTTATCCGGGCATATGTTAGAACCATTCTAATTTATGGGGTGGCGGTCTTTTAAGGCCTTCGACCCGGGAAATCTTCGCGGGGCCTGGCCAGGGCCCCGGCAACGCTATCCAGACAACAGGTTCATCAAGACAACAGGCTATGGAGGAAAACATGCCGTCGCTCAAAGGAACGAAAACCGAAGAAAATTTGAAAGCGGCCTTCGCCGGCGAATCCCAGGCGAACCGGCGCTATCTTTATTTTGCCCAGAAGGCGGACGTGGAAGGCTTCAACGACGTCGCCGCCGTTTTTCGCTCGACCGCCGAAGGCGAAACGGGCCACGCTCATGGCCACCTCGAATTTCTGGAAGAGGTCGGCGATCCGGCAACCGGCGAGCCGATCGGCGCGACGGACAACAATTTGAAGGCGGCGATTGCCGGCGAAACCCATGAATACACGGACATGTATCCGGGCATGGCAAAATCCGCCCGCGAAGAGGGCTTCGACGAAATCGCCGATTGGTTTGAAACCTTGGCGAAGGCCGAAAAGTCCCACGCGGGACGCTTCCAAAAATCTCTCGACACGCTTGGCCAATAGCCCCCCGGCCATAAGCGTGAATGCGAAGGGGATGCTTCATTTGGCATCCCCTTCTTTTTTGACCGCCGGCAACCGGAGGTAAGGACATGGCAGCAGACGGGCATTCCGGCGCACCGACGCGTCACCCCATTCCGTGGACCGAGGCCAGCTATACGGACCGGCAGGAGATCGAGGCGGAATGCCGCCGCGTCTTTGATATTTGCCATGGCTGCCGGCGTTGTTTCAATCTTTGCGACAGCTTTCCCAAACTTTTCGATCTCATCGACGCGACGCCGTCCGGCGAATTGGAGGACGTTCCGAACGAAGCGTTTAAGCCGGTCGTGGACGCGTGCACGCTTTGCGACATGTGCTTCATGACGAAATGTCCCTACGTGCCGCCCCACGAATTTGATCTCGACTTCCCCCATCTGATGCTGCGCTACCGGGCGATGGAGCGGAAGGAGAAAAAAATCCCGCTTGCTTCGCGCCAGCTGGCGGAGACGGACCGAAACGGCAAGCTTGCCGCGCCCGTTGCGCCGCTGGTCAATTGGGCAAGTGACACGGAAAACAAATGGACACGGCGCGTGGTTGAAGGCGTTGCCGGCGTTCACCGCGACGCGGCGCTGCCGAAATTTCAGGGCAAAAGCTTTACCGCCCGCGCGGCGGACGAACCGGCTACCGTAAACCGCGACGCGCCGGCCTTCGGGCGCAAGGCCGTTCTTTATGCGACCTGCTTCGCAAATTACAACAACCCGCAAATCGGCCTTGCGGCCCGCGCCGTTCTGGCCAAGAACGGCGTCGAGACGGAAATCGTCTACCCCGCATGCTGCGGCATGCCAAAGCTTGAGCATGGCGATCTGGAAGCGGTGGCGGCGCGCGCCCAGAAAGTAGCGGGCGAGATGGCGCCCTGGATCGACAAAGGCTATGCGGTGATCGCGCTCGTGCCTTCCTGCGCGTTGATGTTGAAAGCCGAATGGCCGTTGCTGCTTCCCGAAGCGGAAGCGGTGACAAAGCTTGCGAAAGCCACCTTCGACATCACGGAATATGTCGTCGATCTGGCGACGAAAGAGGGCCTGGCGGAAGGGCTGCAGCCCCTGGAAGGGGGCGTCGCGCTGCATTTGGCCTGCCACGCCCGGGCCCAGAACATGGGCCAGAAAGCGGCGGAAATGCTTCGCTTGCTGCCGAAGGCGGACGTGAAGGTGATCGAGCGTTGCTCGGGCCATGGCGGCTCGTGGGGGGTGATGAAGGCGAATTTCGAGACCGCCCTAAAGGTTGGAAAACCCGTCGCCCGCCAGGCGGCCGAGGCGAAGAAAACCTATCTGGCATCGGAATGCCCGCTTGCGGGGGCGCATATCGTGCAAGGGGTCGAACGGCTGGATGCCGGCGCGGCGCCAAAAGAATCGTATCATCCGATCGAACTTTTTGCCCATGCCTATGGGATTTCTCTGACATGACGAAAAAGCGCGCGCTTACCCGGGAAGATATTTTGCCGATGGCGGAATATGCGAAAATTCGCAAAGACCGGCGCACGGAAATTTCGGACATCAAAAAAGACCGGCGCACGGCCGTCGGCCCCTACGCGATGTTTTATTTTGAAAGCTACGACACGATGTGGTGGCAGGTGCACGAGATGCTCTACATCGAAAAGGGGGGCGAGGCCCAGATCGCGGGCGAATTGGAGACCTATAACCCGTTGATTCCAAAGGGCAGCGAGCTGGTTGCCACCTTGATGTTCGAGGTCGAAAACGCGGACCGCCGGGACGCGTTTCTAAGAACCATCGGCGGCATTGAAGAGACGGTTGTTTTGCATGTGGGCGAAACGCAAATTCCCGCCGTGCCGGAATCGGACGTGGAACGCTCGACCCAAGGCGGCAAGGCTTCTTCCGTGCACTTCCTGCGCTTTGCTTTTCCGAAAGAGGCCGTTCGCGCTTTCCGCGATCCCGAGACGGAAGTGATTCTCGGCATTCGCCACAAGGGCTATGCCCATATGGCGGAAATTCCCGCGCATGTCCGGGCCGCGCTGGCAGAGGATTTCGACGAAGCCGGCGTTATTGGATGATTTCGTCCGGATAGACGCCCCAAAAGGCGTTTCGCCGCATCCACCCTTCGAAGGCGCCGAGGCGCAGGCGGCACCAATCCGACTTTTCCGGACAGGCCAGTAGCTTGCCGACGACGTTCGCTTCGGCCGTCGCCACGGGTTTTGCGTCCCCGGATGGCTTTCGGCGCAACGAACGCGTCTTGCCGATAATCTGGACCGTGCGTTTGCCGGACAGCAGGCTTTGATGGACCCAGCCTTCCGTTCCCTCGGCGTCCCGGATTTTCCGCCAGGTATCGAATTCCGCCACGATCTCGACCGGCAGGCCATGGCGGTGGAACACCCAATCGACGGGATAGCGTACGCCCGGCCCGGTGCGGACGTTCACTTCCGATGCGCGCAGGCTGACAAAGCGCGGCAGGGGCAACCCCGTTGCCGCCCGGGCGTCGCCCGGATCCACGATGTCTGGGCCTGGGGCCAAAAACACCGCAAGGGCAAGAAGAAGGGGTCGGCAAGAGAAGCGCATGAAAAAGAGTTTTACCGCATTGCTGGCGTGTGCCCATTAGATAAAGGAGAATGGAACGGGTCAAGGAAAGCGCGCCATCTCTCTTCTCGCAGACAGGCGGTGGACAAGGCGGTGGCATCCTTGCTATGGGAGGGCACAAATCAAGGAGTTGAGAAACGAGATGGCCGCAAAAAAACCCCTGGTCGTCGTTACCCGGAAACTTCCGGAACCGACTGAAACGCGGATGATGGAATTGTTCGAGGCGCGGCTGAACCTCGACGACCATCCGATGAGCCAGGCCGAGTTGATCCAGGCGGTCGAGCAGGCGGACGTGCTCGTCCCCACCGTGACGGACCGCATCGATGCCGGCGTGCTGGCCCATGCGGGGTCTTCTCTGCGGCTGATTTCCTCTTTCGGGGCCGGCGTCGATCACATCGATCTCGGTTCTGCCCGCCAGCGCGGGATTACGGTCACGAACACGCCCGGCGTGTTGACGGAAGACACGGCCGACATGACCATGGCGCTGCTTCTGGCCGTGCCGCGCCGCCTGGCCGAGGGCGAGCGCATCATGCGCTCCGGCAAATGGGAAGGGTGGCGCCCGACCTGGATGCTGGGCCATCGCATTTCCGGAAAACGCCTGGGGATTGTCGGCATGGGACGGGTCGGTTCGGCCGTTGCCCGCCGTGCCCTAGGCTTTGGGCTTTCCATCCATTACCACAACCGCCACCGCCTGCCGGAAGCGCGCGAGCGCGAGCTGAACGCGACCTATTGGGAAAGCCTCGATCAAATGCTGGCCCATATGGACATCGTTTCCGTCAATTGCCCCCATACGCCGGCGACCTATCATCTGCTTTCGGCGCGGCGGCTGAAATTGATGCGCGCGGAAGCCTATCTCGTCAACACGGCGCGGGGCGAAGTGGTGGACGAAAACGCGCTGACGCGGATGCTGGAACGCGGCGAACTTGCCGGTGCCGGCCTCGACGTCTTCGAACACGAACCCGCCGTCAATCCCAAGCTCTTGAAGCTCGACAACGTCGTCTTGCTGCCGCACATGGCCTCGGCGACCCTGGAAGCCAGGGTCGACATGGGCGAAAAAGTCCTGATCAACATCAAGACCTTTGTGGACGGCCATTCGCCGCCGGATCGCGTCATCGGAACGGAAAGCTAGAAATTCAGCCTTTCGTGGCGCAGGCCGCTTCCTCGCCTTGCACGATTTCTAGAATGGTTGGCGCGTCGCCGCATAGGGGGCACCCCGGATCGCGCCGGACGGCAATTTTTCGAAAGGTGCTGCTGAGGCCGTCATAGATCAGCATGTGAGCGTCCAGACTTTCGCCGATCCCCAGCAGCTCTTTTACGACCTCCGTCGCCTGCAGCGTCCCCATGACCCCGGCGATGGCCCCAAAAACGCCCCCTTCCGCACAATTCGGCACGGAGCCCGGCGGCGGCGGCTCGCGGAAAATGCACCGATAGCAGGGGTGATTTCCCTCTTCATAGGCGCGGAAGGCCGCAAGCTGTCCGTCGAAACGCAAGACCGCCGCCGTGACCAGGGGCTTGCGCGCGAAATAGCACGCATCGTTGACCAGGAAGCGGGTCGGAAAATTGTCGCTGCCATCGGCGATCAAATCGTATTCCTTGAAAAGCGCGAGCGCGTTTTCGGACGTTAGGCGCGTGCCATGCTGAACGACGCGAACGTCCGGATTGATCTCGGCCAGGGTCGCGGCGGCGCTTGCCACCTTGGGCGTGCCGATGCGGCTTGTCGGATGCACGATTTGGCGCTGAAGGTTGCTTAAATCGACGGTGTCGTCGTCGATGACGCCGAGCGTACCGACGCCGGCGGCGGCAAGGTACATCAGGCTTGGCGAGCCAAGCCCGCCGGCGCCCACCACCAGCACCTTCGCGTGAAAGAGCTTTTCTTGGCCGCGCGCGCCCACTTCGGGAAGGACGATGTGGCGGGCATAACGCTGAACCTGGGTCTCGTTAAAGGCCATTTCCGGATCCCTTTGGGCTGCCGGCCGGAAGGATCAAAGCCCTTCGAACAGCGCCGTCGAAAGATAGCGTTCGGCGAAAGAGGGAATGATGATGACGATCTGCTTGCCCTTCATTTCCGGCCGCGAACCCACCTCAAGGGCGGCGGCAAGGGCGGCGCCCGACGAGATGCCGACCGGCATGCCTTCGACCCGGGCGATTTCACGGGCCATCGAAAAGGCGGTCTCGTTGCCGATGCGCAGGACCTCGTCGATCAGGCCTTGATCGAGGATCGTGGGCACGAAACCGGCGCCGATGCCTTGAATCTTGTGGGGCCCCGGTGCGCCGCCGCTCAGGACAGAGCTGTCCTCCGGTTCGACGGCGATCATTTTCAATCCGGGTTTGCGCTCTTTAAGAACGGCGCCGACGCCGGAAAGCGTGCCGCCCGTGCCGACGCCGCTGATGACGGCATCGACGCCGCCATCCGTGTCGCGCCAGATTTCTTCCGCCGTCGTGCGCCGGTGGATTTCCGGGTTCGCCGCGTTCATGAATTGCTGCAGCATGACCATTTCCGGATGTTCCTCGCGCAATTCCTCGGCGCGGGCCACGGCCCCCTTCATCCCCTTCGCCGCCGGCGTCAGTTCCAGCTCGGCGCCAAGCAATTGCAGCATCTTGCGCCGTTCCATCGACATGCTTTCCGGCATGGTCAGGATCAGCCGGTAGCCCTTCGCCGCGCAGACGAAGGCCAGCGCAATGCCGGTGTTGCCAGACGTGGGTTCGATAAAGACGGCGCCCGGTTTGATGGCGCCGGTCTTTTCCGCCGCCTCGATCATGGCGAGGCCGATCCGGTCCTTGACGGAGGCAAGCGGGTTAAAAAATTCAAGCTTGCAGAGCAAATCCGCTTCGCAGCGATGGGCTTTCGCAAATTTGGCAATGCGAACGAGCGGCGTGTTGCCGATCGTGTCGAGAAAGTTTTCATAGACGCGCCCGCGCCCCATTTGGCTGGCGTCGTAGCTCGAAAGTTTGGCAGCAGACATTGTTTTCTCCCAAGGACCCGGTGATTTTGTCCGACCCACGATCCCCTATGTTATTTGGCCGTGGCGCGGGGGGACATCAAATACTGAAATCCACCTTTTCGGCGGCTTCGCTGACGATTCCGGCCGCATTGCCGCGGTTGCACAGCTCTTCGAGGCTGATCCGGTCGAGGCGCAGCATCGTCTCTTCCAGCAATTCCGTCCAGACCGGCCGCAGGATCCGATGGCCAAGTTCGGACCCGGCGGTGTCCTGCAAGGGGTCTTGCGACGTTTCCAGGGTGCGTACGATGCGCGTGATTTCGCCGAGCGAAATGCGCCGGCGTTCCCGCGCCAAGCGATAGCCGCCGCGCGGGCCGCGCACGCCGGTCAGCACGCCGGCGCGAACAAGCTGTTGCAGCACCTGTTCGAGATAGCGTTTCGGGATTTTCTGGCGGCGGGTGATGTCGCTCGATTGGACCGGTTCGCCACCGGAATGGTAGGCGATGTCGAGAACCGCCTCGAGGGCGAAGAGCAGTTTTTTGGAAATTCGCATTATTCGCCTACGCGTTTGGCATCCAGCCCGGTTGATCCGAAGCCGCCTTCGCCACGGCCGCTTGCTGGCAAGTCCGCGACTTCCTGCCAGGCGATGCGCGCGCAAGCCGCCACCACCAATTGGGCGATTCGCATGCCGCGTTCGATCGTGAAGGGCGCCTCGCCAAGATTGATGAGCACCACGCCGATCTCGCCGCGATAATCGGCGTCGATGGTGCCGGGGGCGTTCAGCACGGTGACGCCATGGCGAAGGGCAAGGCCGGAACGGGGCCGGATTTGCGCCTCGAAACCCTCGGGAAGGGCGATGCGGATGCCGGTGGGAACCAGCAGGCGCCCGCCCGGCGGCAGCACCGTCGTCGTCGCGTTCGCCGCCACGAGGTCGGCGCCGGCGCTTCGGTCCGTCGCATGGGTGGGGAGGTCGAGGTCCTTGCCGTGGGGAAGGCGCTCGACGCAGATCGAGATGGCGGTCATGCGCCGCCTTCGAAATGGGCGGCGATGCGATCCGCCAGGGTTCGCGCGACGGCGTCCTTGCTTTGGCTGGGCCAATCCTCGACGCCCTGGGGGGTCAGGAAATGGATCTGGTTGCAATCCCCTCCCAAAACGCCGCTTTCCGGCGAGACGTCGTTTGCGAGCAGCCAATCGCAGCCCTTGCGGGTGCGTTTTGCCTTGGCGTTTTCGACAAGGTTTTCGGTTTCGGCGGCGAAGCCGATCACAAGCGGCGGCCGCTTCGGTCCGGCCGCGCTTAGGCGCGCCAGAATGTCGGGATTTTCCTGAAGTTCCAGCACCGGCGCCGCGCCCTCTTTTTTCAGCTTCTGGTTGGGCTTGGTGGTGGGGCGCCAATCGGCGACGGCAGCGGCGCAAACGGCCACTTCAACGGGGAGGGCGGCTTCGCAGGCCGCCAGCATCTCCTCGGCGGTGGTGACGTTCTGCACGGTGACGTTGGGCGGCGGTGTGCACCGCGTCGGGCCCGAGACCAGCACGGTTTCGGCGCCAAGATAGGCAAGCGCCCTTGCAATGGCATAGCCCTGCTTGCCGGAAGACGTGTTCGTGAGGTAGCGAACCGGGTCGATCGCCTCGCGGGTCGGCCCGCTCGTCACTAGGGCGCGCCGGCCGCGAAGGGGCGTTGGGCGGGCGAAGAAATCCGCGATCGCCTGTAGAATTTCGTCCGGCTCCGCCATCCGTCCGGGCCCCGTCTCGCCGCAGGCCAGATCGCCCGTGCCGGGGCCGACGCGGCGCGCGCCGCGGGCCTCCAACAGCGCCACGTTCGCCCTTGTCGCCGGATGGGCCCACATTTCCACGTTCATGGCCGGGGCCAGAAGGATGGGCTTGTCGGTGGCCAACAGCGCCGTCGCCGCCAAATCGTCGGCGATGCCGCCGGCCATCCGGGCCATCAGATCGGCGCTGGCCGGCGCCACGACGACCAGATCCGCCTCGCGGGAAAGGCGGATATGCCCCATCTCGCTTTCGTCCGTGAGCGAGAACAGGTCCTGATAAACCTTCTCGCCGCTTAAGGCCGCCGCGGAAAGGGGCGTAACGAATTGGGCGCCGCCCTTCGTGAGCAGGACGCGTACGGTTGCGCCACGCTCCTTCAGGCGGCGGATGAGGTCCAGCGCCTTATAGGCGGCGATGCCGCCGGAGATGATCAATAAGATGCGTTTGCCGTCGAGCATGGATGCGCGGAAGCTCCGAAATGCCATAAACTACGCAAGAAAGTCGTGATTAATTTAAGTGGCGGCGCGGGCCCAGACAAGGCCCCTTTTTAAGGGCTTTGATTTTCTGTTTTTTATGGGGCATGGCGGCCTTACAGGCGCCAGGCGGAATGGATGGCGGCGATGCCGCCGGAAAGGTTGCGCACGCGCACGCGTTCCAGGCCCGCCGCGTGGATCCGTTCGCCCAACGCTTCCTGGGCAGGAAAGCGGCGAATGCTTTCGACCAGGTAGCGGTACGCCTCGCGGTCCTTGGCGACCCACTGGCCCAGCAGCGGGATCACGCGAAACGAATAGGCTTCGTAAAGTTCGGCCAGGGCCGGCAGGACGACGTGGCTGAACTCCAGGCACAGAAAATGGCCCCCGGGCTTCAGCACGCGGGCGGCCTCGCGTAGCGCGCCGTCGATCCCGGTGACGTTGCGAAGCCCGAACGAAATCGTATAGGCGTCCATGCTTGCCGGTGCGATGGGCAGCGCTTCCGCTTCGGCCTCAGTCCAGGCAATGTTTTGAAGACGGCCCCGGTCCACCGCCCGGCCGCGCCCAACGCGCAGCATGTCCGCATTGCGATCGCAGACGATGGCCTGGGCTGGGGCCTTGCCAGGACGCGCTCTTGCCACCTTGTCGGCGCGGGCCAGGAACCTTAGCGCAATGTCGCCCGTGCCCCCCGCCACGTCGAGCAGGCGCATCCCCGGCCTGGGGTCGAGATGGTCGATGAGGGCGCGTTTCCACAAGCGGTGCACGCCCGCGCTCATGAGGTCGTTCATGAGGTCGTAGCGCGTCGCCACCCGGGCGAAGACGTCGTTCACCAGCTTTGGTTTTGCCGCCGTCGCCACCCGGCGAAACCCAAAATCGCTGGTCTCTTCCTGGCGGTTTTCCGGTTCATGTGGGGTCATGCTGCCTGCGAAGATAGCCGAGCTGCAATCGAGGCGCTACCTTGCCCCATGCCCGAACTTCCCGAAGTTGAAACCACCCGCCGCGGGCTTCACCCTTATCTTGAAGGCCAGCGCCTTGCGCGCGTGCATGTGCGTTGCGGCGCGTTTCGCCGGCCCCTGCCGGCGGATTTTGCCGAGAGCGTGACCGCCCGGCGCATCCGCGAATTGGGCCGCCGCGGCAAATATTTGCTTTGGCATTTCGAAGGCGGCCTCGTTTTGCTTCAACATCTCGGCATGTCGGGCCGCATGGCCGTGTTCGAAGGCCCGCCGCCGGCGCCCTCGGCCCACGATCATCTCGATTTCGAAACGGAAAAGGGCGTTTTGTTGCGCTATCGCGATCCAAGACGCTTCGGTCTTTTCGCCTTCGCCGAGGCGGCGTCGCTGGCGGCGCATCCCTTGCTGAAGGCGATGGGCCCGGAACCCCTGGAGGCAGGCTTCGACGGCGCGGCGCTGCGGGCCCGCCTTGGAGCTAGCCGTCGGCCGCTGAAGACGGCGCTGCTCGACCAGCATGTCGTCGCGGGGCTTGGCAATATCTATGTGTGCGAGAGCCTTTACGAAGCGGGGCTTTCGCCCAACCGACCGGCGGGCAGCCTGGGCCCGAAGCGGGCCGCGAAATTGGCGGCGGCCATTCAGGGCGTGCTCGGCCGCGCCATCGAGGCCGGCGGTTCCACCCTTCGCGACCACGCGCAGCCTTCCGGCGAGCTTGGCTATTTTCAACATCGCTTCGCGGTCTACGACCGGGAGGGCCAGCCCTGTCCCGGGTGCGATTGCGCCCGGGGCGTGCGCCGCCTTCGGCAGGGCGGCCGCTCGACCTTCTATTGTCCGAAGCGGCAGCGATAGGGGTACACTCGGTCTCATGCCCGCCCGCACCGCCTTTTCGCGCAGGCCCGTTCGCCTTGCCGCTATTTTTCTTTTTGCCCTGGCCGTCTGGGCCGGGCCGGGCCATGGGGAAGAAGCGGCCCCTTGGCGGGCCTATTTGCACGGCATTGAGGATTTGCCCTTGATGCCGGCGCTGACGGAATTGGACGATGCCGGAATCGTCTTTGACAAACCGGCCGGTCGCATTGTTATTTCTTTGGCGGAAGGGCAGGTGACGCCAGCGGAGGTGCGCGCTTTTTATGCGAAGACGCTTCCCCAGCTTGGCTGGCGCCCGGAAGGCGCAGGCCTCTTTCATCGCGAAGGCGAGGTGCTGCGAATTGAATTCGAGACGGACGTCTCCCCGTTGCGTGTCCGTTTTTCGCTTTCACCGGATTGAGCGGGGCGGGTAGGAAACAAACAGGAGCCATCCATGACCTATAAAAACATTCTCGTCGAAACGCGTGGGCGCGTGGGCTTGATCACGTTGAACCGGCCGGAGGCGCTGAACGCGCTTTGCGCCGCGCTGATCGCCGAGCTTAGCCAGGCGCTGGACGCCTTTATCGAGGATGACGGGATTGGCGCGATCGTGCTCACCGGCAGCGAGAAGGCCTTTGCCGCCGGCGCCGATATTAAGGAAATTCGCCTCATGACGCCGGCGGAGGCCCATGCGCGCACCTTTACGAACACATGGGAATGCATTTCCCGCTGCAACAAGCCGACGATCGCGGCGGTGGCGGGCTATGCGCTTGGCGGCGGGCTGGAAATTGCCATGATGTGCGACATGCTTCTGCTTGGCGACAATGCCAAGCTGGGCCTGCCCGAGATCACCATCGGCGCCGTGCCGGGCGGTGGCGGCACCCAGCGTCTGACCCGCGCCATCGGCAAATCGAAGGCGATGGAGATGTGCCTCACCGGGCGGATGATGGCGGCGGAAGAAGCCGAGCGCGCCGGGTTGGCCGTCCGGGTCGTGCCGGCGGCGGATCTCGTCGCCGAGGCCGTGGCGCTTGCCGGCAAAATCGCCTCTTTCTCGCTTCCCATCAGCCGCATGGTGAAAGAGGCGGTGAACATCACCTATGAGATGCCGCTGAAGGCGGGCCTCCAGTTCGAGCACCGCCTGTTCAACCTGACCATGGCCATGGAGGACCAGGCCGAGGGAATGGGGGCCTTTGTGGACAAGCGGCCGCCGACCTGGAAGCACCGCTAGGCCCCGCCTGCCTTGACGGTTGGGGGCGGGGAGGCTATAACCCCGCGGCCAATTGAAAAGGACCGAAGACACCATGGCGAACACGAAATCGGCAAAGAAACGCGCCCGTCAGGTCGAAGACCGCACGGCCATCAACCGCGCCCGGCGGACACGGATTCGCACCTTTTTGAAAAAGGTCGAAACCGCGATTGCGGGCGGCGATAAAAAAGAGGCATCGGAAGCGCTTCGCGCGGCCCAGCCCGAAGTCATGCGTGGCGTGACGAGGGGAATCCTCAAAAAAAATACGGCGGCCCGCAAAATCTCGCGTCTTTCTGCAAAAGTAAAAACGCTTTAACGGCATTTCCTTAAAGTTAATTCTAGCAACGCCGCGTCATCGCCTTCGCGGCGTTTGTCTTTTGGCGCGCGGGCACCACAACACTTTGTTGTCGAGCCTAAAAAATGGGCGCAAAAAAACGTCTGTTCCCCTTTCGGGCGAGTTGCCAATTGCGCCGAGGGTGGCTAGTCTTGACGCGTCAGTTGCGGGCAAAGGCGGGTCGTTAAAAAAATTCACCGCTACCGTTTTAGAGTCTTCGGGGACTAAGCAGCCGACTGTAAATTCCGGGGTGACGTCGCATCTTTTTTTGATGCGTCTTTTTTTTTAAAAGTTTTCCCGAGAATTTTTGCGCGAAACGCACGGAACGTTTTTACCCGTGTGACGTTGTTGGGGTCGCTTATAGGGAGAGGGGCATGTCGCTCTGGGCAAAGCGCAAGGCGTGGCGCGTATCGGCTGTTTTACAAAAAGTTGTTTTACAAAAAAACGAATCGCATCTTCTCCACCCCTCCCAATCCGACATTTTCTTTGGCGCTGCTGCGCTGTGCTTTTTCTTTGGCGCCGTCGCGCCGCATTTTTTGCTGAAATTCCAGCGTTTTTCGCCTTTATCGGCGAGTGCCCGGCGTTTCCGGGCCTGTGAGGTTTGCCGATGACGGGTAAAGATATTGGGGATGGGCTGGCGGCCGAATGGTCCCATGTGCGTAAAGAGCTTGAGACGGAGCTCGGCGCGGCGATCTTCAAAAGCTGGCTAAGTCCGCTGGAAGTTGAATCCGTGAAAAGCGAGGGCGTTACGCTTTCCGTGCCGACGCGTTTTATGCGCGACTGGATTCAATCAAAATATGCAGGACGCATCCGCGATCTCTGGGCGGCAAAAAACCCGTCCTTGCGCAACGTTGATTTTGTGGTGCGGGGCCTCGCTTCGAAGCCGGACGGCGGGGAAGTGAACGCCGAGCGGGTGGCCGCCGAGGCCGGCATTGCCGTTGAAAGCGTGACGCATCCGGCGGGAAACCGCGCCTGGACCTTGGAAGAGGTGGTGGCGCCCCTGGACCCCCGATTTACCTTCGACAATTTTGTCGTCGGCAAGCCCAACGAATTGGCCCATGCCGCGGCGCGGCGCGTCGTCGAGGCGGACGAGGTGCCCTTTAACCCGCTCTTCCTTTATGGGGGCGTGGGGCTTGGCAAGACCCATCTCATGCACGCCATTGCCTGGCACATCCGCGAGCGTGCGCCCAAGCGCAAGGTTGTCTATTTGTCCGCGGAAAAGTTCATGTATCTTTTCATCCGGGCGCTTCGTTTCAAAAACACGATGGCTTTCAAGGATTTGTTCCGCTCCGTCGACGTTCTCATGATCGACGACGTGCAATTTATGGCCGACAAGGAAGCAACCCAGGAAGAATTTTTCCACACCTTCAATGCGCTGGTTGATCAGAAGCGCCAGATCATCATTTCCGCCGACAAATCCCCGTCCGATCTGGACCGGCTGGAGGAGCGCCTGCGCTCGCGCCTGGGCTGGGGATTGGTGGCCGACATTCATGCCACCACCTACGAGCTGCGTTTGGGCATCCTGCATTCCAAGGCGGAACAGATGGGAATCGCCGTTCCGGCGAAGGTGATGGAATTCCTCGCCCACCGGATCACCTCGAATATCCGCGAGCTCGAAGGGGCGCGGACCCGGGGCATCGCCCATGCGACCCTGGTTGGCCGGGACATCACCCTGGAAACCACCCAGGAGGTCCTGCGCGACCTTTTGCGGGCAAACGAACGCCGGGTCACGATCGAAGAAATTCAAAAGCAGGTTGCCCAGCATTTCAACGTCCGGGTGGCAGACATGCATTCGGACCGGCGCTCCCGCGTCGTCGCCCGGCCGCGGCAGGTGGCGATGTATCTGGCGAAGCAACTGACCCAACGCTCGCTTCCCGAAATCGGCCGCAAATTCGGCGGCCGCGACCATACGACCGTCATGCATGCCGTGCGCAAGATCGAGGAATTGCGCGGATCGGACCCCAATTTTTCAGAGGATGTCGATCTGCTTCGGCGCATGTTGGAGAGCTAGGCGCAGGCTTTGCGCGAGGGGGGCAAAAGGGGCGGTTTTTCGCCCTTTTTTGACACCCGGACATTCGCGAAAAGACTTCGAAAACCAACGGCTTGTGCTATAATGCGGGGCGCATTTGGGGGGGCTGTTTTTTTCGCCGCCAAAGGCAGCAATCGGGAAGAAAATGGGCGGTGTCGCCCGCCCGAAAAACCGCTTTGGAAACCGTTGGCCTTTCATGAAATTTACCATCGAACGCACGGCGCTATTCAAGTCCTTGGGGCATGTTCAGCGGGTGGTCGAGCGCCGGACAACCATCCCCGTTCTCTCGAATGTTTTGCTCGCCGCCGAGAAGGGCGGCTTGAGCCTCACCGCGACGGACATGGACCTCACGATCGTCGAGGCCCTGGCGGCGGACGTCGCGGAAAAAGGCCAGGCCACGGCGCCGGCCCATACGCTTTATGACATCGTCCGCAAGCTGCCCGAGGGCGCCCAGATCGTCTTCGAGCTGGATGCCGAGCGCGCCCGGCTGGCCTTACGCGCCGGCCGGTCAAAATTTGCGCTGAGCACGCTGCCGGTCGAGGAGTTTCCCGCGACGGCCGGGGACACCCTTGGCCACAATTTCACCGTTGCGGCGGCCGACCTTCGCAATTTGGTCGAGCATACGGGCTTCGCCATTTCGACCGAGGAAACGCGCTATTACCTGAACGGCATTTATCTGCACGCGGCCGAAAGCGGCAAGGCGGATGTCCTGCGCGCGGTGGCGACGGATGGCCACCGCCTGGCCCAGGTCGAGATGCCGATCCCCGATGGCGCCGCCGGCATGCCCGGCGTCATCCTGCCGCGCAAGGCGGTGCTGGAGCTTGGCAAGCTGATCGAGGAAACGACGGACCCCGTCGAAATCGGGCTTTCAGAAACGCAAATTCGCTTTCGCATCGGTGAGGCCGTGCTGACATCGAAGCTGATCGACGGCACCTTTCCGGATTATGAGCGGGTCATCCCCCGCGGCAACGACAAGAAACTGGTTGTGAATTGCAAGGAATTCGCGGCGGCGGTCGACCGGGTGTCGACCATTTCGATCGAGAAGTCCCGCGCCATCAAGCTCGAGCTTTCGCCAGGCAAGCTGATGCTGTCGGCCAGCTCGGAGGAAAGCGGCGCCGCGTCGGAAGAGCTGTCGGCAAACTATGATTCGGACCCGGTCGAGATCGGGTTCAATGCGCGCTATCTGCTGGATATTACCCAGCAGATTGCGGGGGAAGACATCACGCTGATCTTGGCGGATTCGAGCTCGCCGACGATCGTGCAGGACCCTGCCGAAGGCAGCGTGCTTTTTGTCCTGATGCCGATGCGCGTATGAGGGCGGGGGCGGCCATAGACGGAGGCCCCCTTGCCGAGATTCCTCCAGCGGCCGAGCCCCTCGCGGTGATGCGGCTGCGGCTTACGGATTTTCGCAATTACGGAAGCTTAAAACTTTCCCTTGAGGGGACGCCGGTCGTGCTGACGGGTTCAAACGGGGCGGGCAAAACGAATTTGCTGGAGGCGCTTTCGCTGTTGGTGCCCGGCCGAGGCCTGCGCCGCGCCCGCATCGCGGATTTGGGCTGTCAGCAGGCAGCCGGCCATTGGGCGGTTGCCATTGGCCTGCGGACGCCGGAAGGCACCGTGGAAATTGGCATCGGCCGCGACCCGAAGGCCGCGGAACTTGGCCGCGAGCGGCGCCTGCTGCGCATCGACGGGCAGGACCAGCGCAGCCAGGCCGCCCTTGGCCAGGTGCTGCATGCAAGCTGGCTGACGCCGGAAATGGACCGCATCTTTCTGGAAGGGGCGGCGGGAAGGCGGCGCTTCCTGGACCGGCTTGCCTTCGGCTTCGAGCCGCTGCACGCTACCCGGCTTGCCGATTACACCCGCGCCATGCGCGAGCGCGCGCGCCTCCTTCAGGACGGCGGTGCCGATCGGGGCTGGCTGGCGGCGCTGGAAGAAACGATGGCGGTTGCCGGGGCGGCGATCGCCCATACGCGCTGCGCCTATGTCGAGCGTCTCGGCGAAGCGGTGGCGGCCGCGGCAGGCCCTTTTCCGGGCGTTGCCCTCGCGGTCAAGGGGACGCTCGAAGGCAGATTGGAGGCGGGCTCGCCCGCTTCCGTCGCCATGGCGTTTCAAGAACGCCTGGCGGCGCTTCGGGGCCGGGATGGCGACGCGGGAACGGCCACGGAAGGGGTGCATCGCAGCGACCTCGCCGTCCGGCATCTCGCCAAGGACGTGCCGGCGGCCCAATGCTCGACCGGCGAGCAAAAGGCGTTGTTGATTGCCATTTTGCTTGCCGATGCACGGATGCAGGCCGAGCGCCACGGCGTGGCGCCTTTGCTGCTGCTGGACGAAGTGACGGCGCATCTGGACGCCACGCGGCGCCACGCACTTTTTGAGGCGATCGCGGCCTTGGGCGCGCAAGCCTGGATGACGGGTACGGAAAATGCCTTTTTTCAGCCGCTGAAGGGACGCGCCCAGTTTTTCCGCGTGCTCGACGGGGCGGCCGTCGCCGAGGCATGAGGAAAATTTTCAAAATGCAGACGGCGCGGTGCAAGCACGGTGAGTGAAGCGGTGGGAAAGACGAGACAGAAGAAATCCGCCGGCGCGGGCGAGGAATATGGCGCCGAATCGATCAAGGTCTTGCGCGGCCTCGACGCCGTTCGCAAACGGCCGGGCATGTATATCGGCGACACGGAAGACGGGTCCGGCCTGCACCACATGATCTACGAAGTCGTCGACAACGCGATCGACGAAGCGCTGGCGGATTATTGCGACCAGGTCGAGGTGACGTTGTGCGACGACGGTTCCGTCCGGGTCTCCGACAATGGCCGCGGCATTCCGACGGACATTCATAAAGAAGAAGGCGTCTCGGCGGCCGAAGTCATCATGACGCACCTCCATGCCGGCGGGAAGTTCGACCAGAATTCCTACAAGGTTTCCGGCGGTTTGCACGGGGTCGGCGTTTCCGTCGTCAATGCGCTTTCCGAATGGCTGGAAATGCGGATATGGCGCCAGGGGAAGGAATATTTCCTGCGCTTCAAGCATGGCGTGCCGGAGGCCCCCCTGGTGGAGGTTGGGCCCGCCGGCGAGCGCACGGGAACGGAGATCACGTTCCTGCCGTCGAAGGAAACCTTCTCCATCAGGGAGTTTCATTTTCCGACCCTGGAACACCGGTTGCGCGAATTGGCGTTTCTGAATTCCGGCGTGATGCTTTTGCTGACGGATGCGCGAAGCGCGGAGGAAACCCGCGTCGAGCTGCATTACGAGGGCGGCCTTGTGGCGTTCGTGGATTATCTCGATCAATCGGAGACGCCGATCCATGAACCGGCCATCTCCATCGCCGGCAAGCGCGATGGCACCGAAGTGGAGGTCGCGCTTCAGTGGACGGGCAGCTACCACGAGAACATGCTGTGCTTTACGAACAACATCCCGCAACGCGATGGCGGCACCCATCTCGCCGGCTTTCGTGGCGCGCTGACGCGGACCATTCAGGCGTACGCGCTGCAAAGCGGCATTCAGAAAAAAGAACGCATCGCTTTAAGCGGCGACGATGCGCGGGAGGGGTTGACCTGCGTTCTTTCCGTCAAGGTGCCGGATCCGAAATTTTCCTCCCAGACGAAAGACAAGCTCGTCTCTTCCGAAGTGCGTCCGATTGTCGAGGGGCTCTTCGGCGACGGGCTTTCCCAATGGCTGGAAGAACATCCCGCCGAGGCAAGAAAAATCGTTGCCAAAATCGTCGAGGCGGCCGTTGCCCGCGAGGCGGCGCGCAAAGCGCGCGAGCTTACCCGGCGCAAAGGCGCGCTCGACATTTCTTCCCTGCCGGGCAAGCTTGCCGATTGCCAGGAACGCGATCCGGAGAAGAGCGAGCTTTTCCTCGTCGAAGGGGATTCGGCGGGCGGTTCCGCCAAGCAGGCGCGCGACCGCGGCTGCCAGGCGATCTTGCCCCTGCGCGGAAAAATTCTGAACGTGGAACGGGCGCGTTTCGACCGCATGCTGAGCTCGGCCGAGATCGGCACGCTCATCTCCGCCATCGGCACCGGCATCGGCCGTGACGATTTCAACGTTGAAAAAGCGCGCTATCACAAGGTCATCATCATGACGGACGCGGACGTGGACGGAAGCCATATCCGCACGCTGTTGCTGACTTTCTTCTACCGCCAGATGCCGGAATTGATCGAGCGCGGCTATCTTTACATCGCCCAGCCGCCGCTTTACCGCGTCCGCAAGGGGACGTCGTCGATTTATTTGAAAGATGAGCGCGAATTGGAAGAACACTTGGTGTCGGCGGGTGTCGAAGGGGCGGTGCTGACGTTAAGCGACGGATCGGAACGTTCCGGCAGGGATTTGCGCACCCTTGTCGATGAGGCGCGGGACGTAAGCCAGCTGATACAACCGCTGGCGCGGCGCATCGGCAGCCGCGACGTGATCGAGCAGGCGGCCATTATTGGTGGGCTCAACCTCGATTTTGCGGGCGACGCGGCGACCGCCGAGGAGGCGGCCTCCTACATTGCGCGACGCCTGGATGCGCTGGCCACGGAGACGGAGCGCGGCTGGCAGGGCAAAGGGCTGAAAGAGGGCGGCTATCGTTTCTCCCGCACCTTGCGCGGGGTAACGACTCACCACGAAATCGGCATTCCCTTGATTCAAAGCGCCGAGGCCAGGCATCTCGACGAATTGGCGCCGAAGCTGCAGACGACGTGGGAACGCCATGCCACGCTTTCCCGGAAAGACGACAACCGGGTAATTCCCGGACCCGTCGCCCTGGTCGAGGCGACGGCCGAGGCGGGACGCAAGGGCCTCGCCATTCAACGCTACAAAGGCCTTGGCGAGATGAACCCGGAACAGCTTTGGGACACCACCCTGGACCCGAACGTGCGCACCTTGCTTCGCGTCAAGGTGAACCATGTGGAAGAGGCGGGGAAAATTTTCTCGACTCTAATGGGCGATGTCGTCGAACCCAGGCGCAATTTCATTCAGGAAAACGCCCTCAAGGTCGTCAATCTGGACGTTTAAGGCGTTTTTTTCGAAGGCCTTAATCGACCCGGCGCGAAATTTCCCCGGCGATTTTCTCGGCCGTTGCCCCATGGCTGAAATGGGTTTGAAATTTGCCGTCCGGGCCCATGAAAAAAAGAATGGAACTGTGATCGACGAGGTAGTCCTCGCCTTCGCCCGCTTTCGCGTAATAGACGTGATAGGCCTTTGCGGCCTTTGCAATCTGCTCCGGCGTTCCGGTCAGGCCGACGAAACGGGGGTGGAAATTGCCGATATAGGCGCGCATGATTTCGACGCTGTCGCGTTCCGGATCCAGGGTAATGAAAATCGGCGTGACCTTTTTTCCCTTGGCGCCCAGTTTTTCCATCGCGCGGCTGACCGTTTGCAGCGTGACCGGGCAGACGTCCGGGCAGAAGGTGTAGCCAAAGAAAAGAAGCATATATTGGCCGCGAAAGTCGCTGGCTTTGCGCTGCGTGCCGGTCGTGTCGATGAGCTCGAAGAGGCCGCCGATTTGCGCCTCTCCCTCGGTTCTTTCCGGCTCGACCGGCGGCAGCATCTGCAGCAGAAGAAAGCCAAGGGCAATGGCGGCGAGAAAGGCCAGGGGCAGCCAAAGACGTGCGGGGGATTTGTTCACGTGCTTCCTCCTTTTTCGTTTCCGGCAAGCCAGGCGCGGTACCAATCCAGCTGTTCGTGCAAGGCGACGCCGGGTCCCACCACGAAAAGCGCGGGTGGCACGATGCCGCTTTTTGCGGCGTCGGTAACGCATTGGGCCAAGGTCGTCGCGACGACGTTTTGGTCCGGGGTCGTTGCCTTGCTGATCAACAGGGCGGGTTCGTCCGCCGGCCGGCCGGCCTCGATCAGGCGTTGGGAGAGGCGCTCGAGATTGCCGATCGGCATGTAGACGATCAGCAAGGGGGAGCCTTTTACCAGCCCTTCCCAATCGACGTCGTCGGGCAGGCCGCCGTCATCGGCGTGGCCGGTGAGAAACGTCACGGCGGAATTCGTGCCGCGATGGGTGGCCGGCACGCCGGCATAGGCGAGGCCGCCGATGGCCGCCGTCACGCCCGGCACCAGGCGGAAGGGGATGCCCGCTTGGGCCAGGGCCAGGGCCTCTTCGCCGCCGCGCCCAAAGACGAAGGGATCGCCGCCCTTCAGACGCAGGACGCGTTTTCCCTCCCGCGCCCTGGCAATCAGGCTTTTTGAAATATCCGGCTGCTTCGCCGATGGGCGCCCGCCCCGCTTGCCGGCGGCTTCGAGCGCCGCCTTTGGGTTGACGAGCTTCAAGATGCGCCGATCCACCAACGCGTCGTAGATGACGACATCGGCGAATTGAAGGGCGTGGCTTGCCAACAGGGTCAAAAGGCCGGGGTCTCCCGGTCCGGCGCCCACCAGCCATACCGAGCCCGCCTGGAAAGGGGGAAGGGTCAAGGAAACGTCGTTCATGGTGCAAGAGTACTCTGCCGCGCAAACGCCGAGAAGCCTGTTCCGTAAATTGGTGGGCGTAAGGATCAACCGGGATCCACTTGCGCGTTTCCAGGCGCACCGCCAGGATGGCCGAAACCTTCCGCGCTTGGGGTTCTATCCATGCCGAACCGTTTCTTTTGTTTGGCTCTTGGCCTGTTGCTTGCCGTCTTTCTCGTCCGCCCGGCCATGGCCGCCCCATGTTCGCCGACGGAAGAGAAAAAGGCCGCCACGCTTTTAATGGCGGCCTGGGGCGGGAAGCTTGCCAAGGTGGACGAATTGCTTGCCGCCGGCGTGGACCCGAACGTTGCCGACAAGGCCGGCTTTACGCCGCTGGTGCGGGCGGCCATCGCCGGGCATGCCGGCGTTGCGGAGCGGCTGCTGGTGGCGGGGGCGGAGACGGAGCTTAGTTGCCGTGGCGGCGTTACGGCGCTGCTGTGGGCGGCCATGGGTGGCCATGAGGCAAGCGTCGCATTGTTGCTTGGCGCGGGCGCAAATCCCGAAGCACGCAACCGAAACGGCTATAGCGCGTTGATGCTGTCGGCACGGGTGGGAAGGCAGGACGTTGTCCGCCGTTTGATCGGCGCCGGCGCCGGTCTTGAACATGAAACGTCGGAAAAAAAGACGGCGCTTCTGATTGCAATGGAAAGAGAGCATTGGGAAAGCGCGGCGCTTCTCATCCGGGCTGGCGCAAACGTCCATCAGCAAGATGTGAACGGCAGGGTTCCGCTGCTGCATGCGGTGTTGAGCGATCGGCGCGATCTGGTCCTGGCGTTGTTGCGGCGCGGCGCGAACCCGAATGTTCGCGATCGGGACGGCCGCCCCGTTTTCATCTGGGCGGTGCTGACGGGGGATGTGGCGCTGGTGCAGGCAATGTTGGAGACCGGTGCGGATGCGAACGTGCGGGCGACGAATTATGACATGGGCGTCACGCCCCTCATCATGGCGGCGTGGATGGGCTTTGAAGAGGGGGTGCGAATTTTGCTTGCCCGTGGCGCCCAACCCGACGTGGAAGACGCCAATGGCGAGACGGCCTTGTTCTGGGCGGCGGCGGCGGGGAAGACGGCGGTTCTGCGGCGCTTGCTTTTGGCGGGGGCGAAGCTTGACCATCGCAACCATGCGGGCAAGACAGCACGCACGATTGCGGAAGCGGAAGGCCAAAGGGGTGCCGCGCGCGTGTTGAAGCAGCTGGGCGGCCGGAATTAGGCGCCGCCGTCCCCGGCGTTTTCCCGAATGCGGGCGATCAGGGCGGCTTCGAGAAGAGGATGGCCGAAAAGATGTTTGGCAACATGGTAGCGCGTGGCGCTTGCCCTCGCGGCGGTTTGGACCTTTGCGTGCACTTCCTGCAGCAGCCTGCCGGTAAATAGAAAATAGGGAACGACCAACACTTGCGCGGCGCCAGACCGGGCGGCGCGCGCCAAGCCTTCCGCCAAAGAAGGCGCGGCCAGCCCGCTGAAGGCGGCCAGGGCGTCGGCGAAGCCGAAGGTTTTTTGCAGGCGGTGCGCCATTTTCTCCATGGCGTCTTCCGCGCCGGCCTTGCTCGCGCCGCGGGCAACGAGCAAAAGAAACGTGCTTTCCGGTTTTGCCGCCGGGTTTGCCGCTGCCGCCGCCCGGACGCGGTCCGCCGCGATGGCGAAGAAGGTTTCCTCGGCGCCGAAGCCCTGGCCGTAACGCAGGCGAAGCCCCGGATGGGTCGCGCCGAAATCGCGAAGCCGCGCCGGCATGTCGTTTCGTGCGTGCTTGCCCTCGAACAGGGTGAGCGGCAGGACGAGAATTTCGCGTGCGCCTTCCTGGTGCAATCGGGACAGGCCCTGGGCGATGGTCGGTTCGGCAAATTCGAGAAAGCCGTGGCCGATGCGCATGCTGGAAAGGCGATCGCGCAAAACGTTCACGAGCACGTCGACTTCCCGAAGGGTTTCCGCCTCGCGGCTGCCATGGCCGCAAAGAAGAACGGCGAAGGGTTCGTTCATCTGTTTCCACGCTCTCCGGCCGGGGCCTTGGGTCCGGCATTGACGCCCCGGTGCGCTTCGGCCCATGCTGCGCTCCATGCCGATTTCCTTGCCCGGCGGGAGCCCCGACTCCCTGTTTTTCCTTCTGATTGCCCTGGCCGTCAACGCGCTTTTCGGCGGGCTTTCGCTTCCCGTCCTCCGGCCCTGGCATCCGGAGGCGTTTTTCGGGCGGCTGACAGACGGGTTCGATCGGCGCCTCAACCGCGAGAAACGCAGCGCGCGGAACCGCACCATCCGCGGCGCCCTCGTCGTTTTGATGCTGGTCGCCCTTGCCTTCGGCGTCGGCATGGCGCTGCTCGATTTTGCCAGCGATGCGCCCTTTGGGCGGTATGGCGAGGTTTTTCTGCTGGCTCTGCTCATCCCCTTGCGGCCGGTTTTCGACGAGGGCCGGGCGCTTGCGAAGGCCCTCAAAGCCGGCCGCGTTTCGCCGGCCGCGTTTCCCTTCCTGGCCGGCGGGCCGACGGGCGATCCGCATCTCTATGCCCGTCTGGGGATCGAACGGGTAAGCGTGCGTTTCGGCAAGGACGTCCTGGCGCCCGTTTTCTGGTTTGTGCTTTTAGGCCTTCCGGGCGTGATGCTTTCCCGCGCGGCGCGCGTGCTTTGCACGCGCCTTGGCGGCACGGACCCTCGCCATCAGGCCTTTGGTTTTGCGGCCCGGCAATTCGACGCGGCGCTTGGCCTGCTGCCGGTTCGTCTGGCGGGCATTTTTTTCGTAGGCGCGGCGATTTTCACGCCGACGGCCAACCCGATCCGAAGTTTTCGCGTGCTGATAAACGTGGCCGGCCGGCATCCGGACGGCAACGCCGGCTGGCCGATGGCGGCGACAGCCGGCGCCCTGGACTTTGCCCTGCTTGGCCCCGGCCATGGCGAGCCTGGCGAGGGCGGGGAAGAAACGGCCCAAGCGCATGGGGTTCCCTGGATCGGAACCGGCCGGGCGCGCCTGGGCTTTCAGGACCTTCGCCGCACCCTTTACCTTTTTGTCGTTGCCGCCTTTCTTCTTTTCGGTGCGACGGCGGCCCTGTACGCGGTTTAGTTTTTTTTGCCTCGCGCCGATGCGATGGCGTAAAGCCGTTCGACGTCCAGCGCATCCTCCAGCCGATCGGCAAGCTGGCCCAGCAATTGATCGACCCGCCGTTCGAAATGCACGCGGCTCGGTTCGCGCGGCCGGATGCGGTTGAGGAACGCGTGGCGGTAGGCATCCGAAGCGAAAAGGCCGTGGAGATAGGTGCCAAGGATGCGCCCGTCCTTGGAACAGGCCCCTTCCGGCTGGCCCGCAAGCTTGAAAAGCGGCTGCGCCAGGGCCGGGCCTTTCGAAACGCCGACATGCATTTCATAGCCCTGCACGGGCGCGCCGCTTGCGATTTCGGTCCCGGCAATGGAGTGGAGCCGCTTTTCCCGGTCCAGCACGGTTTCAAAATCTAGGAAGCCAAGCCCCGGCGCCTCGCCGCGTTCGCCCTCGATTCCGGACGGGTCGCGCACACGCCGGCCCAACATCTGATAGCCGCCGCAGATGCCCAGAATCCGCCCGCCATGGGCATGATGGGCGTGCAAATCTTCCTCCCACCCCTGAGCGCGCAAGAAACGCAAATCGGCAAGGGTTGCCTTCGTGCCGCCAAGGATGACCAGGTCGGCGCCTTCGGGCAGCCGCTTGCCGGGCGGTACGATTTCGATGCTGACATCCGGCTCGGCAAGGAGCGGATCGAAATCGTCGAAATTGGCAAGCCGCGAAAGCACGGGGACGAGCACGCGAATGGGGCGGCCTTCGCTTTCCCGATAGGCGGCAAGGGGAAGGGAGTCTTCCGCCGGCAGCAACCGCGCCTCCGAAAGAAAGGGCACGATGCCGAAACAGGGCCAGTGGGTGCGCGCTTCTAAAATCGTGACGCCATCTTCGAACAGCGTCACGTCGCCGCGGAATTTGTTGACGATGAAGCCCCGAATGCGGTTCCGCTCCGAAGGGGCAATGACTTCTCTGGTGCCGACGATGGCGGCGATGACCCCGCCGCGTTCGATGTCGCCAACCAATGCGACCGGCAGATCGGCGGCCTCGGCAAATCCCATATTGGCGATGTCGCCTGCGCGCAGGTTTACCTCGGCCGGGCTGCCCGCGCCTTCGACCAGGATAAGGTCGGCATCTTCAGAAAGGGCGGCGAAACTTTCGAGCACGCTTGGCAGCAGGTCCGGCTTCTTCCCTTGATAGGCGCGCGCCTCGGCGCGGCCGGCAATTTGCCCCTGCACGACGATCTGGGCGCCGGTGTCCGTCTCGGGTTTTAGGAGAACCGGGTTCATGTGCACGCTGGGGGGGATGCCGGCGGCGCGTGCCTGCAAGGCCTGGGCCCGGCCGATCTCGCCGCCTTCGACGGTCACGGCGGCGTTGTTCGACATGTTCTGGGGCTTGAAGGGCTGAACGCGCAGCCCGCGCCTGGCAAAGACGCGGCAAAGCCCGGCCACGAGAAGCGATTTTCCGACGTCCGACCCGGTGCCCTGGAGCATCAGGGCCGGGACGCGCGAGGCGTTATTTCCCAGCGAGGACGCCACGAAGCGCATCCGCGCCGCTGTTTTGGGCCGCGTTTTCCCGGACAATTTTTCGGGGCGTCGCTTCCGGGTCGTAATAAAGCTGATTCCACGAATCCCGGGCATAGATCACCGTGCCTTCGCCGGCGACGCCGCCAAAGAGGCCGACGGCTCGCGAGAAGGCGATGATATCGGCGCCGAGATTGGCCGTCGTGGCGCCTTCGATGCCGGCGCCGACGGGCCCCAGGGCAAAGCTGGCATCGGCGCCGAGCTTGACCTCGGAACTCAGCACGGAATCAAGGCCGCCATCGGTCAGGATAACCAGCAGCACTTCCGAATCCTGGGCGCCGAACTGCAAGCCGAAACTGGCGGCGGCCATCGTGTAGAAGGCGGGGTAGCTCCACGCGCCATCGCCATCCTTGGCAAGCAGCACGCCGTTTCCGCCTTCGGCGCCGAAGAAGAAACCGGCCTTGAACAACGAGGGCACAATCAAAATGGCCTTCGCCCGGGTCAGATAGGCTGGCACTTGCGAGAAAAATTTGTCCTCCAGCATGCGCTTCATGGTGTATTTGGCGCTGTCGATCAGCTCTTGCTGTTCGGAACCGGCCTTCGCCGGCAGGCTGTTTGCCGCAAGCATTGCGCCCACAAGAAAAAAAGCGGCCAATCTACGGATCTGTTTTCGCATCGAAATGCCCTCCGGCTTGCAAGAAAGAAGTTTTGCCCGGCGCGGCCTTAGGGCTGCGCCAATTCCTCGGTTCGTTTGTTCACACAGCCAACGTGCCAAGTGCCTTTTTCGCCATCCGCCGCCTGGCGGTAGTCGGTCCGGGTAAGGGAAAGGTTGTCGATCCGGAAATGCACGGAACGTTCCGGCGTTAGGCCAAGCGCATGGCCGATGGCGGCGCGAATGGGCCCGCCATGGGAGACGGAGACGATGTCGCGGCCGGCGAATTCTTCCGTTAGCGCTTCGATGGCGGAAAGGACGCGCGTGCGCATCTGGAGAAAGCTTTCACCCCCTGGCGGCACCGCGTCGAGGGGCGTGAACCAAACCGGATGGCCGCCGCTGATTTTGTGAAGGTCGGCATAGGTCATGCCCTGCCAATCGCCGAAGTTCAGCTCGCCCATGGTTTCGGCGATGCGCGAAAGGGCAGGTTGAAACCCTTGTGCGCAAATCGCCGCCGCCGTTTGCTGGGTACGGCGGAGCGCCGATTGCACCAAGACGGCGTCCTTCGGCAAATGTTGCGCCAGCGCGCGAAAGGGGCCGGGGTCCGTCGTGTCGACGTCGACGTCGATCGAACTGCCGTAAACGCGCCCATCGTGATACTGCGCCGGGGCGTGGCGGATCCACCACCAGCGGGTGGGGCCGGTCATGGCTGCCTCGAAAGATAAAAAACGGGGAATATCAAAAGCTTGCTCATCCGGCCCGGGTGCGTCCGATTTTGTTATAGGGCAGTTTTTTGCCAACCGCCAATTTTGCTCCAGATGTTTGCGGGTTCGAAGGGTTTTGCGCGCTATTCGCCGATTTGCAGCAACAGGCCGCGGATGCGGGCGATGCGGAAGGCAAACAGCAGGCTGGCGATGCCGCCGCCGAGGTAGCAAAGGTTGAGCGCCACCGCCCAGGCAAAATGGTCCCAACGGAAAACTTGCTCGAACATCACGGCCCGCATGCCTTCGAACACGTGGGACGCGGGCAGCGCGTAGGCAATGGGTTGAAGCCAGTTCGGCAGAACGTCGATGGGGTAGTAAATGCCGCTTAAGGGCGCGATCGCAAAGATGGCAAGCCAGGCCAGGCTTTCCGCGCCGAGGCCGTAGCGCAAAATGACGGCCGAGACGAAAAGGCCGATGGCCCATCCCATGACGAGCAGGTTCGTAAAGAACGCAAGCAAAGGCAGCCCCAGATCGAAAACGGAATAGCGGTACAGCAAAATTGCCAGAAAGGCCGCCGGGATGACGCCGATCAGGGTTCTAAGCAGGCTCGTCGCCAGAAGCGAGGCAACAAATTCCCACGGCCGGAGCGGGCTTACGAAAAGCTGGCCCAGATTGCGCGACCACATTTCCTCGAGAAAGGAAATCGAAACGCCAAGCTGGCTTCGAAACAGCACGTCCCACAAAAGCACTGCGGCGATCAACACGCCGCCCGCCTGCATCAGCCAGGCGCTGTTGGTAAGAAAAAACTGGGTGATCAAACCCCAGAGGATCATCTGCACCGTCGGCCAATAGGCAAGTTCAAGAAGGCGCGGCCAGGAGCCCCGAAGCAGGTAGAGATAGCGAAGCAGCAACGCGGTTGTGCGTGTCCACGAGAAAAACGGGTTTGACCGGTCCGTCATGTTCGTTCCGCCCGTTCGTTGCGCGCGATCGCCAAGAACACTTCTTCGAGGGAGGTGCGCCCATGGCGTTCGATCAGGGTGTCGGGACTTCCCCGGTCGACGACCCGGCCCTGGCGCAGCATGATCACGTCGTCGCAGAGCCGCTCCACCTCGGCCATGTTGTGGGACGCAAGCAAAATAGTAGCGCCCGTTTGCACGCGGTAACGTTCCAGATAGCCGCGCACCCAATCGGCCGTCGCCGGATCGAGGGAGGCGGTCGGCTCGTCAAGCAGCAGCAGCGTCGGCCGGTTCAGCATGGCCTTGGCCAGGGCGACGCGCGTGCGCTGGCCGGAAGAAAGGCTGCCGATGGGCCGGTGCAAAAAGGCGTGCAGGTCGAGCTCGCCGGCCAAGGTCTCGATCCGCTCGCGCACATTGGGAATGCCATAGAGGCGGGCATAGACTTTCAAATTTTCCGCCGCCGTCAGCCGCCGCGGCAAATCTACGTAAGGCGAGGAAAAGTTCATGTCGGGCAGCGCGCGGTAGCGGTGCTTTTGCATGTCGCAGCCAAGCACCAGGGTCCGCCCGCTGGTGGGCAGCAGCAGGCCAAGCAAGATGGCCAGGGTCGTCGTCTTGCCGGCGCCATTGCCGCCGAGGATGCCCATGGTGCTGCCGCGCCGCACGGTGAAGGCAATGCCATCGATGGCGTGAATCGCGCCGTAGCGTTTCGTGAGGCCTTCGACCTGGACTGCCATTTCCGTCATCCCGCAAGTAAGAAGTCCTGCCGGCGTTCTGGCAAGGGGGATCTGCCGCCTTGCATCGCCTGTGCCGGCGTTTCATAGTTTGACGGGCATTTTTGTTGGGAAAGGCGGGCCATGACGGCAGATGAAAAAAGCTATTGGCGCAATCCCGCCGTCAGCGCGACGGCGGTTGAAGCCGATCTTTTTCTTGTCGAGCCCGAAGGCCAGGACGTTTATTACCTGGACGCCGTTACCAGCGGCATCTGGCGTTTGCTGGAGACGCCGCTGCCGCGCGACGCCATTTTGCGCATCTATTCGGAGGCCTTTCCCGAAGTGGCGGCGGAGGAAATTACCCGTGACGTTGCCGCCGCCTTCGAGGACATGATCGCACGGGGACTGGTCGTTATCGCTCCTGAAACGCGCCCGCCCGGGTCCGGAAAATCCGATCCGTAAGGTAGGAGAGAACGGATTTCTCGCCGATTCGAAGATCGACATCGACCGCCATGCCCGGCTGCACCGGCCTTTCTTCCGGCAGGCTGCCGAGATAGTCGCGCGACGTACGAATGACGACCGGAAAATAAGACGCGCCCCCGCCCGGTGGGTTCAGGGCATTTGCCGCCACCTGTTCGACGGTGCCATCGAGGCTGCCGAAGCGAAGAAAATCATAGGTGCGAAATTTTATCCGCGCCTTTTGTCCGACGGAGACGTAGCCGATGTCGCGGTTTTGAACGCGCGCTTCGACGATGAGACGATCCGCCGTCGGCACGAGATTCATCAAGGGTTCGTTCTTTCCGATCGCCTGGCCGACGCTGGTGATCTGCAAATTCTGGACGATGCCTGCGGACGGGGCGGCGATCACCAGGGCTTTTCGCCGCGTTTGCAACTGGGTCAGTGCGCCGAAGGTTTGGTCGTGCTCTCTCTTCGCCGCGGCCAGCTGGTCGAGGGTGTCCGCCTGCCATTTGCGGTCGAGGGTTTTTCGCCGCTCTCTCGCCTCGGCCAGGGCGGCGAAGGCGGCGATTAATTCTTCCTGGGTTTTTGCCAGCGACCCTTCCGCCTCGGCCCGCTGGCGTTGCATGGAAAGGTAGCGCAGTTCCGGGAAATAGCCTTTATCGGCGAGGGCGCCGACGGAACGCTCCTGCTTTTTCAGAATGGCGAGACTGCCTTTGTATTCCTCGACTTTTCGCGTCAGCCCCTCGGCATCGCTGTGCCGCTGTTCGACGATGCGCTCGGCGATTTCTTTTTCGCCTTCAAGGGCGTTCAAATGGGAATCGAAAAGGCGGGTGTGCAACCGCACAAGATCGGCGCGGGCCTCGGCGATGGAGGGATCGAAGGCGGGCGCCGTGCCGGCGGCTTCCGCTTCGAGGCGCGCGATCTCGACGGCGAGGTTTTGCCATCGATCCGTGAGATGGGCGATTTCTTCGTTCAGCGCGCCGGCGTCGAGGGCGAGCAGGGATTGGCCCCGTTCGACCGCCTCGCCCTCGCGGACATGGATGGCGGTGATGCGGCCGCCTTCCGGATGGTTGACGATTTTGACCCGGCCAAAGGGCCGCACATGCCCGGAAGCGTTGGCCACCTGTTCGACGGTGCCAAGGCTTGCCCAGACCAGGGCAAGCCCAAGAAAAAGCGCAATCGTCAGCAGCAGCAGGCGGGCAAGCGGCGCGGGCTCGGCTTCCATGGCCGCTATGGACGCCATGGATGCGGGGGGAAAGCGGGGCGCTTTGCCGGCGGGGTTGTTCATCCGGGCGCCCTCTTTTCCGCAAGCTCGGCAAGGCGCGCGCGGGTGAAATCGATCATTTCCGCGCGTGTGCCGACGCGTTCGATCCGGCCGTCGACAAGCAGGGCGATGCGATCGGCGATCGAGGCGGGCGCCAGCCGGTTCGTCAGCAGCAACAGCGTGTGCCCTTTCGCCTTTTGGCGAAGCTTGCGCAGCAGCGCTTCTTCGGCGGCCGGGTCGATGGCGTTCGTCGCCTCGTCGAGCAAAAGAATTTTCGGGTTCCGGACCAGGGTGCGGGCGACGCAGAGCATTTGTTTTTGCCCGGCGGAAAGATTTTGCCCGCCCTCGCCAATGGGCGTCTCGTAGCCTTTCGGAAGGCGTTGAATAAAAGCATGGGCGCCGACAAATTTTGCCGCCGCGATGGCGCGCTCCGCCGGCACGTCGCGAAGCCCGAAAAGAAGGTTTTCCTGAACCGTTCCGGAAAAGAGTTGGTTTTCCTGAGGCACGCTTGCCACGTTTCGGTGCAGCGCCGCGGGCGGGAGATGGGCAAGGTCCGTTTCGTCGAACAGGACGCGGCCTTCGGAGGGGGCATAGAGTCCCAGCAGCAATTTTGCCAAGGTGCTTTTCCCGGACCCGGCCGGGCCGACGACGGCCAGGATGCTTTCCTTTGGGACCTCCAACTGGACGCGGTCCAGAACGGGGCTTGTATCGGGGGCATAACGAAAACTTACATTCTCAAGCCGGATTGCGCCGGCGGGGGAAAAGGGGGCATCGGCGCCGGGCGCTTCCTGCGGGCCCGGTTCGAAGAACGCCTCCAACTCCCGAAGGGCATGGCGCGTTTCCTGCAACTGGTTCCAGGCAAGGACGGTTTGGCGCATCGGGGCAATGGCCCGCATGGCAAGCAGGTTTGCCGCAACCAGCGCGCCGATGCTGAGGTCGCCGCCGATGACGAGTTTGGCGCCAAGAAAAACGATCGCCAGGCTTACCCCCTGTTGCAGCAAAGCGGCGGCGGCGTTCGCCATCGCCGTGAGGTTGCCGGCTTGAAAGCCGATGGCCGCGGCCTTCGCCACGCGCGCTTCCCAGCGGCGGGTGATTTCCGGCTCAAGGCCAAGGGATTTTACCGTCAGCGCATTTTGCAGCGTCTCAAGATAGGTGGACGTGCGTTCGCTAAGGGCTTGAAAGCGGTCCGCGTAAAATCCGCGCTGGATTCGATACAACGCGAAGGAAACCAGCGCGAACATCGGCAGGGCGATCAGCGCGATGGTGCCGAGCAACGGGCTTAACAGGAAAAGAACGAGGAGAAAGG
>JAJFGH010000162.1 GCA_021776275.1 Alphaproteobacteria bacterium | reverse complement strand
GCCAGGGGGCGCCAATCAGAAGGCCGGGCCCGCCCTCGTCCGCAAGATCGGCTGCAAGCTCCAGCACGGCCGCCTCGGTAGCTTCCTGGAAGGAAGGCTTTAGGAGCAGGTCTTCCGGCGGGTAGCCGGTCACGACCAGCTCGCTGGCAACCACAAGGTCCACCCCCGCCTCCGCGGCCTGGCGATAGGCATGGCGGAGCTTGACGAGATTTCCCGCCAGGTCGCCCACGGTCGGGTTCATCTGTATGAGTGCAATCCCAAGATGCTTGGTCATCGGGTCGATGGCCTTATCCGCTGCTTCCGCTCAAAGTCGATGGTTCGATTGCCCAACCGCAATCCTGGCCGGGGTCAGGAAGCGGCAGAGACCCGCGCGGCGGCGTTGCGTTCTTTCTTCAAGGCCTCAGCGACAAGAAACGCAAGCTCCAGCCCCTGCGACGCGTTCAAGCGGGGATCGCAATGGGTATGATAGCGATCGGCCAAGCGATCCTCGGTGATTTCCTGGGCGCCGCCAATGCATTCCGTCACGTCCTGACCAGTGAGCTCGCAGTGAATGCCTCCGGCATAGCTGCCTTCCGCCTGGTGAATGGCGAAAAACGCTTCGATTTCCTTCAAGATCCGGTCGAAGGAACGCGTCTTGTATCCGTTTGACGCCTTCACCGTGTTCGCATGCATCGGATCGCAAGACCAAACGACCTTGCGTCCCTCGCCCTCGACGGCACGAATGAGCGCCGGCAGCCGTTCCCAGATCGCGTCCGAGCCCATCCGGCTGATAAGCGTCAAGCGGCCCGGATCGTTGTTTGGGTTCAAAATATCGATCAGGCGCAGCAACGCATCCGCCTCAAGGGCTGGTCCGATCTTCAAACCAATGGGGTTATGGAGCCCGCGAAGAAATTCGACATGGGCGCCGTCTTCCTGGCGCGTTCGATCGCCGATCCATAGCATATGGGCCGAACAATCGTAGCTGTCCCCGGTCGTGCTATCGACGCGCGTCAACGCTTCCTCATAGCCCAGCAAAAGGGCCTCATGGGAGGTATAGAAATTGGTCTGGCGGATGGGAGCCGTCGTTTCCGACGTCAATCCGCACGCCCCCATGAAGGAAAGCGTCTCGGTCAGGCGATCCGCCAAATCCTGATATTTTTCGCCCTGCTTGCTTTCGCCGACAAACCCCAAATTCCAGCGGTGCACCTGATGCAGATCCGCATACCCGCCTTGCGCGAACGCGCGCAGCAAATTCAGCGTAGCGGCAGCCTGGCTATAAGCCTGCACCATGCGCTTTGGATCCGGCGTGCGCGACGCTTCCGTAAAGGCCATGCCGTTGACGATGTCGCCGCGATAGCAGGGCAGCGTGACGTCGCCCTGGGTCTCCGTTTCCGCCGAACGCGGTTTTGCGAATTGGCCCGCCATGCGCCCGACCTTCACGACCGGGCAACTGGCACCAAAGGTGAGCACGACCGCCATCTGCAGCAACACGCGAAACGTGTCGCGGATCTTGTCCGCGTTGAATTCGGCGAAGCTTTCCGCGCAATCGCCGCCCTGAAGCAGGAACGCCCGGCCTTCCGCAGCCTCGGCAAGCTCGGCGCGAAGGCGACGCGCCTCGCCCGCGAAAACAAGCGGCGGGGAATCCCGCAGCGTCTTTTCGACGGCGGCGAGCGCCGCTTTGTCCGGATAATCCGGCATTTGCCGGGCCGGCTTCTTGCGCCAGCTATCCGGCGACCAATTCTTTGCCATGTCGCGCCATGTCGTTTGCCTCGAGACCGGTTCAACCCGGTGATACGCCGGAATCCGCGCTTTTTCCAGTAAAAATCACGCCAGAACCGGGCGAAGTGCCCGGATTTCCTTAATTTTCTTCTTTTGGCTCGGGACGCGGCGCGCTCATGGTTACGAACTCTTCGGCCGCCGTCGGGTGGATGCCCATGGTGGCATCAAAATCCGCCTTCCGGGCCCCCGCCTTCAGGGCAACGGCCAGGGCCTGTATAATCTCCGGCGCGTCGTCCCCCAGCATGTGGCAACCGACGACCCGATCGCTTGCACGATCGACGACAAGCTTCATCGTGGTTTTCGTCTCGCGGCCCGAAAGCGTGTGCTTCATCGGACGAAATTTCGAAAAATAAACATCGACCGCGCCGAATTCCGCCCGCGCCCCATCCTCGTCATAGCCGACCGTCCCGATCGGCGGCTGGCTGAAGACCGCCGTCGCCACGCCCGCATGATCCACCTTTCTTGGACGCTTGCCATAAAGCGTATCCGCAAAGGCCCGGGCTTCGGCGATCGCCACCGGCGTCAAATTCAATCGGTCCGTGCAATCGCCGACGGCATAAAGATTTGAAACCGTGCTTCGGGATTCGTCGTCCACGCGAATGGCGCCGTTTGGCTCGAGCGCGACGCCGATGTCTTCAAGACCCAGGCCTTTCGTGTTCGGTGTACGGCCGGTGGCGCACATGACCGAATCCACTTCAAGGGTTTCTTCGCCCCCATTTTTGCGCGCCATGTGCAGGAGGTAATGCCCGTCCTTTTGCACGATGCGCCGCAGTTGCATTTCGGCCCGGATGGCAATGCCGGCCTTTTTCATTTCTTCCGTCAGGGACACGCGCATGTCCTTGTCGAAGCCGCGCAATATCTGATCGCTTCGAATGATTTCAACCACCTCCACGCCAAAGCGGCGAAAGATACCGGCGAACTCAACGGCGATGTACCCGCCGCCAACGATCGCCATGCGGGCGGGCAGCTCTTTCAGATCGAGCGCCTCGTTCGAAGTGATCACATGTTCGATTCCGGGAATGCCGGGGAGGCGCGGCCAGGAACCGGTCGCCACCAAAATCGTTTCCGCCGTTACGAATTTGCCGCCGATTTCGACCCTGTGCGGGTCCACCAGCCGGGCACGTCCTTCCAGAAGGGAAACGCCGGCGTCGTCGAGCATTTGAAGATAGATCTTGTTGAGGCGATCCAACTCGCGATCTTTTCTCGCGATCAGCTCGGCCCAGTCGAAATCCTGCGCCCCCACCTGCCAGCCGAAACCGGCCGCGTCTTCGAAAGCGTCGCGGAAATGGGCCCCGTAGACGAGCAGCTTTTTCGGCACGCAGCCCCGCAGCACGCAGGTGCCGCCGACGCGGCCCTCTTCGCAAATGGCGGCCTTGGCGCCGTGGCCTGCGGCGCGGCGCGTGCCTGCAACGCCGCCGGAACCGGCGCCGATTGTCAGAAGATCAAAATCATAGCCTGCCATGGGATGGGCCTATTCGACCGTGACGCTTTTCGCAAGGTTGCGGGGTTGATCGACATCCGTCCCCTTGCGAACGGCGATGTGATAGGCAAGCAATTGCACCGGAATGGCATAAAGGATCGGTGCGACAAACGGATCAACCTCGGGAAGCGCGACGGTGGCTGCGGCCACCCCGCCAAGGCGCGCAATGCCAGGCGCGTCGCTTAGGAAAATGACGCGCCCGCCGCGGGTGATGACCTCCTGCATGTTCGAGGCGGTCTTTTCAAAAAGCGGATCGCTTGGCGCGATAACGATGATCGGCACCCCCTCGTCAATCAGCGCGATCGGCCCGTGCTTCATCTCCCCCGCCGCGTAACCTTCGGCGTGAATGTAGGAAATCTCCTTGAGCTTCAACGCCCCTTCAAGCGCAATCGGATAGCTTGTGCCGCGGCCAAGATAGAGAACGTCGGGCACGTTCGCGATTTCGCCCGCGATTTCCTTCAAGCGTTCGTCATGGTTCAGGACCTCAACAACACGCGAAGGCACCTCGGTGAGCGCCGCGGAAAGCCTGGCTTCTATGTCGTGATCGATGGCGCCCTTGGCACGGGCGAGCGCAATGGCCAGGCAGGCAAGCACCGTCAATTGCGTCGTAAAGGCCTTGGTCGAGGCCACCCCGATCTCCGGGCCGGCATAGGTGAGCAGAGCGGCTTCCGCTTCGCGCACCAACGAGCTTTCGAGAACGTTGACCAAGGCAAGCGTGTGTTGGCCTTGCGTTTTTGCATAGCGCAGCGCGGCGAGCGTGTCCGCCGTTTCGCCGGATTGCGAAATGAAAAGCGCAAGGCCATCTTTCGGCATGCGCGCATTGCGGTACCTGAATTCCGAAGCGATATCGACCTCGACAGGAAGACCGGCGACGTCCTCCAGCCAATATTTGGCCACCATCGCAGCATAATAGGAGGTGCCGCAGGCAACGACCGTCACCTTCGAAATCTTTGCAAGGTCAAAGGGCAGGTCGGGAAGCGAAATGGTGCGCGTCACCGGGTTGAACAAGGCGTGCAGCGTGTCGCCGATGACGGCCGGCTGTTCGAAAATTTCCTTCAGCATAAAATGAGGGAAATTTCCCTTTCCCTCCAGCGCGCCCGAGGCCGTGCTTTTTTCAATCTTGCGCTCGACGACGGCATCGCTTGCGTCATGGATCACGGCCCCTTCCGGCGAGAGAACCGCCCAATCCCCTTCTTCGAGATAGGTGAGCTTCTGGGTCAGCGGCGCCAGCGCCAGCGCGTCCGAGCCAAGATACATCTCGCCATCGCCATAGCCGATCGCAAGCGGGCTGCCCCGGCGCGCGCCGATCATCAGGGATGGCTCGCCGGCGAAGATGACGCCAAGGGCAAACGCGCCTTCCAGCCTTTGCAGCGTCTTTGCCGTCGCCGCCTCCGGGTCCATACCCGTTTCCAGATAATGGGTGATCAGATGAACAATGACTTCGGTATCCGTATCCGTTTCGATCCGAACGCCAAAACCTGCCAGCTCGTCTCGCAATTCCTGAAAATTTTCGATGATGCCGTTGTGGACGACGGCAACCCGTGCGCTGGCATGGGGGTGGGCGTTGGCCTCGTTGGGGACGCCATGGGTCGCCCAGCGGGTGTGGCCGATCCCGGTCTTTCCGGAAATCGGCTCGCTCTCGACACGGCTTTGCAGATTGGCAATCCGCCCTTCGGCGCGGCGGCGCTCGATACCGCCATTGACCAAGGTCGCGATGCCTGCGGAATCATAGCCCCGGTATTCGAGCCGCTTGAGCCCGTCCAGCAAGAGCGGCGCAACCTCAGCCTTGCCGATAATGCCAATGATTCCACACATGCTTCGGCGGCTAGCCCTTCTTTTTCTTCTTGCGGCCGGGCGCGGCCGTTTTTTTCTTTGCGGCCGCGCCTTTGCCTTGGCGGCGAGCCCAGCCCTTTACTTCTTTCGCTTCCGCACGGCTCAGCCCCAGCGCGCCTGCGGCAACGTTTTTCGTAATCACGCTACCGGCACCGATCACGGCGTCGTTCCCGATGGTGACGGGCGCGACCAGCGCCGTGTTCGAACCAATGAAGGCCCGCTTCCCAATCACCGTCCGCGACTTTGTGACGCCATCGTAATTGCAGGTGATCGTGCCGGCGCCGACATTCGCGTCCCGGCCGACCAAGGCGTCGCCGATATAGGTCAAATGGTTCACCTTTGCGCCGGCCTCGATTTTCGATTTTTTTACTTCGACGAAATTTCCGATATGCGCGTTTTCGCCGATAACGGCACCGGGGCGCAGGCGCGCAAAGGGTCCGACGATGGCGCCCTTGCCGATCTTCGCCCCTTCGATATGCGAAAAGGCGCGAATGGTGGCGCCGTCTGCGACTTGAACGCCCGGCCCAAAGAACACGTTCGGATCAATGGTGACGTCCTTGCCAAGTTTTGTGTCGAAACTGAACCAGACGGTCGTCGGATCCAGAAGCGTTGCCCCGCCGGCCATCGCCGCCGCCCGGTGTTCGATCTGAAAAAGGGCCTCCGCCTCGGCCAAATCTGCGCGGTCGTTCACGCCCAGCAATTCCCACGCCGGCCCTTCTACATAGGCGCATGCATGGCCGGCCTTGCGGGCAATCGCGACCAAATCGGTCAGGTAATATTCCCCCTTCACGCGGCTTTTTTCGATGCGGTTCAGCAAGCCGAACAGCTGTTTGCCATCGATTGCCATAACGCCGGAATTGCAAAGCGGAATTTCGCGAATGCGTGTATTCGCTTCACGGTATTCGACGATGGCCTCCAACGTGCCATCCGCATCCGTCACAAGGCGGCCATATTCGCCCGGATCCTCCGGACGCATACCAAGAACGACGGCAACCGGTTCCGGCTTTGCACGCCGGCGCGCAAGAAGTTTCCGCAGCGTCGCCGGCGCGAGAAAAGGCGTATCGCCAAAAAGGATCAGCACATCGCCCGTGAAGCCCGAAAGCAGCTTCTTCGCCGCGCGCACGGCGTCCCCTGTCCCGGCCTGGGTCTTTTGAACGACAACCGGCCAGGGCTTGACGGCGGCGGCAACGGCCTCCATGCCCGGCCCGATGACGACGCCCATCCGGGCCGGCTTCAACGCGCTGGCTGCGGCCAGGGCATGGCGGATCAGCGGCTGGCCTCCCAGCGGATGCAGAACCTTGGGCAGGTCCGATTGCATCCGGGTGCCTTTCCCGGCGGCGAGAATAAGAATTGCGGTTTGTCGCTTGACCATTGAATTGCGCGTAATAGACTGCTTCTAGTTTCTTCCTGCGGGCATGCGCGAAAGCTTGTCATAAAGCCCGCACCACGTCCAAAGCAAGATTCCTATTCTTACCAATTCGTAATCTGGCCAATCCGTAACCTGGAACCATCTGACGATGCACTGCCGCGCCGCCCTCTTCGACATCGACGGAACCCTCGTCAACAGCCTCCCCCTTTACGAAGCCACCCTCAACGCCCTCCTCGTGGAAGAAGGCCGCACCCCGCTGGACGGCCCCGCCATCGTGGCCCTTTTCCAAGATACGGTCGAATACATCCTGCGCCAGGCCTTCGCGATTACCGGCGAGCCCCTGGACGAGGAGGCCTTTCGGCGAATCCACGCCCGCTTTATGGTCAACTATGAAGAAAACGGCGGAAAATATGCCGAACTCTATCCCGGCGTCCCGGAAACCCTGGAATCGCTGAGCCAGGCAGGCATCCGCCTTGGCATCGTGACGAACCGGCCCCACATGGCAGCAACGCGCATTCTCAAGGATTTGGGCGTGCTGCACTACTTTTCCAACATCTTCTCCGTCGACAACGTCACGAAGCGCAAGCCCGACCCGGCCCATCTCTTTGAAACCCTAGAGGGCATGGCGCTGACGCCCAGGGACGCGGTCATGGTTGGCGACCATGACATGGACGTTCTGGTTGCCAAGCGTGCCGGGGTGCCGGTGATCCTGGTTTCTTATGGCTATGCAAAGGCGCCCCCGGCAACGCTGGATGCGGATATTTTGATCGATCGCTTCCAGGATCTGCCGGAAGCCATTCATCGCCTTCCTTGACAGGTGAAAACCGTCCCCCTTATATCGCGGTTCGCAGGATGGGGCGCTTAGCTCAGCGGGAGAGCATCGCCTTCACACGGCGGGGGTCGCTGGTTCAATCCCAGCAGCGCCCACCATCCGAAACCAAAGAAGGAACCGTTCTTGCAATCAAGCCCACAAAAAGGCCAACGACGCGATTCTGCCCGGATCTACAATTCGCCGGCGCAGCGTTTCGAACGCCTCCTTCAGACGTTCAAGGCAAAATATCGGTCGCGCGATCGCCATGTCATCACATGCCTGGGCACGCTCATCCCTGAAAACGGGGTCATTTTCGATATCGGCGCCCATCACGGCAATTATGCGAAGGAATTTGCCCGCCTGCACCAAGGCAAGGTGCAGGTGCATTGTTTTGAACCCTCGCCTTACAACGCCTCCATTCTGGAGGCCGTTGCCGGCAAGCTACCGAATGTCACGATCAACCGGTTTGCCCTTGCCGACCATGCGGAAGAGGCGGATCTCTATTTGCCGATCAAGGAAACCGGCCGGCTCGGCACCGGGATCGGTCATTTCGGCAAAGAAAAGACACGCGACTACATCACCGAGCGCGTCCGAACGATGCCCCTCGACGCTTACGCCAAGGAACACGGTCTTTCACGTTTCGATTTCCTGAAATGCGACGTCGAAGGCGCCGAGATGCAAGTTCTGAATGGCGGCAGTGAAACCATCCGACGTTTTCGGCCAACGATTTACATCGAAATTGCCGAAGAATATCTCTCCCGCATGGGCCATTGCGCCAAAGACGTCTTCGAACTGCTGGGCAGCTTTGGCTATGACGCCTATCAGATGGAGCTTGGCACCGGCGCCCTCAGTCGCGTGGATGGCTATCAAGGGCCGGAGAACTATATTTTCCGCGCCAAAGATTCACGCGAATAATTCCGGCAAAATTTCTTTGTCCGCCCGCCGGACATCCTCTGCAAAATCAATCTCGATCCAGGGAAGGCCGGTTACGTCCTCAAAGCCAAACGTACCGGGCGGCTCGGAAAGAAGCGTGTCGCGAATGGCCTCTTCGTACCAGATCTCCGTTTCGCCCGCTTTCAAGCGACGTTCCGCATGCGCCAGAATTTTGGCTGCAATTTCCGGAGAAAAACGAAAGAAACCGACGGACTCGCCAAAAAAGTCATGGGGCTTTGCAAGCTTCCGATTGAAATCCACCAACCGGCCGTCCTGCACACCAAGCTTGACCGGCTCCTCTTCCGCCTCGACATCGCGATCGAGAAGAAAGCAATTCGCATGGGAAGACGTCAGCAACCGGTCGATCAGACGCCGGTCGTAAAGCACGTCGGCATCCATCAGCAGCACCGGCCCGCCCGCAAGAATGGCCTCTTTCAACGCCCAAAGGGTTGTGATGCTTCCTTTGCGATAGTCGGGGTTGGGGATCAAATGGACGAAGTCTTGTGCATTTAGCCGCGCGATTTCGGATGCGATTCGTTCGGCCTCGAACCCAACCCCAAGGGCGAGCGTAGCGATCCCTGCGTCGCGCAAGATGGTCAGATGCCGCGCAAGCAAGGTCTGCCCTGCGAAGCTTAGCAGCACCTTCGGCAAGCGCTCCTCGGAGCCAAGCCGGGAGCCAAGCCCCGCGGCAAGCATGACGGCCTTCATGAAAAAACGTGCTCCTTTTGTATCGCCTGCGCCCCCTTGCCAAACCGGTATCGCATCGCGGGGATGGCGTTTGCAAGCCCGCAAGGCCTTGCGTTTCGGGAAAAATCCCATATAGGCGTTTGAAAAGCCACGGGATATGACGTAAATGTTACGTGCCCCTTTCCGGGAGATCCGTAATCCATGACCGTCCTGCCGAAGCCTGCGCCGGAAGCGCCCAGCCAGCCCACGAAGGCCGGGTTGTTGCGTGGCGAAATGCTCTCGCCGGAGCTTTCCTTCCTCATGGAAGCCCATGATGGGCTTTCCGCAAAGATCGTCGAGGAAGCGGGCTTTCGCGGCATTTGGGCGTCTGGCCTCGCTATTTCGGCCGCCCTTGGCGTACGCGACAACAACGAAGCGTCCTGGACGCAAGTTCTCGAAATTCTCGAGTTTATGTCCGATGCGAC
>JAJFGH010000161.1 GCA_021776275.1 Alphaproteobacteria bacterium | reverse complement strand
CATGCTGTTTGGGCTTGGCACATCCGCCATGCGGATGTGCCAAGCCCTAACAGCATGGCGGCTTTTTGGATGGACGTGTGCGCCGCTTCGGAAGCGAACAGCACCGGCTGGCGTTCCAACGCAGCTACGCCCTTGCCATGGGCGTCGAAAGCCAAATTGCGGGCAACCGCCAACGCCTGAAGATTGGCCAGGCTGCCACCGCCCAGCAACACCCCGCCGGCACGCCCCCCAAGTCCGAAGAGCCCGGCGATCTCTTTCATCAGCAACGGTTCCATGCGGGAAAAGATGGGCGACATTTCGACGCTCAACATATTGTTGTTCAGCGTTGAAGCGACGAAGTCGGCAAGAACGGACATCGTCGTTGGCATCGGGTCCATATGACCGACATAGCCCGGATGCGCCGCGTTCATCGAACCCGCGACGATCGTCCGAAGCGAAGCCAACAAGTTTTCCTTCGGAACGGACGTCTCCGGAATGGCGAACGACGCCGGCAGATCCGCTTTTTCCGGCATGGGCGGGCGGCTTAACGCGTCCGTTGCATGGGAAAGCACCAGATCCAGCACTTCCCGCGCCAAGGCGTCGATCTCGGCACGGTTGTCGCCGTGGGGATCAATGAAGGCAGAACGGGGAAGCTTCGAACGGTCCAAAACGGGCCCTCCAGCCAAACAGGTAAGCGGGGCGGAATATGCCCCGGCGGGGGCCGATCGACAAGCGGGAATTTTGCATTGCCGAAGAAAAAATCCCAGTATTTCCGCCACTTTTATCGGAAATCCGATGACAGCGCCCGCCCCGGCACGTATTCTCAGGCCCGAAAGCGAAGCGGAGAACGCCTTTGACGACGCCCCCAGCCGACCCACGACCGACCGTCTACAGCTTTGCGGGCCTTGTCCCCGTTGTCCATCCCGAAAGCTTCGTCCATCCGACCGCCGTCCTGATCGGGGACGTGCGGATTGGGCGGGGCTGTTACATCGGGCCCGGTGCCTCCTTGCGCGGGGATCTCGGCCGGCTCTGCATCGGCGATGGCGCAAACGTCCAGGACAATTGCATCCTCCACTGCTTCCCAGGCAAAGAGACGGTGATCGAAACGGATGGCCATATCGGCCACGGCGCCATCCTCCACGGATGCATCGTCCGCCGAAACGCGTTGATCGGCATGAACGCCGTCATCATGGACGACGCCGAGATTGGCGAAGAGAGCTTCGTCGCCGCCATGTCCTTCGTGCCATCGGAATTTCGCGTGCCGCCGCGAAGCCTGGTGGCGGGAATCCCGGCGAAGATCCGCCGCGAACTTACGGAGGAAGAGATTGTCTGGAAAAGCCAGGGCACGAAAGAATACCAGGAGCTTGCCCAGCGCTCGCGCGAAAGCCTGCATGCGGTGCCTGCCCTGACGGAACCCGAGCCCGACCGCCCGCGCCTGCCAGAAAGCGACACGAAGCCGTTGCAAAAAAGACGCCGCTAGCGTCCAGCAAAAAAGACGCCGCTAATCTGCGTCTATTTTTTTATTTCGGGGCGCAGCGATTTGCCATCCGCCTGCTTTTGTTTGATTTCCTCGACCGCCTTTTCAAGGGCCAGGAAACGTTCCGGCGTCGAAGGATGGGTTGCCAGGAAACCGCCCTGCTGGATGGCCTGTGGATGCGCCGCCGCCATCCGCCGCCAGAAATACGGCGCCCCCTCGATCTCGATGCCGCTTAGCGCCATGATGTAGAGGCCGACGTAATCCGCCTCCGCTTCGAATTCCTGGCTATACATGCCGGCCGCCAGGCGGGAAAAGGTTCCCTGGGTGTTCACGCCGCCGATCGACGCCAGAATATCCGCGAGAAGCCCCACCATCGCGTTGCCCCGTTTTGAGGAAATGTGTTCCATCGCGTTATGGGCAAGTTCATGGGCAATCACAGTTGCCAATTCGGTGTCGGACTGCGCAAAACGCACCATGCCGCGCATGAGGACGATGCGTTCCCCATCGGCAAACGCGTTTAGGGAGTCGTCATTGGCCAACAGGACCGGATAGTCGCAGCCCATTTCCGGGGTAATCGTCAGGTGAATTTCTTCCTCGCCCCGACGAACGTCGAGCGTGAAGTTTTTATTTCCCTTTGCCGCTTCGCTATAGAGTTTGGAAAACGCTTTGGGAGCGTCCTCGCCTTTTGGCACCGGCGTGCCATTGATCTGCAGCAGAAGGTCGCGCTCGCGAAGGCCGGCCTTGTCGGCGGGCGCCCCCGGCACGACCAAAGCGATCCGCAATTCATCCCCATCGCCGAAGACGGTCTTGGCGGCCGTGCGAAACTCTTCCGGAAAATGGAAAATGCTTGAAAAACTGGCCCCGACCTGCGGAGCAATTCGCTCGTCGCATAACGGCTTCCCCCCAACCAGGACGGGGTAAGAAATGGCAAACAAACGCCGTTTGTCTTTGCGAAATTCCGTAAGTGCAATTTCGCGCTGCTTTTCCGCTTCTTTTTCGGCAAGCTTCGGATCGACCTCAACGCGCTGCGTCGTCGGCGCGCAAGCCCCCAGAAAAAGAAAGAACACGGCAAGAAAAGAAATCGCACGCACGGTGGTTGCGCCTTTCAAAGCAGGCCAAGCTCGCGAAGCTCCGCCGCCATTTCCGGTGGCAAATCCGCATCCGCGCCGCTCGCACTTAAATCGGCCGGGGCCGCTTCCGCTTCGAGGTAGCGCCAGCCCTGCTGTGGTTTTCTCGGATATAGCTGGGTCTTCACCAGGGTCGGATCAAGCTGAATTTCGCAATAGCTGCGCCCCTCGTCGTCCGTTTTCCGATCGATGCCAAGAATGCATTGGCGCGCGCGGATATAGCCTTTGACGATCCAATAGACGGAACCGCCATCCAGAAGCGGTTCCGTTCGCTGCGGCGTATTGCGCGTACGCATGCGCAGCGACTTTCCCTTGCGAGAGCCCATGCGTTTCTTTTGAACGGCGTCGAGGTGATCGAGGTCCTCGATCCCAACCGCCATCTTCACGAGATGAAGGGACATGGCGGCATTTTAGAGGGAAGCCCCTTGAGAAGGCCAGCGCATAGACCTGAAGCAGGCAAAAATCAGCCGATGCGTGCTCCAATGGCGCGCAACTCGGCCACCACCTTCTTGGCGAGCGGGTCTTTCTCGTCTTGAAGCCGGTCCCGGATGATTGCCTGCATGGCCTGCACATGCGCTTCCATCAGGCGAAGGGCCGCGGCGTCCGGTTTTTTCTTTGTCCGCAAAAAATCGCAGAGCGATTCACCGATGCGGGTCATAAGCGGATAGCTGAAACTGACGCCCTGACCCTTAATGTTATGCGCAATATCAAATATTTCTCGTAAATGATTTGCCTGGGCCTCGCCGGAAAGGGACCGCACTTCCTTCAAGAGATTTTCCATCTGATCCAGGTCCGGGCCGACCCACTCCGGGTAAGATTCCTGAAGCTGCGCCACCGCCTCTTCGGCGCGGCGCAGCGCGTCCATATCCATTTCCGCGCCGGTAGCGCCCGTGATGCCAAGTTTCGCCCCCAGTAAATTCGACGGCGGAATGACCTGAATGTTTTCGCGGTCGTCTTTCATGACCCTTCCTCCTTCATGCTTATTGCATCAGCAACTCGTTGATATCCGCCTCGGACAGGCCTTCCTGCGTGTTCTCCTGAACAAGCCGCGCCCTTTGAAAATCGCTTTTCAGACGGTCCTCCCGGAACCGACGGCGATCCGGCCCGAAATAATGCTTTTCGCGCACGAAGGCGGGCGGGTTGTGAATGACATTGATAACGCGCTGGTAAATGGCTTTTGCTGAAACCGGTTTGGCCAGAAAGTCCGTTACCCCAACATCGACGGTGGCACGAAGACGGCCAAATTCCGTGTGCCCCGTCAGCATGATGATGTGGACATAGGGGTTTGGGCTGTCCTTCGCGTTCCGAACCAGGCGCGTGAATTCCAGACCGTCGAGCGGCGACATGGCAAGATCCGAAAAAACGATGTCGGCCGGGAAATTGCGAAGCTCCATGAACGCATCCGCCCCGTCCGAAGCCTCGCGAATGTTGCGCACACCCAGCGAGTGCAGGATCGTCTTGATCAGGTTAACCATGTGCTTGTTGTCATCGACAATCAGCACGTTCAACCGTTCGAAATCGATGCCCGCCATTTCCCACCCGATCCTTTGAGCGCGCCGGCACGATTTCGGCCCGTGCCGGCTTTCCGCCAATGGCAGCCAGGATAGGAAATACACGTTTATCTTTAGTAAAGATTAGGCTCGTTCAACTATAACGTGTTGAAACCGCGGGCGTTAGCTCCGCTTGCGGAGCGTGGCGAGGCCGGCCCGGGAGCCGATTTCCCGGCCGAGCGCATCGGAGACGAACTTGCTGGCATCGACGGCACGGTCGAAATCGACCCCCGTTTCGATGCCAAGGCCATCCAGCATATAAAGCACATCCTCGGTGGCGACGTTGCCGGTGGCCCCCTTCGCATAGGGGCAGCCCCCAAGGCCGGAAATGGAGCTGTCGATCACGGCGACCCCCTCTTCGAGCACCGCATAGAGATTGGCGAGGGCCTGGCCGTAGGTATCGTGAAAATGCGCGGCCAGGTTCTCAACCGGCACATATTTGGCGACCGCTTCCACCATGCGCTTTGCCTTCACCGGTGTACCGGTGCCGATCGTATCGCCAAGGGCAATTTCGTAGCAGCCCATCTGATAGAGCTTTGCCGAAACGTCGGCGATGACGTCGAGGGAAATGTCACCCTCAAAAGGACAGCCAAGCACGCAGGAAACGGCGCCGCGCACGCGGATACCATGGGTTTTTGCCGCTTCGCAAACGGGGGCGAAACGCTCCAAACTTTCCGCGATCGAACAATTGATGTTGCTTTGGGAAAAGCTTTCAGACGCCGCGCCGAAAATCGAGATTTCCTTCACGCCAGCGGCAAGGGCACGTTCGAACCCTTTCAGGTTCGGCACCAATGCCTCGTAGCGCACGCCGGGCACTTGGCGGATCCCGGCGAGGACCTCGGAACTATCGGCCATCTGGGGAATCATCTTCGGGGAAACGAAAGCCCCGAATTCAATCCGCTTTAGGCCGGTTTCCGAAAGCAAGTTGATAAAGTCGATCTTGACGGCGGCGGGAATCGTCTGCGGCTCGTTTTGCAGCCCGTCCCGCGCCCCGACTTCAAGAATTTCAACCGATTTTGGAAGCGCCACGTTCGCTTTCCTCCTAGCGTTCTTTTGAAAAGTTTATCCGAAAGCAACCCAAAACGGTATCACCAACCGCCCGTTTCCAGCCAGCGCTCCACCTGGTCAAGCCGGTCCATGCCCCAGAACCCTTCGCCATCCACAAGGAAATAGGGCGAACCGAAAACGCCCTTGGCCATGGCCGCTTCGATCGCCTCGCGCAGGCGGTCCTTGACGGGCTGCGACGAAATGGCCGCCAGCAACGCCTTGGCATCGACCCCTTGAGAGGCGGCCACTTCCGCCACCGCCTCCGGCGAAGAAAGGTCGCGCCCCTCGCCCCAGATCGCGTCAAAAACGGCGTTGGCGAAAGCCTTCGCAAGCGCCGCGTCCTGATCGAACAGCCAATAATAGGCCCGGCTTGCCGCCAGGGAATGGGCCGGCAAGGTTGCCGGAGCCTTCAACGGAACGCCTTGCAGCCTGGCAAAGCGATGCATGTCATGGATGGTGTAGTCGCCACGAAGGGGTTGCTCGAAAAGCGAGGCCGAGCCGGTTATTTTGACGGCCGCGCCCACCAGAAAGGCGTGCCAAGCAACCTCTCGCCCATGGCGCGCCGCGATTCCATCGATGCGTTTGCTGGCCAGATAGCCATAAGGCGAGCCGAAATCGAAATAGAACCCGACCGGATCCATCGAACGCCCCTTAATGCAGGCGTTCGACCGCTACTGCCGTCGCTTCGCCGCCACCGATGCAAAGCGATGCGACGCCCCGCTCGAGGTCGTATTTCTGAAGTGCGTTCAGCAGCGTAACGAGAATCCGGCACCCCGACGCGCCAATGGGATGGCCCAGCGCGCAGGCGCCGCCATGCACATTGACCTTGTCGTGAGGCAGATCGAGATCCCGCATGGCCGCCATCGCCACGACGGCAAAGGCCTCGTTGATTTCGTAAAGATCGACGTCCTTCGCGCTCCAATCGACTTTTTCAAGCAGCTTCTGGATGGCGGCGATGGGCGCCGTTGTAAACCAGGCCGGGTCCTGGGAATGGGTTGTGTGCGCGACGATCTTCGCCACGGGCTTCAACCCCCGCTTCTCGGCTTCGGAAAGCCGCATCATGACAACCGCCGCCGCCCCATCCGAGATCGAGCTTGAATTCGCAGGCGTCACCGTTCCGTCTTTGCGGAATGCCGGTTTCAATTGCGGAATTTTGTCGAGATTTGCCGTTTGCGGTTGTTCGTCCAGCTTCACGACGGTCTCGCCTTTGCGCGTTTTAATGGTAACGGGCATCACTTCGCCATCGAAGGTGCCGTCATCGCCCGCCTTCTTCGCGCGCTTCAGGGATTCGATCGCAAAGTTATCCTGGGCCTCGCGGGTGAATTGATATTTCTCTGCCGTATTCTCGGCAAAGACGCCCATCAAATTGTCGCCGCCCTTGAACGGATCCTGCAGGCCATCGAAAAACATGTGATCGTAAATTTCACCATGTCCCATGCGAAAGCCGCCGCGCGCCTTCATAAGAAGGTATGGCGCGTTCGTCATGCTTTCCATGCCACCGGCAACCATGACGTCGTTCGTCTCGGCGCGAAGCAGATCGTTTGCAAGCATGACGGCCTTCATGCCGGAGCCGCAGGCCTTGTTGATGGTTGTCGAGCCAGCCGCTTCGGGAATGTCGGCATTGATCGAGGCTTGCCTGGCCGGCACTTGCCGGCAGCCGGCGGACAACACGCAGCCCATGATGACTTCTTCGACGCTCTTCGGCGCGAGGCCAGCCTTTTCCATCGCGCCCTTAATGGCGACGGCGCCAAGGTCCGGGCAACTTACTTTTTGCAAGTCGCCCTGAAAGCTGCCCATCGGGGTACGCGCCCCTCCTACGATAACGATTGGATCGCTAGACATGTTTGCTTGATCTCCTTTCGCGCCCCGATGTTCTCATCTGTCTAAATAGGTATGCCTTCGCCACCCTAGTTTCCGCAACAAGATTCCGCGGCAAGATATTTCTCTGTTTTCTCAAAGGCTAACCGACCGGTCCCGTCAAAGAATCAGGAGCGTGGCAAGCCCGAGAAAGGAAAAAAAGCCTACGACGTCCGTTACCGTCGTCAAAAACACGCTGGACGCAACCGCCGGATCCACCCCGGAGCGCGCCAACCCAATGGGAATCATCGCACCCGCAATTCCGGCAATGACAAGATTAACGACCATTGCCAGCGCCAGCACGGTGCCAAGAAGCGGGTCGCCGAACCAAAGCCAGGCGATGCCGCCCGCCAGCACGGCGAACAGAACGCCGTTAAAGCCGCCGACCAGGGTTTCCTTGCCGATGATCCGCCACGCATTCGTCATGGTGAGCTCGCGCATGGCAAGGGCGCGAACGGCCACGGTCAGGGTTTGCGTGCCGGCGTTTCCGCCCATGGAAGCCACGATCGGCATGAGGACCGCCAACGCCACCAGCTTGTCAATCTCGGCATCGAAAAAGGCAATGACGATCGACGCAAGAATGGCGGTAAGGAGATTGACGAACAGCCAGGAGAAACGCGAGCGCGTCGTATCGAGAACGGCGCTGTAGATATCCGTCTCCCGAACGCCACCCAATTTCATGAGGTCTTCTTCCGCCTCTTCGTCGATCACGTCGACGACATCGTCCACGGTGATGACGCCGACGATGCGCCCCGCCCCATCGACAACCGGCACCGAGACCAAACCATATTGGCGGAAGAGATGGGCAACCTCTTCCTGGTCCATCGTTGCGGACACAATTCTTGGCGTCTCCAACATGATTTCCGTAACCGGCACCGGGCGCCGCGTCCGCAAAAGACGGCTTAAGGCAATTTTCCCCACCGGCTGATGGGAAGGATCGACGATGAAAATGTCGTAGAAATCTTTTGGCAGGGAATCGGTTTTGCGCATGAAATCGATCGTCTCGCCCACCGTCCAATAGGAGGGCACGACCACCGTCTCGCGCTGCATAAGGCGCCCGGCGCTTTCTTCGGGATAGGTAAGCCCCTCTTCGAGGATGGCGCGCTCTTGCGGGGGAACGGCCTGAAGGACTTCTTGCTGCTCTTTGAGGTCCAACTCCTGGATGACTTCGACCGCGTCATCGCTTTCGAGCTCGGCGACGGCGGCGGCCGTCACCTCCGGACCCAGATGTTCGATAACCTCTTCGCGGACCGTCTCGTCAAGATGCGCAAGCACCTCGGCATCGAGGGTCGGGCGTAAAATTTCGACCAGGGCTTTCCGGTCATCGCTGGGCAGATGTTCCAGCAGATCGGCGACGTCTGCCACATGCAACGGCGCGATCAGCTCACGGACGCACCGCGCATCCTCTGCGTCCAGCGCATCGGCGACAGCACCGTCAAGAGCCTGGGTCCGCACGAAGCTTTCCTG
>JAJFGH010000017.1 GCA_021776275.1 Alphaproteobacteria bacterium | reverse complement strand
GCGATGTTGCTGCCGACGACGTTGCCGATGGCAATGGCGGGTGCCCCAATCAGCGCCGCTTTCAGGCTGACGAAGATCTCCGGCAGGGACGTGCCAAAGGCGACGACGGTCAGGCCGATGAGGGCGCGCCGCACCCGCAATTGGCGGGCAAGGGCGACGGCGCTTCGCACCAGAAACTCGCCTCCGGCAAAAAGGAGTAGAAAGCCAAACGCGGTTTCAAGAAAAAGCATCGAAGGGTGCCGTTCGGTGGCGGGCAGGGTCGCTTCTCTTTACCACGGGCAGGGCGGTGGACAAACCCATCCCGCTTTTGGCGGGGAGAGGGGCAAGTTGCGAAAGGGCCCCTTGGTATTCCTACGCGCTCCCAGTACATTCCAATCATGCGCGGCGGGCTTGGGTTCCATGCCCGCACGCCCTGGATGGGGATGCTTCGCCAGATGCCGGAATCGAGCTACTTAACGGACGTTCTCTTTCTGCTCGTCGCCGCCGTCCTCATCGTTCCGGTGGCGCAGCGCCTTCGCCTCAGCCCCATCCTCGGTTACCTCGCAGCCGGTGCGTTGATCGGCCCCTATGGGTTCGCCGTGCTAGCGGATGTCGAGGGGGTCAAGACGCTGGCGGAATTTGGCATCGTCTTCCTGCTTTTCATGATTGGGCTCGAGCTTTCCGTCGAACGCCTGCGGGTCATGAGCCGGCTCGTCTTTGGCCTCGGCAGCGTGCAAGTTTTGACATGCGGTTTGGCGCTGGGCGGGCTGGCGCTTTGGCTGGGCCAGAGCGCGTCGGCGGCAATCCTGATCGGCGCCGGCCTGGCGCTTTCCTCGACGGCGCTGGTTCTGCAAACCCTGGTTGAACGCGGCGAACTGGCAAGCCGGGTTGGGCGCACGTCCCTTGGCATCCTGCTTTTTCAGGATCTGGCGGTTGGCCCCTTGCTCTTGCTGGTTGGCATGCTTGGCGAGGACGCGGCTTCCATCCCCCTTGCCCTCGGCTTAACCGCCATGCGGGCCGCCATTGCGCTGGCGGCTATTTTTATCTTCGGCCGCCTGCTTCTGCGCCCCATCTATCGGACGATTGCCTCGACGGCGAACCCGGAAATTCTTTCGGCCATGACGCTGTTGATCGTGCTGGGCATTGGCTGGGCAACCGAACAGATCGGCATTTCCATGGCCCTTGGCGCCTTCCTTGCCGGGATGATGCTGGCCGAAACGGAATATCGCCACCACGTTGCCGCCGACATTCAGCCCCTTCGCGCCATCTTTCTCGGCCTTTTCTTCATGACCGTCGGCATGCTGATCGACCTGCCCTACATTCTCGAACATGCCGCCATCGTGGGCTTGCTGATCCTCGGCATTCTTTTCGTCAAGGCGGCGCTGGTTGTATTGCTTTGCCGTGTCTTTCGCTATCCATGGAACCGGAGCCTTCGCATCGGCCTCCTGCTTGCGCAAGGGGGCGAGTTTTCCTTCGTCCTGTTCGGTGTCGGCATGCAATTGGGGGTGTTGGCGGAAACCACAGGCCAGCTTCTTTTGGCGGCAGTGACGCTGACGATGGCATTGACCCCGATGCTGGCCTTTCTCGGCAACCGTCTTGCGCGGAAGGTGGGTCAAGACGTCGAGCCGGAAATCGAAGAGATCACCGAGGAAACGGAACGGCTGCGCGGTCATGTCATCCTTGCCGGGTTTGGCCGTCAGGGGCAAACCGTGGCCCGTCTTTTGACGGAACGCGGCATTCCTTATGTGGCGATGGATTTGGACGCGAACAACGTGACCCTTTGGCGGTCGCAGAAACTGCCGGTTTATTATGGCGACGCCAGCCGCTTGGACATGCTGCGCGCGGCCGGTGCATCGCGTGCGCTGGCGGCGTTGATCGCCATCGATAGCCGGCAGGCGACGGAACACACCCTTGCCGTTCTAAGACAGAACTTTCCCAATCTTCGCGTCGTCGTGCGAGCCCACGATTACCGCCACGGCCGCGATCTCGAGGCGGCCGGCGCCACCGCCGCCGTTTCGGAAACGCTGGAAGCAAGCCTGCAACTGGCAGGCACGGTGCTGCGGTCCATCGGGACGTCGGAAGACAGCATCCATGACCTCATGGAAGAGGCGCGCCGCGACAATTACGCCTCCTTCTCGGAGGAAATCCGCCCGCTTGGGGAAACGAAGGGATAAGCTGCCCGCGTCAGGGATTTTTGCGCTGCGGGTGGTGGCGCGTCTTGGCCTTGCGTTTGCGTTCCGCCGAGCGTGGCGGGGCACCGGCGCCACCGGGGGTGGCGTGGCTTGGCAGCGCCTGTTCCGGAATGCCGAGGCCGAGCCCCTGCAGGCGCTGGATTTCGTCGCGTTTGCGCGCCGCTTCCTCAAACTCCAAATCCGCCGCCGCCTGGTGCATCTGTTTTTCGAGATGGGCGAGGTGGGTCTCTAGATTGTCGCCGACCAAATGTTCGGTATCTTCCAGCGGCACGGTCATGTGATCGCGTTCGTAAACGCTTTGCAGTACGTCGCCGATGGATTTTCGAACGCTTTCCGGTGTGATGTTGTGTTCCAGATTGTAGCTTTCCTGTTTTACGCGCCGCCTGTTCGTTTCGTCCATCGCGTGCTGCATCGAGGCTGTAATCTTGTCCGCATAGAGAAGAACGCGCCCGTCGACATGGCGGGCGGCGCGGCCAATCGTTTGAACAAGCGAGGTTTTTGAACGAAGAAAGCCTTCCTTGTCCGCGTCCAGGATGGCCACCAGTGCGCATTCCGGAATATCCAGGCCTTCGCGCAGCAAATTGATGCCGATCAAGACGTCGAAGGCGCCAAGGCGAAGGTCGCGGATGATTTCGATCCGCTCCAAGGTGTCGATATCCGAATGGAGATAGCGGACGCGAATCCCGGCGTCGTGCAAATATTCGGTCAGATCTTCCGCCATCCGCTTCGTGAGCGTTGTTACCAATACGCGCTGGGCCTTCTGCGCGCATTCCCGGCACTCGGCGATGAGGTCGTCGACCTGGCTTTCGACGGGGCGGATTTCGACCGGCGGGTCCATGAGGCCGGTCGGCCGGATGACCTGCTCGACGAAAACGCCATGGGTGCGCTCCATCTCCCATGGGCCGGGCGTGGCGGAAACGAACAGGGTCGGGGGCCGCATGGCGTCCCATTCTTCGAATTTCAGGGGCCGGTTGTCGATGCAGGAGGGAAGCCGGAAGCCGAAATCGGCAAGGGTGCTTTTCCGTGCGAAGTCGCCCCGATACATGCCGCCAAGCTGGGGCACGGTGACGTGGCTTTCGTCGACGATCAACAAGGCGTTCCCGGGCAAATATTCAAACAGCGTCGGCGGCGGCGCGCCCGGCTCGCGCCCCGTCAGGTAACGCGAGTAATTTTCAATCCCGGCACAGGTGCCGGTCGTTTCCATCATTTCAAGATCGAAGGTCGTCCGCTCTTCCAGCCGTTGCGCTTCCAGGAGTTTTCCGGAACGTGTAAATTCCTCGAGACGAATTTTCAAATCTTTGCGGATTTTCTTGATCGCCTGCTGCATCGTTGGGCGCGGCGTGACGTAATGGCTGTTCGGATAGACGCGGATGGCGGGCATGCGGTCCGTTTTCTCGCCAGTCAGGGGGTCAAACTCCGTCAGAGTCTCGATTTCGTCTCCGAAAAACGAAACGCGCCAGGCTCGGTTTTCCAGATGGGCGGGAAAAATTTCCACGCTGTCGCCGCGCACCCGGAAAGTGCCACGGTGAAAATCCACGTCGTTGCGCCGGTATTGCAATTCGACCAGACGGCGCAGCAATTCGTTTCGTTCCAGCTTGGCGCCTTCGGGAACGTCGATGATCATGCGCGAATAGGATTCGACCGTGCCGATGCCATAGATGCAGGAAACGCTGGCGACGACAATCACATCCTGACGTTCGAGAAAGGCCCGCGTCGCCGAATGGCGCATGCGGTCGATCTCCTCGTTGATGGAGGCGTCCTTCTCGATATAGGTGTCCGAGCGCGGCACATAGGCTTCCGGCTGGTAGTAGTCGTAATAGGAAACGAAATATTCAACGGCGTTATCGGGGAAGAAGGCCTTCATCTCGCCATAGAGCTGGGCGGCAAGGGTTTTGTTCGGCGCGATGATCAGCGCCGGGCGCTGAACATGTTCAATCGCCTGGGCCATGGTGAACGTCTTGCCCGACCCGGTTACGCCAAGAAGCACCTGTTCGCGCTCGCCGCCCTTGAGGCCATCGACCAATTCGGCGATGGCACGGGGTTGGTCGCCGGCCGGTTGAAAATCGGAGACGACGCGAAACGGGCTCGCCATTTCGCGCGCCAGGGCGGTGGCCGGGGGGGCGTTTTCCTTCGGGGTCGGTTCCATGAGGGCCACTTTAGGCGCCTTCATCCGCGCCTGGCCATGGCCTTTCCGCTTTCGCGGGATATCCCCGCCGGCCCAACGGCGCGTTTATCCAAGAGTATGGATGTGTACGTCGCGTCCTGAATGTTTCGCCAAAATTGCAGCGGCGCGCTTCTCGTGTTCGCCGTCTCGCGTCCGCACCCAAAGAAGCAGGCCCCCGTGATCGAGTTGCGCTTCGAGATATTGACCATGATGTTCGCCGACCCATGCGGCAAGGATGCTGCCCACAAGTCCACCGGTGCCGCCGGCCAAGGTTGCGGCGGCGATGGCGGCGGCCAGTGTGCCGCCGGAGGCGACAATCGCGCCCGCCGCGGTGACGGCGCCGACATAAACCAAGCCGCCGATCAGGCCGCCTTCGGCGTCCCCGACGGCCTCGGTCGAGATGTAAGCCGCTCGGGGAACAGAGGCGTCGTCCTCAAGTTCGGAGGCCTTCTCGTAGCGATGGCCGAGCTTCTCTTCCACGGCATGTTGGCTTGCCAGCAGGCTCAATTCGGCCCGGTTGAAGCCGAAGCTGAGAAGTTCGTCAATGGCCTCTTGAAACGTCTCGGCGCTTTCGAAAACGCCCACGGCCTCACGGGTGGCGTCCTCCCTTGTTTTCTGTGACATGCTGCCTCCTGGCTGCCAAATGGCTGGCGGTTTCTTAAAAGATGTGTCCCTGGCCGCGTTTGTCAAAGGCTATCTGCGGGTAGGCTTCGGCCATGGCCTTTCCGCTTTCTAGGGCGTGCGCTCGCCAGTGGTCAGGGGCGGGCGAGCCCGCTAAACTGGCGCCGTCATCGCAACCCATTTTTCAAAACGAGGCCCGGAATGTCGTATGAGCATGTGAAATTTGCGATCGAGGAGGGCGTCGGCCATTTGATTCTGGCCAGCGACGCCACGCGCAACGCGCTCACCGTCGGCGGCCTCGTCGAAGAGGTCCTCGACGTGTTCGAACGGGTGGAAACCGGGTCGGACGCCCGGGTGCTGATCATTTCGGCCGAGGGCAAGGCGTTCTCCGCCGGCGGCAATCTGGTCGAGATTCTCGACCCCAAAGGCCCTTATGGCGGCACCTCGCCGGAAATCCAGAAGAAATACGTCCACGGCATTCAACGCCTGCCGAAGGCGCTGCATTTGCTGAACGTGCCGACGATTGCCGCCGTGCAAGGGCCGGCCATCGGCGCCGGGTGCGACTTCGCCCTTTTCTGCGATTTGACCCTTGCCTCGACGGCGGCAAAATTTTCAGCGGCGTTTGTCAATCTGGGGTTGATCCCCGGCGATGGCGGCGCCTGGGTGCTGCCGCGCATGGTTGGCTATCAACGCGCGGCCGAGCTGATGCTGACCGGCCGGGTGGTCGAGGGCAGGGAGGCCGAGGAAATCGGCCTCGCCCTGGAATGCCTGGAGCCGGACGCCCTGCTGCCCCGCGCCCTTGAACTGGCGCGCCACATCGCGTCGCGCCCGGCGGTGGCGGTGCGTTTCTTGAAAATCCTGATGCGCCAGTCCCATTCGGCCGGCCTCGACGAATTGCTCGACAGCGCCTCCGTTCTGCAATCCATTTGTCATAAGACGGAAGACCATCAAGAAGCGGTCCGGGCCTTTGTCGAGAAAAGAAAGCCGAACCCGTTCAAGGGAATTTAACATTGGGCGGGCATTCTTGCCTGGACGCACAGGGTATTGAAGAAAGAAAAAGGAGAGGCGATCGCATGGCGATCCTTGCGCAACGCTTAAATCGGATCAAACCCTCGCCGACAATCGCGGTGACGGCACGGGCGGCCGAACTTCGGGCCGAGGGCCGCGATGTCATCGGCCTTGGCGCCGGCGAGCCGGATTTTGACACGCCGGAGCACATCAAGGAGGCGGCGAAGGCGGCCATCGACCGCGGCGAGACGAAATACACCGCCGTTGCCGGCACGCTTGCGCTGCGCGAGGCAATCTGCGCAAAGCTCAAACGTGACAACGCTCTTTCCTACACCCCCGATCAGGTCACGGTTGGCTGCGGCGGCAAGCAGACGATTTACAACGCCCTGATGGCGACGCTGGACCCGGGCGACGAAGTCCTCATCCCGGCGCCCTACTGGGTTTCCTATCCGGACATGACGCTGCTGGCAGAAGGGACGCCGGTGGTTGTGCCGTGCTCGGAAAAAAACGCCTTTAAATTGACGGCGGAGGATTTGGAAAAGGCGATCACGGCAAAGACGAAATGGGTGATCATGAATTCGCCTTCGAATCCGACCGGGGCGGCCTACAGCTTCGAGGAAATGAAGGCGTTGACGGACGTGTTGCTGCGCCATCCCCATGTTTGGGTGATGACGGACGACATGTATGAATTGCTGGTCTATGACGCCTTCAAATTCGTGACGCCGGCCCAGGTGGAGCCGGGGCTTTACGACCGCACCCTTACCCTGAACGGGGTTTCCAAGGCCTATTGCATGACCGGCTGGCGCGTCGGCTATGCCGCCGGGCCAAAGGCGCTCATCCAGGCGATGAACAAGGTGCAGTCCCAAAGCACGACCCACACGAGCTCCATCTCCCAGGCGGCGGCCGTGGCGGCCTTGAACGGCCCGCAGGATTTTCTTGCCAAAAACCTCGCCGTTTTCAAAGAGCGCCGCGATTTGGTCGTCGCGGAGCTGAACGCGACGCCGGGGCTTTCGTGCCACACCCCGGAAGGCGCCTTTTACGTTTATCCAAGCTGCGAAGCGCTGATCGGCAAAACGACGCCGAAGGGCGAGACGATCGCGACGGATGCAGATTTTGCGGCCTATCTTTTGGAGCAAGTTGGCGTCGCCGTTGTCCATGGCGAAGCGTTCGGCCTGTCGCCTTTCTTCCGGGTTTCCTATGCGACGGCAACGGAGACCTTAAAGGAAGCGTGCGCACGGATCCGCCGCGCATGCGAAGCGCTGAGCTAGCGCCGCCCTCACGGGAAGTTGACTTGCGAGCGGGCTTTCGTCCGCGTAACGCTTTTGCAAGGAAGGAAAAAGCCGCATGGGAAACCGCCGCCACCGTGGATGGGAACTTCGCCAATCGGCCGTAACGCCGGAGGCGGTTTTTCAAAACCGCCGTGCGTTGATGCGCAACCTTGCCGCGGGTTCGATTCTGGCTGCGGCCTCGCCTTTGTGGCCTGGGCTTTCCCGCGAGGCGTTTGCCGCCGACGACCCAAGCGCGCCGCTTTATCCCTTTGCCCGCAACCCGCGTTACAAAGTTACGCGCGCGCTGACGTCTGAGAAAGACGCAACGACCTATAATAATTTTTACGAGTTCGGCTCGCACAAGCAAATCAGCGAGGCGTCCCAGGCGCTTTCCGTGCGTCCCTGGACGGTCGTTCTCGACGGGCTGGTCGAAAAACCGATCGAGATCGGCATCGACGATCTTATGAAGAAGATGCCTTTGGAAGAGCGGGTCTATCGGCATCGCTGCGTCGAGGCCTGGTCGATGGTCGTGCCGTGGAGCGGCTTTCCCATGCGCGCTCTGGTCGATTTCGCAAAACCGAAGGCGGGCGCCCATTTCGTGATGATGGAAACCTTCTTCGATCCGGAAACGGCGCCCGGCCAAAAACAATTTTGGTACCCCTGGCCTTACGTGGAAGCGCTGACCTTGGAAGAGGCGCGAAACGAGCTCGCCTTTCTCGTGACCGGGGTTTACGGCAAGCCGGCCTTGCCCCAGAACGGGGCGCCGCTTCGCCTTGCCGTGCCATGGAAATATGGTTTCAAATCCATCAAGTCGATCGTGCGTTTCACCTTTGCCGCGCAACGCAGCGAAAGCTTTTGGGAGACGATCGCGCCAAAGGAATACGGGTTCTGGGCGAACGTCAATCCGAAGGTGCCGCATCCGCGTTGGAGCCAGGCGTCGGAACGGGTGCTGGGCACGAACGAAACCGTGCCCACGCTTCCCTATAACGGCTATGAAGAATTCGTCGCCGGCCTTTACGACGGGCTCAAAGGCGAAAAGCTCTTTATGTAGCAAGCAACATGGGTCAAGACGTCCACAGTGCAATGTGACGCCATGGTTCTGGCACAGACAGCCTTCCCTCATGAAGCACTTCTGCACCGCACAGGCGGATGGACTGCCATGCGCCACGCCATTCCGTCGGCAATGGATAGGGCGTCGCGACGTTGTCCTCTGCCTTAAATCCAAAGCGGCTGTAATAAGCTGGGTCACCAAGAACAAAGACATAACCAGTCTTAGAGTTTTCCAAATGCTTAAAACCGGCCTGAACCAACGCGCTTCCGATCCCCTGTTTATGCAAAGTTGGCGTGACCGCGAGCGGAGCTAAAAGCGCGCCCTTCTCCTTCCCTCCCTCAACGTGGCAAAACGTGAAACTGATATGTCCTACGATTACGTTTTCACGTATCCCAACGAGCGATATTACGCTCTGCCCAAGATCCAGAAGCCCCCTCACCAGCGGCAACAGGTCCTCGTCAGGGAAGGCGTCCACATACAGTTGTTCGATCCCGGCAGCGTCACTGTGCCGACTTTCGCGAATTTCAAGTTTACCAAACTCGCCGGTCGTTGCCCTTTTGTGCATCCCTTTTATGCGCACATGGCCTAGAAGGCCGCGGCCTAGGCCGTTGCCTGGCTGGCCGCTTCGGCGGCGGGTGCTTCCACGCCGTGCTCGGCAAGAAATTTTTCCGCTTCGAGGGCTGCCATGCAGCCCGTGCCGGCGGCGGTGACGGCCTGACGGTAGATCTTGTCCTGCACGTCGCCGGCGGCGAAAACGCCCGGTACGTTTGTGCGCGTGGTCCCTGGCGCTGTCACAACATAGCCTTCCGCGTCCATGTCGATCTGGCCCTTGAAGATGGCTGTCGTCGGCGTGTGGCCGATGGCAATGAAGACGCCGTCGACGGCAAGGTCTTGAGTGGCGGCGGTGGCGGCGTCGCGAAGCCGCGCGCCCGTTACGCCAAGAAGCGGCGCTTCCGTTCCCAGAACTTCGTCCAGGACATGGTTCCAGACGACCTGGATTTTTTCGTTTTGAAACAGACGTTCCTGAAGGATTTTCTCGGCCCGCAGCGTGTCGCGGCGGTGCACGAGGTACACTTTGCTCGCATGGTTGGTGAGGTAAAGCGCTTCTTCGACCGCCGTGTTGCCGCCGCCGATAACGGCGACGACTTTGTCACGGAAGAAAAACCCGTCGCAGGTGGCGCAGGCGGAAACGCCGAAGCCCTGGAATTTCTGTTCGCTCGGCAGGCCCAGCCAACGCGCCTGGGCGCCGGTGGCGATGATCACGCTTTGGCCCAGATAGCGATCGCCGGAATCGCCAATGCCGGTAAAGGGGCGCTTCGAAAAATCCACCTCGACGATGGTGTCTGTCCGCATCTTGGTGCCGACATGGGCGGCCTGGGCCGCCATTTGTTCCATAAGCCAGGGGCCCTGGATGACGTCGGCAAAGCCGGGGTAATTCTCGACATCCGTCGTGATCGTCAATTGGCCGCCTGGCTGCAGGCCCTGGACGAGGAGGGGTTCCAGCCCGGCCCGGGCGCTGTAGATCCCGGCCGTGTAACCGGCCGCGCCGGAGCCGATAATGAGGGTATTCGTTGTGTAGGTTGCCATGCGGGTCTTTCTTCCTCCAACGCTTAACATAGGTTTCCCGCCTGCCGCTGACAAGCAAAGGGGGCTTATTCGGCCTTTGCTTACAGGGGTGCGGCCATGGCATGGCGCACCGCGTCGGCGACGCGCTTCGTGTCTTGCAAGGGGGCGTAGCTCCACGTTTCCAAACGGCCGTCAAACGGCCGGGCGATCCCAAGCGCCAGCAAATTTTCGTGGAAGGCGGCGAACTTTTTGCTGCCGCCTTCGAGGGCATAGACGTAAAGCGGCTTGCCCGCGGTGGCCACCTCCGACGCCATGGAGACGGAATCATTGGTTACCAGAACCGCGTCGGCGGCGGCGAGATAGGCGAAATAAGGGTTTTCGCCTTCGCCCTGCCAGATTTCCATGGCTACGCCTTCGAGGCCGGCGCGAAGGCAGGCGAGCACGCCGGCGCCGGTGCGCCGCGACGCCGTGATCAGGAGGCCGGCGCCCCGTTCCGCGGCGAGGCGGCGAAGCCGTTCGGCAAGCTTTGCCGCCGCCCGCTCCGTGAAGGTGAAATGCTTGCTCGTGCCGCCCAGAAAAACGGCAAGCAATGGCCGGGGCAACGCCGCCAGCCGTGGCCCGTGCCGTTGCAGCGCGTCGTCCAGGCGCGCTTGGGTGATTCGGTTGAGCGCGCCTTCCGTAACGACGACGTTCGCAGCCTTCAGGCCGTCATGGCGCGGCACGGCGACCAGGTCGAAACCTTTACGCTGCCCATAGGGGTTCAGCAAATGGACGGCAAAAACGCGTCCGCCGGCTTTGGCCTTGATCGCCAGGGCGACGGGCACGCTTTTGCGCCCGGCGCTGATCAAGAGGTCCGGCCAGGGCGGTGCGATCGGGTCGCCCGTTGGATCCTGGGCAGCCAGGGGCGCCGGCCAAAGCCCGACCGGAAGCCACCGCCAGGGCAGGCGCGGGCGAAGGCGCTTCACTTGCGGGGGGCATTCGAGGGCTTCGGCAAGACCGAGACATTGATTCTCCGTCCCCGCCATGCCTTCCGTCAGGATCCAACAGCTTTTTTTCATCATCGTCTTCTCTTTCCAGCATAGCGGCGGGCCTTGCCGAGAGGTAGGGCCGAAGGCGGCCAATTGCCCGTTTGCCTATCCGAAAGCATCGGGTAAGATCGAGTAATATAATTTCAATTTTTGCCGGGAATGGGGAGCCTTCGAACCGTGGCGCGAATCAAGCTGGATCGGATCGACCGTCAAATTCTGCGCGATTTGCAGACGGATGGGCGCATGACGAATGTCGAACTGGCGCGCCGTGCCGGCATTTCGCCGCCGCCCTGTCTTCGCCGGGTGCGGGCCTTGGAGAAAGCCGGCTTCATCCGCGGCTACCATGCGGACATCGATTCGGAAGCGCTTGGCTTTGGCGTTACCGTTTTCGCGCAGGTTGGGTTGAACAGCCAGGCGGAGGCGGATCTCGAGGCGTTCGAGGCGTTGGTGGCGCAATGGCCCCAGGTCAGCGAATGCCACATGCTGGCTGGCGAAACGGATTTTCTCCTGAAAATCTACGCCGAGGATTGGGATGGGTATCAGCGCTTTCTCACCACCCAGCTGACGCCGGCGCCGAACGTTGGCCATGTGAAATCGGCCTTGGCGATCCGCAGCTCGAAATGCGTGCCGGGCGTTCCAATCGACGTCGACCCGGCCACGGCGAAACCGCAAGCCGCGTCGGTTGCCGTTGAACGTTATGCTGCGAAGAAAAAAAGAAGCGCCTAGCTTCTAGCGGTATTTCACCGAAAGAATTTCATAGGATTTCGAACCGCCAGGGGTGGGGACTTCGACGAAGTCGCCCTTTTCCTTGCCGATAAGCGCGCGCGCCAGGGGCGAGGAAATGGAAAGCAACCCGGCATTGATGTCCGATTCGTCGGCACCAACGATTTGGTAGGTTGCCTTTTCGTCCGTGTCCTCATCGGAAAGTTTCACCGTGGCACCGAACTTGATCGATTTGCCGGACAGCTTGCCGACGTCGATCACCTCGGCGCGGCTTGTGATTTCTTCGATTTCGGCGATCCGTCCTTCGACAAACGCCTGGCGTTCGCGCGCCGCGTGATATTCCGCATTTTCAGAAAGGTCACCATGTTCGCGCGCTTCGGCGATCGCCTGGATCACCGACGGCCGTTCACTGTTCTTCAGGTGTTTTAGTTCTTCCTGAAGGCGCTCCAGTCCGGACGCCGTCATCGGGATCTTATCCATAGCGATCAAAAAACTCCCGCCCTTCCGGCGGGAAAAACCGCCATTGCAAGGGCTACGGGTGGTTCCCGGGTTCTCGGGAAGGTTTAATACGACCCACTAAAATAGAACTGCAGGGGCGACACTTCAAGAGTGCCGCTGCGAAGGGCCGCAATTGCCTCGATGGCCGCCAGGATTCCGGCGACGGTCGTGTAATAGGGGATTTTGTTAAGAAGGGCGGTCCGGCGCAGGTCGCGGCTATCGGCAATCGCCTGGGCGCCCTCCGTCGTGTTGAAGACGAGGTCGACCTCGCGTCCCCGCATGGCGTCGACGATATGGGGCCCGCCCTCGGCAACCTTGTTGATCGAGGCGACCTCAAGCCCCGCCTTGCCAAGATAGGCGGCGGTGCCGTGGGTGGCGACAAGGCGAAAACCCATCTCGATCAGCCGCCGGCCGGGTTCGACCATGGACGCCTTGTCGCTGTCCTTGACCGAAATGAAGACGGTGCCTTCCTGGGGCAGCATCGTGCCGCCGCCAAGCTGCGATTTTGCAAAGGCATGGCCGAAGTCGCGGTCGATCCCCATGACCTCGCCGGTAGATTTCATCTCCGGTCCCAACAGAATGTCGACGCCCGGAAAGCGCGCAAAAGGAAAAACGGCTTCCTTCACGGCGACGTGGCGAATGTCTGGTTGCTGCAAGTTGAAGTCTTTAAGGGTTTCGCCGGCCATGATCCGTGCCGCCAGTTTGGCGATCGGCACGCCGGTCGCCTTGGCGACGAAGGGGACCGTGCGGCTTGCCCGCGGATTCACCTCCAGGATATAGATCGCATCGTCCTTGACGGCCATCTGCACGTTCATCAGCCCGCGCACATCCAGCGCAAGGGCGAGCGCCTCCGTCTGGGCGCGAATTTCGGCGATCCGGTCTTCGGAAAGGGAATGGGGCGGCAGGCAACAGGCGGAATCGCCAGAATGGATCCCGGCCTCCTCGATATGTTCCATAATGCCCGCGACGTAAACGGATTTGCCATCCGAAAGGGCGTCGATATCGACTTCGATCGCGGATTGCAGATAGGAATCGATCAGCACCGGGTTCGCCCCGGAAACTTTCACCGCCTCCGTCATGTAGCGAAGCAGGGAGGCTTCCTCATGGACGATTTGCATGGCGCGGCCGCCCAGCACATAGGACGGCCGGACGACGAGGGGGTAGCCGATTTCGTTGGCAATTTTCACGGCCTTCTCGACCGAATGGGCGATGCCGTTTTTCGGCTGGCGCAGGTTCAGTTTTTTCAGCAATTGCTGGAAGCGTTCGCGGTCTTCCGCCAGATCGATCGCGTCCGGGGAGGTGCCAAGGATCGGAATGGCGGCCTCTTCCAATGCGGCCGCCAGTTTCAGCGGCGTCTGGCCGCCGAATTGTACGATGACGCCGTGCAGATTTCCGTTCGCCTGTTCGGTCCGCGCGATCTCGATGACGTCTTCGGCGGTCAGCGGCTCGAAATAGAGCCGATCCGACGTGTCGTAATCCGTCGAGACGGTTTCGGGGTTGCAGTTCACCATGATCGTCTCGAAGCCGGCCTCGGAAAGGGCGTAGGCTGCATGCACGCAGCAATAATCGAATTCGATTCCCTGACCGATCCGGTTCGGTCCGCCGCCAAGAATCAGAACCTTGTTGCGGGCGCTAGGGTCCGCTTCGCATTCCGGCGGCTGCTTCGGCGCCCATTTTGGTTCGTATGAGGAATACATATATGGGGTGAGGGACGGAAATTCCGCCGCGCAGGTGTCGACGCGCTTGTAGACGGGGCGGACGTGGTGTTCGGCTCGCATGCCGGCAACGTCCTTTTCCTCCAGGCCGGTAAGTTCCGCAAGCCGGGCGTCCGAAAAGCCGAGCCCCTTCAGCTCGACGAAACCGGCCGCCGTCTTCGGCAGGCCGTCGCGCCTCAATTGGGCTTCGACCGCGACCAGGCTTTGGATCTGGTCCAGGAACCAGGGGTCGTATTTTGTGAGCGTTTGGATCTCTTTCAGATCGAGGCCGTTGCGGAAGGCTTCGGCGATCCAAAGAATGCGATCGGGCGTTGCCCGGCCAAGGGCTGCCTTGATCGCGCGCTTGCCTTCCGGCCCTTCGAGCCGCTCGGCGCCGACCGGCGGGTTCAGCCCGGTCAAGCCCGTTTCCAGCGAACGCAGGGCCTTTTGAAAGGATTCGGAAAAATTGCGCCCCATCGCCATGGCCTCGCCAACGGACTTCATGGAGGTGGTGAGGTTGGGCGTTGCGCCGGGAAATTTTTCGAAGGTAAAGCGCGGGATTTTCGTCACCACGTAATCGATGGTGGGTTCGAAAGAGGCCGGGGTTGTCTTTGTAATGTCGTTCGTCAATTCGTCCAGCCGATAGCCGATGGCAAGCTTCGCCGCGATCTTGGCGATCGGAAAGCCGGTTGCCTTTGAGGCGAGGGCAGAAGAGCGCGAGACCCGAGGGTTCATCTCGATCACCAGCAGGCGCCCGCTGTCCGGATGGACGGCGAATTGCACATTCGATCCTCCGGTATCGACGCCGATCTCGCGCAGCACGGCGATCGAGGCATCGCGAAGGATCTGGTATTCCTTATCCGTCAAGGTCAAGGCCGGGGCTACCGTGATGCTGTCGCCGGTATGCACGCCCATCGGGTCGATGTTTTCGATCGAGCACACGATGATGCAGTTATCCGCGCTGTCGCGAACGACCTCCATCTCGTATTCTTTCCAGCCAAGGACGGATTCTTCGATCAAGACCTCGTTCGTCGGCGAGGCATCGAGCCCGCCGGCAACGATGTCTTCGAAGCTTTCCCGGTCATAGGCGATCCCGCCGCCGGTGCCGCCGAGGGTGAAGGACGGGCGGATGATCGCCGGCAGCCCGATTTCTTCCAGTGCGTCGAGGGCATCGGCGGGCGTGTGGGCGAGGCGGCCTTTTGGGCATTCGAGGCCGATACGCGCCATGGCTTCGCGGAAACGCTCGCGGTCTTCCGCCTTGTCGATGGCGTCCCGCGAGGCGCCGATCAACGTTACGCCGAATTTTTCAAGCACGCCGTCGCGGGCAAGGGTCAAGGCCATGTTCAGGCCGGTCTGCCCGCCCATAGTCGGTAGCAGCGCGTCCGGCCTTTCCTTTTCGATGATCTTGGTGACGAGCGGTGCCGTGATCGGCTCGACATAGGTAACGTCCGCAAGGCCGGGGTCGGTCATGATCGTCGCCGGGTTCGAATTGACGAGGATGGTGCGGTAGCCCTCCTCTTTCAGCGCCTTGCAGGCCTGGGTGCCGGAATAATCGAACTCGCACGCCTGGCCAATAACGATCGGGCCGGCGCCGATGATCAGAACCGATTGGATGTCGCTCCGCTTAGGCATGGCGCTCGATCTGGCTGAGGAAGCGTTCAAACAGATAATGGCTGTCATGGGGGCCGGGGGACGCTTCGGGATGGTACTGAACGGAAAAGATCGGCTTTCCGGCGACGCGCAGTCCTTCGAGGGATTGGTCGAAGAGGGAGGCATGGGTCATGGCGACGTCCTTCGGCAGGCCATCCTTGCAGACGACGAAGCCGTGATTTTGGCTCGTGATCTCGACCCGGCCCGTTTCCAGGTCTTTCACCGGATGGTTCGCGCCGCGGTGGCCCAGGAACATTTTTTCCGTCTTCGCGCCAAGGCTGCGGGCAAGGAGTTGATGGCCGAGGCAGATGCCGAAGATCGGAATGCCGGAAGGAAGCAGATCCTTCAGCACCGGCACGGCGTATTTTGCCGTTGCCGCCGGATCGCCCGGCCCGTTGGAAAGGAAGATGCCGTCGGGTTTGCGGCCAAGGATATCCGCCGCGCTTGCCGTCGCCGGCAGCACGGTAACGCGTGCGCCCGCATTGGCAAGAGCGCGCAGGATGTTCCACTTGGCGCCGAAATCGATGGCGACGATATGGTGGCTGGGCGCCTTCACCCGGCCATGGCCTTCTCCCAGCCGCCAGCAGGTCTCGTCCCAGTCGTAGGGCTCGGCGGCGCTGACCTCTTTTGCGAGGTCCATGCCTTCCAGGCCGGGCCAGGCCTTTGCCGCTTCCTGCAGGGCCGCGAGGTCGAAGCGTCCATCCTCCGGATGGCCGATGGCGGCCTTCGGCGCGCCCTTTTCCCGGATGTGACGGGTCAGCCGCCGGGTGTCCAGTTTTGCGAGGCCGACAAGCCCTTCCGCCCTGGCCCAGGCATCCAGGCTGTGTTCGCTCCGGAAATTCGAGGGCGCCGTGATCGGTGCGCGCAGGAGAAAGCCCCGTGCAAAGGGGTGCGCGCGCTCGCGATCCGCCGCGTTTGTGCCGACATTGCCGATATGGGGAAAGGTAAAGGTGATGATCTGACCGGCATAGGAGGGGTCCGTGAGGATCTCCTGATAGCCGGTAATCGCGGTGTTGAAGCAAACCTCGCCGACCGCCGTACCAAAAGCGCCGCAGCCTTCGCCCCATAGCACATTGCCATCCTCAAGCACCAAAACGGCTGTCGCGCCGGGAGGGGGGGTCCCGTCTTCGCGGAAGGCGCGCGTCGGCTTGGCAGAGGGCATTTCGCGCATGGCTCCTTTTGGCATGCCTCGATCGGTCGAGGGCCCTTGTGGCAGGCATTCACCGCCCGTCCGGAAGGGCACCGGGCGATCTTGGGCCGGCGCCGCTGGATGGGGCGGGGTTTTTTAGGGGACCCGGCGTTTCATAAGCAAAAGCTGTGCCGCCGTCAAGGGAGCGTCGCCCTAAAAAAAACATTTAAATCAGCGGTTTATGAAATTTCACGTAGTTGCCAAGCGGGGGCAATTCCTGTAACGTCGGGGGTTTCCGAAATCATATACATCAGTTCCGGCACCGTTGCATGCTGCGCACCCAGTTGAGTGAAGCGCTGAAAGAAGCGCTCAAGTCGCAGGATAAAATTGCGGTTTCGACGTTACGGCTAATCCTGGCGGCGTTGAAGGATCGGGACATTGCCGTGCGTCCGGAGCGTGGCGACGATGGCCTCGACGACAATGAAATTCTGCAGCTTCTGCAAAAGATGGTGAAGCAGCGCGATGAATCGATTGTGCTGTACGAGCAGGGCAAGCGCCAAGACCTTGCCGATCGCGAGCGCGCCGAGGTGGTGATCATCACGCGTTTTTTGCCCAAGCAGATGGCGGGCGAAGAATTGCAGCAAGCCATTGCCGGGGTGGTCGAAGCGGAAAAAGCCGCCAGTTTGAAGGACATGGGACGGGTGATGGCGACGCTTCGCACGCAATATGCCGGGCAAATGGATTTCGGAAAGGCAAGCGGCATCGTAAAAGGGTTGCTTGGCTGAGTGCGCGTCCGTCGGAAAAGACGGGCTTTGTAGACAGGACAGATCGGCGGCCAATGAGCTTTTCGCCCCAATTTCTTGACGAGTTGCGCGACCGGGTGCCGATTTCCGATATCGTCGGACGTCATGTGCAGCTGCGCCGCCGCGGCCGCGAGCATCTCGGCCTTTGCCCCTTTCACAAAGAAAAGACGCCCTCCTTCACGTTAAACGACGACAAGGGCTTTTATCACTGCTTCGGTTGCGGCGCCCATGGCGACGTCATTTCCTTCGAGATGCAGTTGGGCGGCCTTTCTTTCCCCGAGGCAGTCGAGCGCCTTGCCGGGCTTGCCGGTTTGCCGATGCCGCAACAAAGCCCGGAGGCGGTGGCCCGCGAGAAAGTGGTGGATCGTCAGGTCCAGGTCCTGGAAGCGGCCACGCGCTGGTATGAAGGCGAGCTGCACGGGCGTCGGGGCGCGGAAGCGCTTGGCTATTTGAAGAAGCGCGGGCTGGACGATGGGACGATCCGGGAATTTCGCTTGGGCTTCGCACCGGAAGCGCGCGGGTTGTTGGTTGCGGCGCTCGGCGAGCAGGGCATCACCGAAAAAGAAATGTTGGAGGCGGGCCTCTTGGTCGCGCCGGAGGCGCAGGCCCCCTTCGAACGGTTTCGCCAACGTGTGCTTTTTCCGATTACGGATCGCCGTGGCCAGGTGATTGCCTTTGGCGGCCGCTTTTTTGGGGAAGCAAGCGGGCGGATCGCGAAATACGTCAATTCGCCGGAAACGAGGCTTTTTAGCAAGGGCCGCGTCCTTTATGGCTTGGCCGCGGCAAAAGAGCCGGCGCGCCGGCGGCGCGAGGTGATCGTCGCCGAGGGCTATATGGACGTGCTGGCGCTTCACCGGGCGGGCCTGCGCCATGCCGTCG